>JAYWBT010000043.1:0-19553 GCA_043781235.1 Deltaproteobacteria bacterium
CGAGCCGGAACCCGAACCGCTCCCGCCCCGCATTGAAGGCCGGCTCCAGCGCACGCAGGGCCCGGAAGCTGCGCAGGTTCCAGCAGCCTTTCCCGACCCCGCAGCGTGACGTGGACCGGGTCGCGCGCGGCGAGCTCGGCTCGTTGCAGGTGCGGCATGCCCGAGCTCTTCGAGCGCTTCCGGCCCGCCTCCGCGCGCCGCCCACCTCGCCCAAGAAAATCCAGCTCGGCCTGCATCATGTGATTGTGGCAGACAAATGGGACAAGTCGAGTTGAAGCCCCTCATGTCCCAGCAGCTTCGCCCTGGCAGTCGGTCACCTGATGTCGTTCGGCGACCTCCCGTGGTGGTTTGACTCTCGGCAGGTGCGGCGGCTTTCGCGAGCGTTCCGATCGAACGGAGCTGTCGGCCTGCGCCACCGCCGCGGCCGCCTCGGCGAGCGAATCCAGGTCTCGACAGCTCGGACCACGATGGGTTCGAAGAGCGCGGACCGCGCTGCTCCTTGCTGGTCTACGTGCGCAAACTCGCCCCAGGCCAAGGGCCGGGTCGAGCGAATGAACCAGACGCTGCGAGACGCTTCAGCGGCATCAGGCGCGCGTGCAAGCTCGAGGCGGCCGCGCCCGGGCTGCCGGGCGCTCAGAAGTTGAGCGAGAGCGTGCCCGCGACGCCCCAGATGAACACGGCCTCGGCGCGCAGGCGGCGGCCGGGCTGGTCGAGGCGGAAGTCGTAGGTGGGGTTCTGGTCCGGCGCCACGCCGTTGCCGCCCGAGATGGTGATGTTTCCCGCGCCGGCCTTGTCCTCGCCGATGTTCTCGTGCGTGAGGAAGTGCGGCGTATCGAAGCCGACGCTGCCATAGACGCGCGCGTGCAGCCAGCGCGCGACGCGGCCATAGATCCCCAGCTGCGCGGTGCCATTCACATATTCATCGCGATAGGTGAGCTTGCCGAGCATATCCGTGACCTGGGTGTAATCGCGTCCGGGACCGAGATAGGTCACGTCCGCGCGAATATCGAAAGCGAGCTTCTGCTGCGCCCGGAGATCCTCGGCGGCGACGAGCTCGGTGCCGACCGAAAAGCCCGCCTGATATCCAGGCTGATATCCGGTCTGCCCGGTCCACGAAAGCTTTCCCGTCGCGGCGCAGTTCGCAACAGCCACGTCCGCCAGCAGCTCCGGATGCGAGCAGTTGTCATAAGGCCCATCGCCCTTGCCGCCGACGGTTCCTGAGCCGTGTGGCACCAGCGGCGCGCGCGCCCAGAGACGGAGATAGGGGTCGAGCACCCGATATCGCTTCGAGAACGCCGTCCAGAGCTCGAAGAGGTGCACGCGCTTGTGCTCGCTGCCGCTCGCAGGCAGCGGCCCGGTGCCGAGCTGGCTATTGAAGCCGAAGCGCGACGGGTCGTCCGCGGTCACCGGCAACGGCAGCGTGTAATCGAGGCCAATCACCCAGGTCGAGACTGGCTTGCCGGGCGGAAACAGCTCGGGCCGCAGCCGCAGCTCGCGCTCTTCATTGATGGGGCCCCAGGCAATGCCGATGGTCGGATCGCGCAATCCACCGCGCGTGCTCTGGCCCGGCACCGGCACGATGGGCGACGCGGGTCCGGCGGGATTGCACGAGCCCGGCTTCAGGCAGCCGGAGATATCGAGATGATTGTTCTTCAGCGTTGAAGCGCTCTCGACCGAGACGCCGCCGACGTTGGCATAGCGCCAGTCCTGCTGATCCTTGAGCGCCACCGGCAGGAGCGCGTGCAGCTCGAGATCGTGCCAGAGGCCCACGCCGAGCCGCAGGCCCAGCTCGTCCACCGTGCGCAGCGTGTGCAGCTCGTCCACCAGGTTGATGCCGCCGCCCGCGGTCTGCTCGCGCGTGATGCGCGTCTCCTCGCGCGAGTGCGAGAGCGTCGCGTCGAGGTCGATCTCGAGCGGGTGCTGCTCGTCCATCGCGTCGGCCACGTCGGTGACATGAGCGGCGAAGGCTTGCGAGGAGAGGAGAAGAGCCAGGAGCGCGGCGCGCCGGAAGTTCATCGCGCGCGAGAGTAGCAGACCGCCTGCGCCTGCCAAGCTTTACGGCTCGATCTCGCGCAGCCCGAACTCCTTCATCTTCATCTGCAGGCTCTTGCGCGAGATCTTCAGCAGCCTGGCGGTGCGCGTGACGTTGCCTCCGGTGACCTCGAGTCCGCGCACGATCAGGTCGCGTTCGATGGCTTGCACCTGCTCGCGCACGATCTCTTTGAGCGGGCCGGGCGGGCCCGCCAGGTGCGGCAAAGCGCGGGCGTCGGCAGAGGCGCCATCCTGTCGCAGCGAGGCCGGCAGGTCGGCGGCGCGGATGGTTGTCCCCTCGACGAAGAGAATGGTGCGCTCGAGCACGTTCTCCAGCTCGCGGATGTTGCCCGGCCAGGAATAAGCGGCGAGCGCGGCGAGGGCGTCGTCTTCGATGCGCTCGACCGACTTCTTCAGCCGCGCGTTGTACTTCTGGCGGAAGTGCTCGACCAGCAGGGGGATGTCGTCGCGCCGCTCGCGCAGCGGCGGCAGGAAGACCGGCACGACGTTCAGGCGATAGAAGAGGTCCTCGCGAAAGCGGCCCGCGGCGATCTCCCGCGAGAGGTCGCGCGAGGTGGCGGCGATCAAGCGCACCTCGACCCGCGTGGTCTTGACGCCGCCGACGCGCTCGAACTCGCTCTCCTGGATGGCGCGCAGCAGCTTCACCTGCATCTCCAGCGGGACCTCGCCGATCTCGTCGAGGAAGAGCGTGCCGCCGTCGGCCAACTCGAAGCGGCCCGGCTTCGACGACACCGCGCCGGTGAAGGCGCCCTTCTCGAAGCCGAACAGCTCGGCCTCGACCAGCTCGCGCGGGATGGCGGTGCAGTTGATCTTGATGAACGGCCGATCGCGGCGCGAGGACTTCTCGTGCAGCGCGGTGGCGACCAGCTCCTTGCCGGTGCCGCTCTCGCCCTGGATCAGCACCGTCGAGGGCGCGTCGGCCACCTTGGCGATGATCTGCTGCAGCTCCTGCATGCGCGCGCCGCGGCCGATGATCTCGGTGAACTTGCGCGCGGCGCCTTCCTGCAGCGCCTCGGGGACCACGTTCTTGGCGTTCTCGTCGCTCTGCCGCGCGGCCTTGGCGATGATGGCCTTCAGCTCGGCGTGCTCGAACGGCTTGGCGACGAAGTCGAAGGCGCCGGCCTTCATCGCCTCGACCGCGCGGTCGACGCGGCTGTGCGCGGTGACCACGATCACCGGCACGTCGGGATGGCGCGCGACCACCCGGCGGAGCAGGGTGAGCCCGTCCATGCGCGGCATGACCAGATCGGTGACGATGACGTCGGCGCCGTCGCGCTCGAGCGCCGCCAGGGCCTCCTCGCCGTCGGCGGCCACCTGGACTTCGTAGCCTTCGCGCTGCAGCGTGGCCGCGAGGACCTTGCGCAGGTTCTGCTCATCATCGACGACGAGGACGCGGTCTGCCATGGGGGGTTGCGACTATCACCGCGAGCGATCGTCAACAAGCGATGTCACCTGGGCGCGCGCTGCCGTGTCCCGATCGGTAGACTGCTTTCCGGAGGCAGCGTGACCTACAGGGCGATGAGGGTGTGCGCGGCGGTCGTCTTCGCGTGGGGCTGCGGCAGCAGCAACAGCGGCGGCGCAGGCAGCTGCAACACCGCGCACGACTGCGACTCCACCCAGCGGTGCGTCTCGGGCGCGTGCGTGGCGCGAACGAGCCTCGGGGAGCTGGGCGAATCGTGCGCCGCCGATGGCGACTGCGCGGGCGGCCTCGCCTGCAGCGGCTCCTCCAAGGGGTTCGACTCCGGCGCGTGCACCAGGGCGTGCGGCGCCGGCTGCGCGACGGGCTCGGTCTGCGCCGACCTGCGCGGCACCACCGCCAACGCGCAGGTCTGCGCGCCGGGCTGCGCTGCCGACAAGGACTGTCGCGCCGGCTATGTCTGCTGCGGAGCACAGGGCAACGTCTGCCTTCCCACCTCACTCTGCGGTCCGCCGGTCAGCCAGACGACCTGCGCTGCGCCCACGCTGGTCTCGGGCGGAACGGTGGTGGCGCCGCAGCCGCCGGCTGGAGTTTGCGATCGGCCCATCCAGCCCAGCACGGCGCCCGCGGCGCAGGTGCAGAGCTTCGGCACCCGGCGCGTCGGCGAATCGGTCTCGTTCAACGTGCCGGGCGGGACCGGTAGCGTCAGCATCTTCGAGCAGGCGACGCCGGCCGCGAGCACCAGCAAGATCCTCTTCACCGACGGCAACACCGACGACAACAGCGCGGTGCCGCGCGACATCACCGGGCCTGACGGCGCCAAGGTCTTCGACGATCTCCAGCAGCCGGCGGATCCCACCACCGCGCAGGTGTTCTACGCCGGCGGCTCGCCCAGCACCGGCAGCTTGACCATCCCCAACACCACGCCGTCCATGAGCAGCGACTTCGCGGCGAGCGGGCTCAAGTCCGGCGCCTGGAAGCTCACCGTCGGCGACTTCGCCTACGAGTGCACGCAGGTCACCAACTGCGCCGACGGCGGCTCCACCTCTGGCCAGTATGACGTCACCGTGGTGACCCGGCCCGGCCTGCCGGCGCAGGGCGCGCTCGACCTCGCCCTCTACATCGTGGGCTCGTCGCCATTCACCGCGGCGACAGCGCCCGCCGATGCGCAGGCGAAACGGATCGTGCAGACGGTGAGCGACATCTATGCGCAAGCCGGCATCTGCGTGCGCAACGCGACCTTTTACGACGTGCCGCCCTGGGCGAAGACCGCGTACGGCACCACCATCGACGCCGACCAAACCGGCCCCTGCAGCACGCTCGACCAGATGTTCCTGCTCTCGCAGCCCGGGAAGAACACGCTCAACTTCTTCCTCGTGCAGAGCATCACCTCGACGAGCAACGGCGGCGGGCAGGTGGTGGGCATCGACGGCACCATCCCCGGTCCTGCGACCGTGGGCGGCACCGTGCACAGCGGCGCGGCGGTCTCCATCGCCGACCTCACCAACCCGCGCACGCAGGTCTGCGGCACCAAGATCGACGTCGCGAACTGCGCCGCCGACGAGGTGGCGTACATCGCGGCGCACGAGGGCGGCCACTTCCTCGGCCTCTACCACCTGACAGAATCGTCGGGCGAGAGCTTCGACCCACTGACCGACACGCCGACCTGCAAGTGCGAAAGCTGCGCGGCGGCGGCGAGCCAGGCCAGCTGCGGCAAGGGCGCGAACCCGCCGCTGGTGGGCGCGGCCTCCTGCGCTGGCACGCAGGCCTCGTGCGCGGGCGCGCAGTACCTGATGTTCTGGCAGCTGGACGCGCGGGTCTCGCAGGCCCAGATCTCGCCGCAGCAGGGACAGCTGATGCGGCTCAACCTCGTCGTGCAGTGAGGACACAAAAGCCATGTGGATGATCTTGATCGCCGCGCTCATCGCCTTGGGGCCCGGAGCGCACCGGAGCTCCGCGCCGCCCGTTGCGGAGCCGGGCCCGCCCAGAGCGCCGCTCTCGCCGGACGAGCTGCGCCAGACCATCGAAACCTATCTCAACAGCATCGACACGCCCATCTCGCCTTCGCGCTGGCAGGCGCTGGGGCCCGCGGCGGCGCCGCTCCTCGAGCAGGTGCTCGATGACCGGCAGGCGTTTCCCACGCGGAGGGCCAAAGCGCTCGACGGCCTCGTCTCAGCGGCGCCGGACCGCGCCGCGCTGCGGGTGACCCGGCTCGCGCAGGGCGAGAACGAGCCGATGGTGGTGCGCGTCTCTGCCCTGCACGGCGCCGCGCGCCTCTTGCCCTCGCACGGGCTGGTCGCGGCGCTCCGGCCCGTGCTCCAGTCGGCGAAGGAGCCCGGGCTGCGCGCGGTGGCCGCGGACTTGCTCGCGCGGCACGGGCGCTCGGCTGGATGCCAGGCGGTGCGCGCGCAGGCAGGGCGCGAGGTGGACGGCGCCTTCGCTCGAGCGCTCGAGCGCTGCGAGTGACCGGCACCGCTTTGAACCAACGCGCCGCTTCCGAAGTCCCATTTGCGGGACTCGAGCTGGATTGCGCGGTTACCCGGAGGAGCCTTTCGTGAGCCATCGAGCCATCGCCGTTTGCGCAGTCGCCCTGTTCGCCTGCGGCAGCAACAAAGGAACCGAGGCCATCCCCACCGGCTGCCTGAAGGACGCTGACTGCAAGGACGCGTCGCTCGTCTGCTGCGCCTCGGCGAGTTACACCTGCGTCGCCACCGCGCAGTGCCCCGGACCGTCCGCCACCTGCTCGGCTCCCTCCATCGTCCCGGGCGGTACCATCTCGGCGCCGCAGCCGCCTGCCAACTCGTGCGCGAAGCCGGTGAAGCAGAGCGCGCTGGCAGCGGCGCAGGTGCAGCCCTTCGGCACGCACAAGGTCGGCGACTCGGTGAGCTTCAACGTGCCAGCCGGCACCGGCAGCGTCACGCTGGTCGAGCAGGCGGTGAGCGCCGTGGACAGGGTGGTCTTCAAGAACCAGGTGGTCGAGAACAGCGCCGTGCCGCTGAATGTCACCACCCCGGACGGCACCAAGATCTACGACGACAACACCTGCTGCGACGCCGATGGCGGCGACCCCAGCGCCCAGTACCCCGTCTACTTCGGAGGCGGCGGGCCCAGCACTCTCGCGCTCACCGTGCCCAACGCCACCATTCTGCTGAGCGCCGATTATCGCGGCGGCGGCCTACCCGCAGGCACCTGGAAGATGACCGTCAACGACTACTCGCAGGAGTGCGTGGGTGACCCCAACTGCACCGACGGCGGGTCTCCCAACGGCACCTACGACGTCTCGGTGATCACCAAGCAGGGACTGCCCACCACGGGCGCGCTCGACGTGAGCCTGTACCTCGTCGCCACCACGCCCGGGTTCGATAACACCACCGCGCCGCGGAATGCAGCCATCAAGCGCTTCGTCCAGACGCTCAGCTCGCTCTACGCGCAGGTCGGCATCTGCGTGCGCACCGTGACCGTCTACGACGTGCCGACCTGGGCGCAAGACCAGTACGGCTCGAACATCGACGCCGACAAGACCGGTCCCTGCAGCGCGCTCGACCAGATGTTCACGCTCTCGCAGCCCGGCAACGCGCTCAACTTCTTCCTGGTGCAGAGCATCACCTCGTCGCTGAACAACGGCCAGACGGTGGTCGGCATCGACGGAACCATTCCGGGGCCTTCGAGCATCGGCGGCACCATCCACAGCGGCGCCGCGGTGTCGCTCGCCGACCTGGGCACCACGGACTGCATCGGTTCGTTCTCGGTCAAGACCTGTGGCCCCGACAGCGTCGCGTACATCGCCGCGCACGAGGGAGGCCACTTCATGGGGCTCTTCCACACCAGCGAGGCGAGCGGCGAGTTCTTCGACCCGCTCACCGATACGCCGACCTGCCGCTGCGAGAGCTGCGTGGCGCCGGCCAAGGTCGGCGGCTGCACGCGCGACGGCACCGGCACGCAGGTGCTGCCGCAGTCCTGCCGCACGACTGACAAAACGTGTGGAGGAGGCGACAATTTAATGTTCTGGATCTTCGACCAGTCCGCGCAGGGCAAGCTCTCGCCGCAGCAGGGCCAGGTCATGCGGCTCAACCCCGTCGTGCAGTGAGGACGCCATGTGGATCTTGATCGCAGCGCTCATCGCCGGGCCGGCCGCCACAGCCCGGAAGGCCTCTCCGCAGCCCGCGACCGCCTCGCACCCAGCGGCGGAGGCGCCGGTGCAGCAGCTCTCTCCCGAGGAGCTGCGCGCCCAGATCGACGCCTTCCTCGGGGTCATCGATGTGCCGATCCCGGTTTCGCAGTGGCGAGCGCTCGGGCCCCAGGCCGCGCCCATTCTCGAGCAGATCATCGGCGACCCGCAGGCGTTCCCTTCGCGGCGTGCCAAGGCGGTGGACGGCCTGGTGGCCGCGGCGCCCGAGCGGGCCGCTTTGCTGACGCCGCAGCTCGCGCAGAGCGAGGCCCAGCCGGTGGTGGTGCGGGTGGCGGCGCTGCAGGGCGCCGCGCGTGTGCTGCCCTCGCCGAAGTTGGTGGCGGCGCTCAAGCCGGTGCTGGAGACGGCGAAGCAGCCCGGGCTGCGCAGGTCCGCCGCCGAGCTCTTGGCGCGGCATGGGCGGAGCGCCGGCTGCCGAGCGGTGCGCGCGCAGGCGGAGCGCGAGGAGCGCGGCGCGTTCGATCGCGCGCTCGAGCGCTGCGAGTGATTCCGGCGGAGCTCGCGGACCGCGTCGCTGCTGCAGGCCGTGAGTACCCCCGCGCGCTCGCCGCCTTCGACGCTGACGGCACTCTGTGGCGGGAGGACATCGGCGAGGCTTTCCTGCGCCACCTCGTCTCGCTCGGCTGGGTGACGCTGCCCGACGGCACCGATCCATACCAGGCCTACGAGCGCCGCGTGGACCAGGACCGCGCCGCTGGCTATGCGTACGCGGCGCAGCTGCAGGCCGGGCTCGAGGAGGCGCGGGTCGCGGCCGAGGCCGAGTCGTTCGCGCGCGCCTGGGTCCCGCCGCGACTGATCGCGGACACGCGCGCGCTGCGCGAGCTCTGCGCGCGCGCGGGGCTTTCGCTGGTGGTGATCTCGGCGAGCGCGCTGCCGATCGTGCGCGCGGCGGCGCCGTTCGCGGGCTTTCAGCGCTGGGCCGGCATCGAGACCCGCGTCGTCGCGGGGCGCTTCACCGACGAGCTGGTGGCCCCGGTGACCTACGCTGCAGGGAAGGTTGCCAAGGCCGCGGCGCTGGGCAAGTTGGCGCTCGCCTGCGGCGACTCGCTGGCCGGCGACCTGGCGCTGCTGGAGGCGGCGCGGGTGGCGGCGGTGGTCGCGCCAGCGGCCGGGTCTCCCTTGAGCGCCGAGGCGCGGCGGCGGGGATGGCCGGTGCTCGCGCAGGAGATGTAGGGGTGGCGCTCACGGACAATGCGCGGATGGGCCGAGGCGGGCGCGGCTGCCATCGTGGCGAAGTGAACAGCGAGCTCGCGAGGACGATGGGAGTCACGCTGCTCTGCGCGCTGGCGGGTCTCGCGGCGCTGCTGGTCTGCCTCTAGCCCGGCGAGTCCAGATATGGACAGGTGAGTGGGAGCGCGGCTTGTTTGCTTCCCGGCGCCAGTTTTGGCTGAGGGCCTCTATCGGCTCAGGAGGCATCTCATGGTGTTGTTCCGCACCTCTGCACTCGCCACCCTTCTCACCGCCGCAGCCGCTGCCGCTGCGCCGGAGGTCGGTTCACCCAACACCGCGGTGGCCGATCCCGGCGTCGTGCGTCCCGACACCACGCCCTGCCGCGTGACGCTCTTCAATGGCGTGGTCTTCGCCGACTTCTCCGGCAAGTCGTTCAGCTACGCGCCGCCGGGCGACTGCCCCGGGCCCTGGGCGAAGGTGGTGCTCGAGGGCGACTTCGCCGTCAGCGCCGGACGCCAGTTCGACCGCACCGCGAACCTCTGGCTCGGCGGCACCAACATCTTCTTCGGCACCACGCCCGAGCCCTCCAAGGACGACATCGCGCCGCTCTTCGGCCAGCGCACCTGGCACGTCGAGCGCGACCTGACGGACTACGGTCCCGTCTTCGAGGTGCCGCAGACCGGCGCGGTGGACATCGGCAACCTGATCAACTCGAGGTACACCGGGATCATCACCGGCAGCGCCCGGCTCGCATTCTACCCGCAGCAGGACGATGCGGAGGGCGAGCAGCCCGCGGCCGACGTGGTGCTGCCGCTTGCCGCCGGACCCGCCGGCGGGACGGTGGGCCTCGGCTCGGGCGCGGACAAGCTCACGCGCACCTTCACGCTGCCGAGGAACGTCGAGCGCGCCTACCTCGACGTGATCGCGGAGAGCCAGTCCGCGGACGAGTTCTGGTACGCCAACGTTCCCAACGACGTCGCGGGCGAGCTCGGCGACTCTGGCTGCACCTCGTTCCGCGAGACGCAGATCGCCATCGATGGCCAGCCCGCGGGGGTGGCGCCGGTCTATCCGTGGATCTACACCGGCGGTATCGATCCCTACTTCTGGCGCCCGATCCCCGGCGTGCAGGCGCTCAACTTCATCCCCTGGCGCGTCGACCTGACGCCGTTCGCGGCCACCTTGAGCGATGGCCAGCCGCACTCGGTGGGGCTCAGCGTCTTCAACGCCTGCAACTACTTCTCGACCACCGCGACGCTGCTCCTGTACCTCGACCACCGCTCGTCGCAGGTCACCGGCGCGGTCACCGCCAACACCGTGGGCGTGCCGGCGCCGCGCGTGCAGGAAAACCTGGTCAACGGCAGCGACGGATCAATCACCGGCACCATCACGGTCACGTCCGCGCGCACCTTCACCGTGGCCGGCTGGGTCAAGACCTCGCACGGCAAGGTGCAGACGCGCATCGACCAGTCGATCTCTTTCTCGGGCGTCCAGGTCATCGACTACACCAGCGCGGCGTCGGTGCAGAACACGCTGCAGACCACCACCATCGATTCGGTCACCACGCGCCAGGGCGGCGGCGAGCGCCGGGTCACGCGCGAGAAGCAGCGCTGGCCGCTGACGCTCGACTACGCCTTCGTCAACAACCCGGACGGCAGCTTCTCGCAAGTCTCCTCGGTCGATCAGGGCTACCAGATCGAGCGGACGCGGACCCACGGCGACGACGGCGAGGGGCGCGCGAGCTTCGTCTCGAATCAGGTGAGCACCGCGGACACGCTGAACTTCAGCGCGGGATTCGCGGTCACGGGACACGCGGGCGCGAAGAGCTCCCAGCGCTACTTCGCGGCAGACTCCAGCGGCGCCTGCTACAGCCGCGCGATCGACGCGGCGCAGAGCAGCAGCGGGTCTTCGCACCCCAACACCGACGTCCTCGTCTCGGTCGTCGATGGCAAGGGTTGCGAGGGCGACTAGGAGCCCTGCACGCGCCGCACGGCTGGTGCTTCCCCGGGCACCACCGCCCCGGTCTGGCCCGGCGTCTGCACCAGGCCGAGGCGGCCGGCAGTGTCGAGCGCGGTGGCCGAGGGGAAGCGGAGGATGAACTCGGTTCCTTCGCCCAACCGGCTCTGCACCTCGATGGTGCCGCCGTGCCCTTTTACGATCCGCTGCGAGATGGCGAGCCCCAGGCCCGTTCCTTTCGACTTGGTCGTGTAGAACGGGATGAAGATGCGGTCGAGCGCGTCCTCGGGAATGCCCGCGCCCGTGTCGGCGAAGCGCACCTCGATCTGGTCGGCGGCGTAGCGAGGCGTCGAATCCGACAGTCCCAGCTCGACCGGCGCGTGCGGCCGCCGCGTGCGCACCGTGAGCCGCCCGCCGTCGGGCATGGCCTGCACGGCATTGAGCGCCAGGTTGATGAACACCTGCTTGAGCTGCTCGCCGTCGCCGCTCACCGCGGGCAGGCCCGGCGTGAGATCCAGCGCCAGCGCGATGTTCTGCGGCAGCGAGCTCTCGATCAGCTTGATGGTTTTGCCCAGCACGTCGTTCACGTCGGTGGGCTGGAACTTGTCGGACGCGCCGGGGCCGGGAAAGGGCCGCGAGTAGTCGAGGAACTGCGCCACCACGCCGTCGAGCCGGTTCACCTCCTCGACGATGATCTGGAGAATTTCCGCGTCGCCCGGCTGCAGCGCCGATGGATCGAGATATTGCGCCGCGCCCTTGATGGCGCCGAGCGGGTTGCGGATCTCGTGCGCCAGACCGGCCGCCATCTCGCCCAGCGCGGCGAGGCGGTCGCGCTCTTTCATCCGCTCGTACAGCCGGCTGTTCTCGATGGTGATGGCGGCCTGGTCGCCGATCTCCAGCATGGCGGCGAGCTCGTCGGAGCCGAACGCCTCGGGCACGCGATCATCGAGCATGCAGAGGAAGCCCACCACGCGCTGGCCCGCGACCAGCGGCATGGTCACGCCGGCGCGCATGGCCGCCATGGCCGCGCCGATTTCGGACAGGCGCGTGCGCTCCTCAGCCAGGCTCGACGCCTCGGGCGTGGCCTCGCCGGTCTCGCCGGTCTCGCCATCCGGCAAAAGCTGGCGCAGCTCGGCGAGCCGCCGCTCGACCAGCTCGACCAGCTGCGCCTTCTGGCCGGCCTGCGCGCTCTGCACCAGCGCGCGCAGCGTGGCCGCGTCGATGTACGGCGTCGGCGCGGGGCCGCGGAAGTCGAGCCGCCGATAGCCGAGGCCGTCGTCGGCGAGAAGATAAATCGCCGCGTGCGTCACTCGACGGGTCTCATAGAGCCCGTCGAGCACCACCTGCCCGAGCTCGCGCACGTCGATGATGCCGGCCATGCGCTGGCGCAGCGCCGCGAGCGATTGCACCAGCTGGAAGCGCTCGGCGAAGAAGAGCGCCAGCACTCGCTCCTCTACCTTGGCCTTGAGCGGCTCGAAGAGGATCAGGATGACGAACGAGGCGATCAGCGTGTTGAAGAGGAACAGGCCCGTAGACGCGCCGCCCGTCCAGCGCACCAGCAGGCCGTAGACGGCGGCGAGGACCAGGCCGACGCAGCCGAGGACGACGATCTTTCCCAGCAGCTCGTTGAGGTCGAGCAGGCGGTGGCGGAGGATCGTCTGCGAGAGGAAGTAGAGATAGATGGTGAGCGCGACGTTGGCGAAGGGAGGCGGCGGCCAGCCGGCGAGGCGGATGAGCAGTTCGCCAAAAGTCAGGCCGACGCAGAGCGCGGCGCCGACCCAGAGGTAGAAGAGGCGCGCGCGCTCGGTGCGCGAGGCGGCGCGGCGCATGCGCGCGTAGAGCAGGCTCACGCCGGCGGTGAGCTGGAGGAAGATGGCGCTCGCCGCGGTGATGCGCGCCGCCGGGACAATGGCAAGCGGCGACAGCGCCAGCGCGACGGTGGCGAGGCCGGTGCCGTACGCGAGTCTGCGCAGCCCCGCGGCGCGGCCGGCGGACTCGCCCTGGAATTCCACCAGGAAGCCAAGCATGGCCGCCGGGATCAGGCCCGCGGCAGCGAGCGTCAGCCGCAGCGGCCAGGGGCGCGTGCCGAGCAGCCCGTTGAGGAAGTCGCCCAGCTCGTAGGCGAGCAGCGAGAAGTTGAGCACGGCGAACGCCGTCCACAGCCGCGTGCGCCCCTGGCGCAGCAGCATGGCGACCGCGAGGGCCAGCGAGACCACGCCGGCGAGCAACGCGCTCTGGGTTCGTGCGTCGATTTCTCTCTCCTTTCCTGTGCGGTCGCGGCCGAGCGAAGCCTAACATGAGGGCCTGACCCTCAGCCTCGTCACGCTGTCGTTGTAGGCCTTGCGAGACATCTCGATCGCGCCACTGCCGAAAGTCCAATACGCAGGCAGGGATGGGAATCGACGAGTGCCCGGCCGGCCATCGCAAATCTGCCGCAGACGCTGGACAAGGAGCTCGTGCTGCCGGGCGAACCGATCAGTCCGTTCCCGAATCGCGCGGTCCGAGGCTCGTCCGGATGCGGCTGCAATCTCCGAGTCGTTTCCAATATCAATAGAAGGCGACGTTGAGCTGAATGCCGGCGACGTGGGCGTCCACGTCGATGCCGCCGTTGGACAGGTGCGCATGGCGATAAAAAGGCTCGAGGCCGATTGATAGTTGCGGCGTGAGGCGCAACTCGACGCCGATTCCCACCAGCTCGGCGAGCCCTGAGTCGACTTCGCTCGACCCAGCTCCTGCGAAGTTGTCGCTGATGCCGAGGCCCAGGCCGCCGCGCAGGTACACCATGACCATCGACCGGATCAGCACGTGATATTGGGCGCAGGCCTCGAATTGCCAGACGCTGCTCGTGCGGCCGTAGCTGCTCGTCGCGTCGCGGGCGACGGAGAGGTAGACTTCCCAAGGCGATTTCAATGCAAAGCCAATGCGGCCTTCGATTTCGATCCCGAGATCATTGCCGTCATCGTGGCCGGTCCGATAAAGCTCGGCCGCGCCCACGCCGAATGCCCAATAGACCCCGGCGGGAATCGATGCCTGCGTTGTAGGTGCGTCCACAATCGGGACCGTTACCTCTGCCGACGCCGCTGTGGAGAGCAGCAACAGGCCGGCAAGCGTCTGCGCGGAAATGGAGCGCATAAGGAATTCTATCAAAAGATCCATTCGCATCCTCTGAACGCCCGTGCACGCTTCTTTCCGTGACCTGTGCATGAGCCTCGGCCAGATTCGATTAGTGTCCAACCGCCGGGCATTTAATCTCCTGAGCCAACACAACATCAAGGTTCCAACAGCGTCGGCGCTCGTCCTCCGAACCCGGGCACCTCTCCGAACCGCGCCCTCGCAAGGCAACGGCGCGAGGCTCGAATCCTTCCTTCTTAAGGAGCAGGCATGCACCGTCTACCCATTTGCTTGGTCCCAAAAAGGTCATCTCAAACTCTCCATTATTAGCCGTTTCTGCTACGCCGAAAAAGCTTGGCGTAGCGTGCTCCTCGTGATCCGGGGCCAACGTTTCGACAGCCTCCTCGCAGACCAAGATCCCGATGCGCACCCCCGACAGCGGTCCATCCCCGCGAGCCACTACTTTTCCGCTCACGCGATAACCACCGTGACCGCAGCCCGCCTGCGCAAGCGCTATGGCGAGGCCCAAGGATATGCTCATCCGACAGAGGAGTCTTCTCATTTCATTCACTTGCCATTGCTCGCTTGCTGTCCGGAAATTTCGAACCTCGATTTCAAAACGATTGTGCCAATAATCAACAGCTCTATATAGCTATAGACACATCCAAGCCCCGCCTTGTTGCCATTGATAGACGTGCTCAGCTTCCTGGGCTACCACGCGAGCGCCCCTCGCCGCTATAGTCTGCACTAACGTTTATGAAAATACCCTTTCGCGTTGGGATCACCGATGCAGATGGAACCCTTGCGAGCCAGCTTTCGTGCATTCGAAAAGCTATGATGCTCAACCGATGGTGGACCTGCCGCGCGTCAAGGCCAGCACCGCGGCCACCCTCGGCACCACGCTCCTCGCCGCCGCAGATGCCGAGAAGAAGTGCTTCGTGGTTGGACGGCCTCCGCAAGCTGCCGCTCAAGAAGAAGGCAGCGGCCGCCGCCGCGCTGCACGCGGCGTTCTTTCCCGACGGCCTCGCTTTCCTGCGTAGCCCCACCCAGCAGCGCTGGTCCGAGACCGAGCGGCGGCTCGCGCACGTGAAGGGCCGCAAGCTGGATGTGGATTCGCCGCGCTGGGCGGCGCCGACGTGCTGCAGGCCCTGGTGGAGACCCACGCCGCGCTCGGCGAGGCGGCCGGCATCACCACCGCGCCGGCCGCGTGCGACGTCGCGCGCCCGTCGGGTCCTGCTTCGATAGCTGGAAGGCCGCGGTGCGCTGCTGCGTGCTTCAGGTCACCGGGAACGCGGCGCTGGACAAGCTCCCGAGGCGGGAAGGCTTGCGGCGCGCTTGCTCGAGCCGCGTGGACTCGGGCACGGGGCCGAGGGCCCCGAGGATGCCGCCGCCGCCCGGCCCTCCCGCGGCGGCAGGCGCCTGAGAGCCGGCAGCGCTGGGAAGAGCGGTTGAGCTGGAGCGCCTGTGGCCGGAAGCGATCTTGCTTGCCTTGGGACCACAGCCGGCTGTGGTCGAAACGCTCCCAAGATCGTCTCGGCAACAGCCGGCTGTTCCGGCCGCGTTTTGCACCTCGATCTCGCCAACGACAATCCCGGCGGAATGCCGCACGTGCGCCGGGCGGTTTCGATGGACGGAGGCAAAGGCGGATGCCACATTAGCCACGAGCTTGATCGATGGTCTCACGAGTCGCCCGATCTGTTTCCTTCGCTGCGCGGCTGGCTTTTGCCGCGCTGCCGCCCTTCGCTGCGCTGGGGTCCTTCGCTGCGCGGCTGGCCTTCGCTGCGTTGCTGGCCGCGACGGCTGCGACCGCCGCTCCCCGGCCGGGCGCGCCGGCTGAGGCCCACGGGGCTCCGCAGCAGCCGGCGCCGGCCAGCGAGCCGGAAGCTGGTCCCGGCGACGGCCCCGCCTTCGGCAATCGCGAGCTCGCGCCGTACTTCGCGGCGCCGCCGCTCAAGACCGCGCTCGCCGCTCTCCAGGCGGGCCGCGCCGCCGAGGCGCTCAGGCTCATCCCGCCGCGGCCGAAGGAGGCACCGGTCCGCTGGCTGCGGGCGCTCGCGCTCAAGGCAGCGGGACAGAGCGCGCAGGCGCGGGCGCTGTTCGAGCAGCTCGCGGCCGCGCCGGGCCCGCTGGCCGACCGCGCGCTGCACCTCGCCGCGCTCTGCGCCATCGAGAGCGGCGACGCGGCCGCGGAGCAGCTGCTGGGCCAGGTCTCGGCCCGCTATGTGGACGCCGACCAGGCCATGCTCGAGCGCGCGCGCCAGATCATGAAGCTGCGGCCGGCGGGTCCTGCGATGGCGGCGCAGGTGGAAGAGGTGCTCGAGCCGCTCTTGACCGGGAAGGTCCGCGCCGACGTCGGGTCTGCGCACCTGGTGGCGGGCGACGCGCAGCTCGCCGCGGGCGCCAGGGAGAATGCGCGCGCGCACTACCGCGCCGCCTGGGTGGAGCACCCGCTTTCGGGGGCGGCGCAGAGCGCGCACGATCGCGAGCGGCCGCTGGGCCCCGGGGCGCCCGTGCCGCCCGCGCTGCTGGTGAGGCGCGCCGAGATCCTGCTCGACGCGCACCGCAACCACGAGGCGCTCGATCAGCTGGCGCGGCTCCAGCTCCCTTCGCTCTGCCTCGGCGGCTGCCCGGGCGATCGCACTCCCGCGGGGCTGATCAAGGCCGCGCTGCTGGCGGTCCTGCCCGACGCGGCGCCGGCGCAGCACCAGCCGACGCCCGAGGACGTGGCCCGGGAGCCGGCGCAGCCCGCCGATCCGCTTGCCTGCCGCGCCAAGCTCGACCAGGGTCGCGCGCTCCGCAAAGAGCACGATTACGCTCGGGCGCGCGGCGCGCTGGCGCCGGTGGTCCTGCGCTGCGCCGATCCTGATCTGAGAGCGCGCGCTCTCTACCTGCTCGCGCAGCTCGAGACGCTCGCGGGCAAGCCCGATGCCGGTCCGCTCTGGCAGGCGCTGGCGCGCAAGTTCCCGCAGTCCACGCTCGCCGACGACGCGCTCTTCACCGAGGCCGTCGTGCGCCGGCGCGCGGGCGATCTTGCGGGCGAGCGGGCGCTGCTTCAGGATTTGGTGGATCACCACCTCGACAGCGATCTGCGCGAAGAGGCGATCTTCCGGCTCTTCTGGTCACACCAGGTCGAGGGGAACGGGCGGGCGGGGCTGGTCTATCTCGATCAGCTCGCGTCGCACCCCGATCCGGAAGGCGCCGACGAGGAGCGGGCGCGGTACTGGCGCGCGCGGGCGCTCCTCGAGCCGCAGCCGGGCGAGAGCGAGACCGGGCGCGCGGCGGCGCTCGAAGCCGCGCGCGCCGATCTGGTCTGGCTGGTCGAGGAGCGGCCGCTCACCTACCACGGGCTGCTCGCGCGCGGACGGCTGCAGGAGCTCGATCCGAAGCTCCTGCAGGTCGCGGGCGCGCGCGAAGAGAAACAGTTCGCGAGCGCGCGGCCGCTGCCGCTGCACGCCGGCGCGCTCGGGCGCGATCCGCACCTGCTCGCCGCCGTCGAGCTGATCCGGCTGGGCTTGATGGCCGAGGCGTCTCGCGAGCTGACCGCGGTCGATCGCTCGCCCGCGCGGGCCGCCGGCGACGCGGGGCAGGAGCCGCTGACCCTGGTCGCCGACCTCTACGCGCGCGCGGGCGATTTCCGCAACGCGCACGCGCTGGTCCGGACCGACCTGAGAGCCCTGCTGCGCCGGCCCGCTTCGGGACTCGCGCTGCGGGCCGCCTCGCTCGCCTATCCGCTCGCGTTTCGCGACGAGATCGTGCGCGTCTCGCGCAGCGCCCGCATGCCGCCCGATCTGCTGCAGGCGCTGGTGCGCGAGGAGAGCGCGCTCGATCCCAAGGCGCTCTCCTCGACCGGAGCGCTGGGCCTGACGCAGGTGATGCCGGCTACCGCGCGCGTGGTGGCGCGGCGGCTCAATCTGCGCGGCTTCCAGCCGGCGAATCTGCTCGAGCCGGAGACCAGCCTGCGCGTCGGCGGCGCGTACCTCGGCGAGCTGTACGCGAAGTTCCAGCACCCGGCGCTCGCGCTCGCCTCCTACAACGCCGGTCCGGGCGCGGTGGGCGGCTGGATCAAGGCGCGCGGCGGGCTGCCGCTCGATGCGTTCGTCGAGGAGATCCCTCTGGACGAAACCCGCGGTTACGTCAAGCGCTGCCTGCGCTCGTACGCTGCCTACCAGTTCCTCTACGGCGCCGGCCGCGCGCGCATGGCCACCGTCCTCGAGAAGCTCGCCGCCCGCTGAAACGAAGCCTATTCGTTGGCGGCGAGGATGCGGAGGAGGTTGCCGCCGAGAATCTTCTCGATGTCTTCGTTCGAGCGACCGCGCTTGCGCATCTCCGCCGTCAGCGCCGGCAGCTTCGAGACGTCCTCCAGCCCAACCGGGAACAGTGGCGCGCTGTCGTAGTCGCTGCCGAGGCAGACGTGGTCCACGCCGGCCACCTTCACCATGTGGTCGAGGTGATCGACCAGCCTCGAGAGGGGCACCTCGGGCAGCTTCGCCGCCTGGTACAGCTTCACCTTCTCCGAGGGATGCATGCCCTTGGTCTTCTGCAGCAGGCCCTGCGTCGCCCTGCGGAACTTGTCGTCGAGGTACGTGCGCGAGAAGTCCACGCAGACCGCGCCGCCGTTGCGCGCCACCGCGGTCAACATCGAGTCGCTGGCGTTGCGCGGCGCCTGCGACAGCTGGCGCGACGACGAGTGGGTCAGCAGCAGAGGCTTCTTCGCCAGCCGGATCACGTCCCAGAAGAGCGGGTCGCTCCCGTGCGACAGGTCGATGATCACGCCGAGCTTCTCCATCTCGGCGATCACGCGCTTGCCGAACGGCGTCAGGCCCTCCTGCTCGCCCTCGGCGGTCGAGCCGCCGATCGGGCTCGAGCTCGACCACGACAGCGTCAGGTAGCGCACGCCGCGCGCGGCGAAGTCGCGCAGGTGCTGCAGCTGCTCGTCCTCGCTGCCCGGCAGCAGCATGTGGCCACCCTCGACCCCGAGCAGCGCGGAGGTCTTGCCCGCCTCGGCGTTTTCCGTGACCTGCTCGGCAGTATGCGCCATCGCGATTTTGGTCGAGTTCGCCTTTGCCATCGCCTCGACGGCGTCGACCTCCTTGATCGCCTCGGAGAAGAACTGGTGGATGTCCACCGATTCGGGGTGCACGAAGATGGAGAAGAACTCCGCGTCGAGTCCGCCCTCGCGCATGCGCGGCAGGTCGAGGTTGTGATCGGCGTGGCGGACGCCGAAATCGTAGCCCTCGTAGTAGATGGCCTCGGTCACGTCGGTGCGCGCGTCGATGACCAGGGAGCGTTGGTGGAACGCCTGGTCCTCGGCGCTGACCATGTGCTGCTGGCTTGCGCAAGCGCAGCAGAGAAGAAGAGCGAGAGCGAGTTTGCGCATGCGCGGCACCTTTCCAGAGAATTGCCCTCGACGGAAGGCCTGGCTTAAGTTGCGCGCCATGGCGGACGCCCTGCGATCGCTGCCTTCCGTGGACGAAGTGCTGGCGCGGCCAGCGTTGCGCGCCCTCGCCGATCGCGTGGGGCGCGCGCCCGCCAAGGCGGCGGTGCGGGCGGCCATCGCCGAGGCGCGTGAGCGGATCCGGGCGAGCGGGGCGACCGGGGCGTTGGGGCCTGGGGAAGCCGTCACCGATGAGGCGGTGCTGGCGCTGGCGGAGAAGGAGGCGC
>JAYWBT010000044.1:0-6904 GCA_043781235.1 Deltaproteobacteria bacterium
GAGCTACATCGACTTCACGCTGCAGGACGACGACGGGAATCCCATCGCCGACGTGCAGGTGAAGATCCACCTCGCCAACGGCGAGGAGCTGGAGGCCACCACCGGCTCCGACGGCAACGTGCATCTCGATGAGGAGCCGAAGGGCTCGTACACGGTCGAGATCGTCGGCTTGGGCGGGGCGCTCACGTCCATCGACATCAAGCTCGAGGACGCGGCGGGAAATCCGGTCAAGGGCGCGTCGGGCAAGGTTACGCTGAGCGACGCCAGCGAAGTCGTGGTGATGACCGACTCCAAGGGCGAATTGCATCTGACCGACATGCCCGAGGGCGACTACACGTTTGCGCTCGACGACGCGGGCGGCGACGACTCCGGCGACGGAGATGATTCGGGCGGTGGCGACGACTCGGGCGGTGGCGGCTCTGGTGGCGGCGGGACGGGTGGCGGCTCTGGTGGCGGAGGTACTGGTAGCGTCGGCACGGGCGGCGGCTCTGGCGGCGGCGGCACCGGCGGCGGACGAGGTGCCCGAGGTCAAGGGCGAAGACACCGCCAAGGTCGAGGAGTAGCTGCGGCCGGGCGGACCCGAAAGGTCCGCTCGCCGCTTGACCCGCGGAACTCTCGCGTCTAGACCGAACGCTTCATGCAGCTCCCCATCCTCGACCGTCTCATCCTCAGCGCGCAGAAGCCGTCGCGCTACGCCGGCGGCGAGCTGAACGCCGTCCACAAGGACCTTGGCGCCGTCGAGCTCAAGTGGGGCCTCGCCTTTCCCGACACCTACGAGGTCGGGATGTCGAACGTCGGCTTCCGCCTGCTCTACCACGCGCTCAACGAGCGGCCGTCGGTCGCCTGCGAGCGCTTCTTCATGCCGTGGGACGACCTCGAGGCGGCCCTGCGCCGGGAGCGGCTGCCGCTCTTCTCGATCGAGAGCCGCGCGCCCCTCAGTGCTTTCGACATCGTCGGCTTCACTCTGCAGTTCGAGCTTTGCTACACCACCGTCCTCGCCATGCTGGAGTTGGGCGGCGTTCCTTTGTACTCAAAGGATCGGCAGGCGAGCGACCCGCTAATCATCGGCGGCGGCCCCTGCGCCTACAACCCCGAGCCGGTGGCCGACTTCTTCGACGCCATCGTGATCGGCGAGGGCGAAGAGGTCATCCACGAGATCAGCGATGTCGTCCTGGAGTGGAGGCGCGGCTCAAAGAAGCGCGCCGACCTCCTCTGGATGCTGGCGGAGATCCCGGGCGTCTACGTCCCGTCCCTGTTCAAAGTGCATTACCGAATTGATCACACGATCGATCAGTACGAGCCGCTCAAGCCCGGCTACGAGACCATCGTGCGCCGCGTGGTGCCCGACCTGAACCTCGTGCCCCAGGCCGACAAGCCGATCGTGCCCTTCATGCAGACGGTGCACGACCGCCTGCCGCTGGAGATCCAGCGCGGCTGCACGCGCGGCTGCCGTTTCTGCCAGGTCGGCATGATCACGCGGCCCACCCGCCAGCGAGACCCGAACGAGGTCCGCAAGATCGCCGAGAAGGGCCTCGCCGTCACCGGCTACGAGGAGGTCGGCTTCCTCTCGCTCAGCGCCGGCGACTACTCCTGCATCAACGGCGTGCTGGAGGACTTCCTCGACGATCTCGGGCCCGAGAACGTCGGCATCTCGCTGCCGAGCCTGCGCACCGAGACCATGAACGAGCGTCTCGCCGAGCAGATCGGCCGCGTGCGCAAGAGCGGCTTCACCGTCGCGCCCGAAGCCGCCACCGAGCGCATGCGGCGCGTGATCAACAAGGGCAACAAGGAGGAGGACCTGCTGCACGCGGTGGACAGCATCTTCCGCGCCGGCTGGGACCTGGTGAAGTTCTACTTCATGATCGGCCTGCCGACCGAGCGCGACGAGGACGTGCGCGCCATCGTCCAGCTCTGCGCCGCGGCGCTGCGGCGCGGCCGCAAGCTGAACCCGCGCGCCTCGATCAATGTCGGCGTCTCGACCTTCTGCCCCAAGCCGTTCACGCCCTTCCAGTGGGACGGGATGATCTCGCTCGAGGAGACGCAGCGGAAGCAGGCGCTGCTGCGAGACGAGATCCGCCAACTGGGGCGCGGCTACGAGCGCCTCAAGATCAAGCCGCACGACGCGCGGCAGGGAGCGCTCGAGGGTGCGCTGGCGCTGGGCGACAGGCGCCTCGCGACCGCCGTGCTGTATGCGTACCGCAGCGGCCAGAGGCTGGACGGCTGGACGGAGCGGTTCAAGCTCGAGGCGTGGCAGGCCGCGTT
Organism: Deltaproteobacteria bacterium; assembly: GCA_043781235.1. GTDB lineage: Bacteria > Myxococcota > Myxococcia > Myxococcales > 40CM-4-68-19 > JANYKT01. The sequence continues at coordinate 2,263 of JAYWBT010000044.1, forward strand.
CACCGAATGCGAGAAGGAGCACGGCGTCGGCCTGCACTTCTTCGCCCACCGCGAGAAGGGCAAGGACGAGACGCTGCCCTTCGAGCACATCGACTGCGAAGTGACCAAGCCGTATCTCTGGAAGGAGCGCGTCGCCTCGCTCAAGGAGGCTGCGACCGAGGACTGCGCCTACGGAGAGGAGCGCTGCACCGCCTGCGGCGCTTGCGACTACGCGGTGGTGGACACCGTCGTCTACCACCCGGAAGATTATCGACCGTTACCGAAAAAGCCGCGCAAGGAGTTACCGAAAGAGCGCACCTTCCTGCGGATTCGGTATGCGAAAGAGGGCCGCACCGTCGCGCTCAGCCACCTCGAGACGATGACGGCCTTGCTCAGGACATTCCGGCGGGCACGCATCGCCATCCCTTTTTCTCAGGGATTTCACCCCAAGCCCAAGGTGTCGTTCGGGCCGGCGTGCCCAGTGGGCACGGAGTCGCAGGCGGAGTATCTCGACGCGGAGCTGTACGGCGTGCAGGAGCCCGCGCATGTGGCGGCCCACCTGCGGCGCGAGCTGCCCGAGGGCTTCCGGCTGCTCTCCTGCGAGCGGCTGGAGCCGGGCGCGCTGGCGCTCAGCCGCACCATCCGCGGTATCCAGTACCTGGTCGAGCTGCCCGACGGCGCGCCGGCGACCGCCGAGCGCGTCGCCCGCTTTGCGCAGCTGTCGGAGGCCAGGGTGGTCCGCGAGCGCGACGGCAAGCCGCCGCAGATCATCGATCTCAAGGCGGCGCTCGGGTCGATCGAGGCGGTCGGCCCGCGCGAGCTGCGCTTCACGCTGCGCGCGGGCGAGGTTGAGGCCACCGCGCGGCCCGCCGAGCTGCTGGCGCACCTGTTCGGTACCGAGTGGGTGAAGCCGGGCGTCGCGCGCCTCGTTCGCGAGGGTGTTGTCTTCGGCGCGCCGTCGCTGGCTTGATGAGCTACCTCCGGGTGGCGCCGTGCGGCGGTGTGAGCTATCGACCAGATGCCCTTCCGCAGCTTGCGATGTCGGTGGTGGGGTGGTAGCGTCCATCGTCTGCTCCGGACTGCACGGGTGTGCAGTCTCCGGAGCGCTCCAAGTGCCCTGCGGGTCTTAGCGCTGCCGCGCACCCTGCGCCAAAAGGGCGCCCAAGTAGAGGCTTCGTGGCCGTTCTGGCTTCATTCTTCGATTTCACCAGCGCTCGCCGCGCAGGCGCTTCGTCTTGTCGCGCCCGCTCGCCGCTTGCGCTCCCGGAAAAGGGAACTTTCGATGTCCAACATCTTGGTGATCAACGCCTCGGGTCAAGAGACCCGGGTGGCGCTGATCGAACAGGGAACCATTTCTGAGTATTACCTGGAGCGAAAAAACGAGAAGGGGATCGTAGGCAACATCTACAAAGGCAAGGTGGTCCGGGTGCTCCCCGGAATGCAGGCGGCGTTCGTCGACATCGGACTCGAGAAGGCGGCATTCCTTTACGTCGCCGACATCGTGGCCGACCCGTCCTTCCCCGGCTTCAGCGAAGACCTCGACATGCAGGCGGGCGCGACTGAGGGCGACCCGCTCGACGCCGAGGATCTGCCCGAGCCCACCGAAGAGGTGAGCGTGCAGCCTGCGGGTGCAGACGCGCTGCCGCAGCCGCAGGGCGAGCCGCAGCCGACCGCGCAGGAAGCCACCGGACCGTCCGGCGTCGTGCAAGCCGCTGCGAATTCGGCCGATGCCCTGCCTCCTGCGGCCGATGCTGTCCCTCCCGCAACCGAAGCTCTCTCCGAAACGAGGGGCGGCGAAGCTGCCGCTCCGGCCGAATTGTCCGCTCGATCATCGCAGCCGCAGCTCCTGTCGGAAGTCGCGACAGGCGTCCCGGCTGCGCCTGCCGAGGTCGCTGTCGCCGCGCCCGCCCAGCCGTCGGCAGCGGGAGGCGAGATCGTCGAGCTCCACGCCGCCGACGCGCTCGAGGACGAAGACGAGGACGAAGGCGAGGACGAGGACGAGGAGGAAGAGGAGGAGGAAGACCTCGACGAGGCCGATGCCGCCCACGCCGCCGCCGAAGAGCAACTCGCGGCCGAGGCCGCCCAGTCTCAGCCCGGCGCGCCCGTCACCGAAGGCTTGGCCGAAGAGCCCGGAGCCGTCGGCGCAGCGCAGCCGCAGCAGGCCGAAGGCGCGCAGCCGACCGCGGGCGAGTCCGGCGCGCGCGGAGTGCCGCAGGATACCCAGCAGCGTCCGGCGGGCCGCGAAGGCCGCAGGGGCCGCCGCCGCGGAGGCCGGGGCCGCAAGCGCGGCGGCGAGGCGCCGCAGAAGGCGGGCGAGCAGGCCAAGGAGCGCGGTCCACAAAAGACGTTCGAGGGCAAGGACCGTCGCGGACCTTCCGAAAAGCAGCGCGGCGGCAACGGCGCGCACGGAAAGCGCGCCCAGATCCAGGACCTGCTCAAGGAGGGCGACGAGGTCCTGGTGCAAGTGGTGAAGGACCCCATCGGCACCAAGGGCGCCCGCATCACCTGCCACATCTCGCTGCCGGGCCGGCACCTGGTCTTCATGCCCACGGTCGATCACGTCGGCATCTCGCGGCGCATCGAGAACGAGAAGGAGCGGCGCCGCCTGCGCGAGCTGGTCGACAAGTACCGGCCCGAGGGCACCGGCTTCATCGTCCGCACCGTCGCCGAGAACGAGCCGAGCGAGAAGCTCACCGCCGACATCAAGTTCCTGCTCGGCCTGTGGAACGAGGTCGGCAAGAAGCGCGAGGCGCAGCGCGCGCCCTGCGTGGTCCACCCGGACCTGGACCTCATCCTGCGCTCCATCCGCGACCTCTTCTCCGACGAGGTCGAGAAGCTGGTCATCGACGACCGGGCCGAGTGGGAGCGCGTCCGCACCTTCGTCGAGCAGGTGGCGCCCGAGCTGAAAGACCATGTCGAGCTGTACGCGGGTGAGGAGCCCATCTTCGACGAGTTCGGCATCGAGCAGGAGCTGGTCCGCGCGCAGAACCGCAAGGTGTGGCTCAAGTCGGGCGGCTACATCATCATCGACCAGACCGAAGCGTTGGTCGCCATCGACGTGAACTCGGGTCGCTACACCGGCAAAAAAGGCGCCGGGGCGTCGCTCGAGGACACCATCACCAAGATCAACTGCGAGGCGGCGAAGGAGATCGTCTACCAGCTCCGCCTGCGCAACATCGGCGGCATCATCATCATCGACTTCATCGACATGGACAAAGGCAGCAACCGGGAGAAGGTCTTCAAGACGCTTCAGGAAGCGCTTGCCACCGACCGCGCCAAGACCAACGTCCTCAAGATCTCGGACATCGGCCTGGTGGAGATGACGCGCAAGCGCGTTCGCGAGAGTGTGGGCCGGCTGATGAACGAAGCCTGCCCCGTCTGCGACGGCCGCGGGCAGGTCCGCAGCAAGAACACGATGGCGTTCGAAATCATGCGCGAGGTGCAGCGCGCCGCGGGCAAGCACCGCGAGGATCAGCTGGTCGTATCCTGCCACCCGGAAGTCGCCAAGATCCTGCAGGGGCCCGAGCGCGAGGCGATGCGGCTGCTGATGATGAAGCTCAACAAGAGCATCGTCGTCCGGCCGCAGCCGCAGTATCACGTCGAGCAGTATGACCTGCACGGCAAGTGGTCGCGGCCCGAGCTGCAGCAGAGCGCGCGAGGCGGCGGAGCGGGAGGCGGCGGAGCGGGAGGCGGCGGAGGCCCGCAGCGCGGAGGCGGGCGCAGCGAAGGCCGGCGCGACCGCGGCGGACGCGGCCAGGCGCAGGAGCGGCAGCAGGGGCCGAACGGCGGTGCCACAGCGTCTCCTCCGGCCGAGCCCACCGCGGCGGTGGCCGCCGTCGAGCCCAAGGCGGGCGACTGAACCGGCTGTGGAAGATGAGGCTCGGGGCATTTCGCGACCGGGCCTTGATCCGCCCCGGCATGCGCCGATTCGTGCGCGCCGTCCTGCTGGTCGCGCATGGCTTCCGCGGCGAAGCCATCACGCTGCGCGCGTCGGCACTGACCTACCTGACGCTGCTCGCGCTGGTGCCGCTGCTCGCGGTGGTCTACAGCGTCGTCGATCTCATCTCGGGCCAGGCGCCGTTCCACGACACGGTGCAGAGCTACATCAACTCGCAGCTCGGCATCGGTGCGGGCGCCGCCATCGCCGGATCGCTCACCACCTTCACCAGCAAGGCGACGCTGCAGACGCTCGGCGCCATCGGCTTCGCGGCGCTGCTGGTGTCGGTGCTCTCGCTGCTCTGGAACATCGAGAGCGCGTTCAACCACATCTACGGCGTCAAGCGGCCGCGCGGGCCCATCGATCGCCTGCTGAAGTATTGGTCGTTCCTGACGCTCGGGCCTGTTCTCCTCTCCGCGTCGCTCTACGTGACCTGGCAGATCAGCGAGATGCAGCAATACCACCACCTGCACAGCGCCGACGGCCACAGCGAAGTGCTCCATGCGCTGGCGGCGCTCTCCTCCATCATGATCACCTACGCAGGCCTCGCCTTCCTCTACAAGGTGCTGCCGAACGCGCGGGTGCGGCTGCGATCGGCGGCGCTGGCGGCGTTCTCCGCGGGCACCGTCTGGGAGTTGGCGAAGTACGTCTTCGCGCTCGCGTCCGCGCGGATGGTGCAGGTCCACAAGATCTACGGCTCGCTGGCCGTGCTCCCCATCGTGCTGA
>JAYWBT010000045.1:0-6873 GCA_043781235.1 Deltaproteobacteria bacterium
CGGCGGTCGCTCGTTCGATTAGCTTCCGGACGGACGGAGCTACGCGGAACTCCAGTCGCTCCGTCTTGTGCTCACGTCGGACGGATCTCCTGACGGGCATCGACATCAGCAGATCTCCTCTCCCAGACAAATGTACGGGATTGTGCCGTACACGTCAAGCGCAACGATCTACGCTCTTGACGAAGGGCTACAGCGAGAGGCGCTTGAAGATCCTCTCGGGCAGCGCGCGGATGACGAGCATGATCAAGCGCCAGAAAAACGGCAGATAGACCACGTCGCCGCGGCCGTCCACCGCGCGGACGATGCCGCGGGCGATCACGGCTGGCGAAGTAAAGAGCGGGCTCTTCGGGAGATGCGCGGTCATCGGCGTATCAACGAAGCCCGGCTTGACCGTCACCACGCGCACGCCGCGCTTGAACAGCCGGTTCCGCAGCGCAGAGAGGAACGCGTCGAGCCCCGCTTTCGACGCACCATAGACCCCGTTGGAGGCGCGGCCGCGGTCTCCCGCCACCGACGAGAGCGCGGCGATGCACGCGCCCGCCTGCAAGAGCGGCGCGAGGCGCGTCAGCAGTGCCACCGGGCCGAGCAGGTTGGTCCGCAGCACGCGCTCGGCGGCCCCGGGGCGCTGGTCGTATTCGACAGGATCGCCCAGCACGCCCTGCGCGATCAGGACCACGTCGAAGCCGCCCAACGCCGCGACGGCCTCGGAGACGACCTCCGCCGACTCAAGATCGAGATCGTGGACCGCCACTGACACCGCGCCGGCCCCGCGCGCGCGCAGGTCGGCAGCCACCGAGGCTAGCCGCTCTGCATTTCGCGCGACCAGGTGCAGCGCCTCGCCGCGGGCCGCGAAGATCCGCGCCGTCTCCTGCGCGATGGCCGAGGTCGCGCCGAGCACGAGCACCCGCCTCAAGCGACCCTCCGCCACAGCGACGAGGAGAACGCGGGGTCGCGAAGAGCCTCGAGCTCGGCGCGGCGCGGGTAGCTGCGCGCGAACGTCTCCTTCGACATGCGCGCGTCCTTGGCCGGGTAGAGCGCACCGCCGGCGGCCGCGACGATGGCCTCGAGCCGGTCGAGCAGCGCCAGGGTCTCCGTGCCGCGGTTGGCGAAGTCGAGCGTCAGCGTCGGGCCCTTGCGGGGAAACGACATCATCCCTGGGGAAGGCAGGTCACCGAAGGACTTCAGCACGCTCAGGAACGAGCCCATCCCCGAGCGGGCGACCGCGTCGAGCAGCTCGGCGACAGCGGCGCGCTCGGGTACCGCGCACTGGAACTGGAAGAAGCCGCGCCGGCCGTAGATGCGGTTCCAGCTCCCGACCGCATCGAGGGGAAAGAAGAAGGGATCGGCGTCGACCACGCGGGTGCTCCTGCGCTTGAGCGCGTACAGGGAGTTGAAGGCGCGCACCGCCAGCGGGTTGAGCGCGAACGAGGGAAAGTCGATCGGCACCGTCAGCCGCGTCGCGGCGGGCGCGGCTGTTCCCTCCGCGTGGTCCCCGCGAAAGAAGACGCCGCGCCCCACGCGCGAGAGGCAGTCGAGCCAGGCCACCGTGTACTCGAAGCGCGCGTCCGATTCGGCCGAGAGCGCGAAGAAATCATCGAGCGCGCCGAAGGGCACCGTCTCCACCCTCACGCGCGCGCCCGGCACCGCGCGGAGCTGCAGCTCGGCCCAGGTGATCAGACCGGTGAGGCCGAGGCCGGCCACCGTCGCGGCGAAGAGCGGGTCGCCGGGAACGCACTCGATCAGGCCGCGATCCGAGCGCAGCAGCTCGAGCCGCCGCAGGTGCCGGCCGAAGGTCCCGACGCGGTGATGGTTCTTTCCGTGGATGTCGTTCGCGATCGCGCCGCCCACCGAGACGTGCTTCGTGCCCGGCACCACCGGCAGAAACCAGCCGCGCGGCACCACCAGCGCGAGGATCTCGCCCAGCGACACGCCCGCCTCGCAGCGCAGCACGCCGGTGGCCGCGTCGAAGGAGATGAAGCGATCGAGCGTGCGCGTGGTCAGGAGCATGCCGCCGTCATTGAGGCAGCAGTCGCCGTAGCTGCGTCCGCGCCCGAAGGCGAGGAGAGATCCTGCGCCCTGCGGCAGCGGGTCGCCGCGCCACACCACCGGCCGCGCGACGGCGTGCTTCGAGACCGGGTAGCGACCCCAGGATTCGATCATCGCGGTTGGCTTATCACGCGGCTGACTTCGAAACGGTTCGCGCTGTCGGGGGAAGCGGGCCGCGCTTCAACCGCGCAGCGCGGCCTCGAGCGCGGCGATCCCGGCCTGCGCGCACTGCTCGTCCTGGTGCGACGCCGCGCCCGAGACGCCGACCGCGCCCACGCAGTCCGCGCCGCTCTTGATGGGGAGTCCGCCCTGCACCCTGACCTGCCCCGGGAAAGTCAACAGCCCCGGCCGATCCTTGACCATGTCCTCCATGGCCTTGGTGGGCAGCCGCACCGCCGCCGCCGTCCACGCCTTGCCGATGGCGAGCTGCGCACTCTGGGGGAAGGCGCCGTCCGCCCGCTCCAGCGCCAGCAGCACGCCCCCATCGTCGACGATGGCGATGGTCACCGCCCACTGGTTTTTCTCCGCCTCCGCGCGCGCGGCGGCGAGGATCTGCCTCGCGTCGGTCAGTGTCAGACTCGGCTTCATCCGCATGGACGGGCTCTAAGCCGCGTTGCGCAGCGGCTCGGGCAGCACCTGCGCCTCGGGTGCGCGAATCTGGATCGCCCCGACCGCATTGAGCACGCGCATCACCTGCCAGGTGGGATCGATCTCGAACCACTTCGCCGCGAAGTTCGGGCTGGCGCCGTACTTGTGGTGGTTGTTCTGGAACAGCTCGCCCATGGTCAGCACGTCGATCGGCAGCGTGTTGCGCGACTGGTCCGGGTTATCGAAATTCCGGTAACCGTACTTGTGCCCGCACCAGTTCACGATGGCACCGTGCACGGGCCCCATCACGAAATGGAACGGCAGCATGAACGCGATCTGCCACCAGTGCGTCGCGAAGGTGAAGTAGAAGGCCGAGTAGACGACGCCCCAGAGGACGCGCATCGACCACGACTGCCCCAGCGTCTGATCGACGAGTGGCCACTCGGGATAGCCCCCGAGGAAGCGGGGCTCCGGATCGGCGCGGTAGTGCGCGTAGTCGTCGTAGCGCTTCTTGGTCTTCCACATCATCGCCAGCGCGTTCGGGTAAAAGCCGGGCGCGTGCGGATCCCGCTCGGTGTCGGAGAAGGCGTGGTGCTCGCGGTGGAGGATCGCGTAGCCGCGCGGGGACAGGTACGACGAGCCCTGCACGAACCAGCAGAGGAAGTGCATTACCTTCTCGGCGCGGGGCGACATGTTGTACATGCGGTGCGCCGCGTAGCGGTGCTGGAACAGGCTCTGGAAGAGCACGCTCAGAAGCCAGTGGCCGACGAAGAAGGCGTAAACCAAGTGGAACCTCCAGGAAGACGCGGAGAGAACCACCGCACTGTCATCGCGTTGTCATGAGCCCGGGCCGCGGGCGGGCAGCCGCCAGGCGCAGGCTCGACGCGCGACCTCCGAGGCCGAGGCCGAGGCGCCGCCCGTTCTATGGGGCCGGCTCGATGTGCGGCCCGGGCGAGGGGCCGCGCTCCAGCTCGCGGTAAGCCGCCCACGCTTCCTCGACCGCGCCGTCGAACGCCACGCGGCCGTGGTGCAGCACCGTCGCGCGCGGGCAGAGCGCCGCCGTGGTGGCCAGGCTGTGCGAGACGAAGCATAAAGTCACGCCCGCCGCGCGGAAGTCCAGGATGCGCCGCTTGCACTTCTCCTGGAACCGCTCGTCGCCGACCGCGAGCACCTCGTCCACGATGAGGATGTCCGGCTCCACGTCCTGCGCCAGCGCGAACCCGAGGCGCGCGTACATGCCGGAGCTGTAGCTCTTGATGGGCATGTCGATGAAGTCGCCCAGCTCGCTGAAGGCGACGATGCGGTCGAACTTGGACTCCATCTGCTTTCGCGAGAAGCCGAGCAGCGCGCCGTTCAGGTAGATGTTGTCGCGTCCGGTGAGCTCGGGATCGAAGCCCGAGCCGAGCTCGATCATCGGGCTGATGCGGCCCTCCGTCAGCACCTCGCCTTCGCTCGGCAAAAGGACGCCGGCGATGGTCTTGAGCAGCGTGCTCTTGCCGCTGCCGTTGTGGCCGACCAGGGCGATCGCCTCGCCGGGCGTGATGGTGAGGTCGACATGCCGCAAGGCCCAGAAGACCTCGGAGGTCCGCAAGTGGCGGAAACGGTTCACCACCGCCTCCTTCAGCGTGGTCACCTTCTCGCGGTAGAGCCGGTAGCAAACGCCGGCGTCGCGGATGCGGATCTCGCCGGTGCGCATCTAGAGGTAGTGGATGTGGCGCGGAGAGAGGCGGATGAAGACCTTGAAGCCGACGACCAGCGCGCCGACGGACCACGCCGCTGCCACCGCGACGACGACCGGCGACGGAAAGCGCGCGTAGTAGACCGGGTCGCGCACGAGCGGAATCAGGTACGAGATGGGGTTCACCGTCAGGAAGGTGCGGAACACGCCGAACCACCAGGTCTTGTTCCCGCCCAGCTGATTGACGTCGTAGAGAATGGGAGAGAGGTACATCAGCATCTGCAGCAAGACCTCGGTGAGGTGCTTGACGTCGCGGAAGAAGACGGTGGCGGTGGCGAACAGCAGCGTGACGCCGCTGGTGAAGAGGGTCAGCAGCAAGATGGAGACCGGAAGAAACAAAAGCGCGCTGGAGAACGGCTGGCGCAAGGCAATCATCAGCGCGATCAACGGCGCGAGCGAGAGCGCGAAGTTGACCAGGTTCGAGCCCACCACCGAGAGCGGGAACACCGCTTGCGGCACCCGCACCTTGCGAATGAGCTCCTGGTTCGCGAGCACCGAGTTCAGACCCTGCATGAGCGCGGTGGAAAAGAAGATCCAGGGCAAGAGCGCCGAGAGGAGGAAGACCGAAAAGTTGTGCTGCCCCGACGGCATGATGGTGGTGAAGACGATGGTGTAGACGACCATCAGGAGCAACGGGTTCAGCATCGTCCAGAGAAGCCCGAGGACGCTGCGCTTGTAGCGCACCTTCAGCTCGCGCACGACCAGCAGCAGGATGAGCTGGCGGAAGTTGAGCAGGTCACCGATGGGTCCCGGCTTGCGCTGGGTCAACGCGGGCGCCGAAGCGAGCTGAAGCTCTGCAGCGCTTTTCATCCGGAGAGCTCCTGCAGGAAGCGGTCGAGGCCCGCCTCGAGCGAAAGCGGCGCACCTTCGCCGAGCAGCCGCTGGATCTTCTCGACGCGCAGCCCGCAGCGCAGCGGCCGCGGCGCGGGGAGCTTCAGGTCGGCGAGCGAGACCGGCACCACCAGCGATTCGTCCGCACCCAGCTTGCGTGCGAGCGCGCGGCAGAACTCGACACGGCTCACCGGCGTCGCGCCCGAGCAATGAAAGATGCCGCTCGCCGGCGAGCGCGCGAGCCCGATGACCATCTCCGCGGCGTTGTCGGCGAGCGTGGGCGAGACCACCTGATCGTGGAAGGCCTTCACCTGCACTCCCTTGCGCAGGCTCTCCGCCGCAGAGACGGCGAAGGTGCGCTTGACGCCCCGGCGGCCGCTGTAGATGACCGCGACTCGCGCCACCGCGCAGCCGGGCGCGAGCAGGAGCGCGGTCTCCTCGCCGATGCGCTTGGTGGCGGCGTAGACTCCGCGCGGGTTCGGCGCGTCGTCCTCCGCGTACGGGCCGCTGGCGAGGCCGTCGAAGACGTAGTCGGTGGACAGCGCCACGAGCCGCGTGCCCGTGCTGCGGCAGCCGAGCGCCGCCGCTTCGACCGCGCGCACATTCAGCAGCCAGGCGCCGACGGGGTCCGCCTCGCAGGCGTCCACATCGGTCATCGCAGCGCAGTGCACGAGCACGCGCGGCCGCACCGACTCGAGCAGCGCGCGCAGCTGCCCGGGCTGCGCCAGGTCCATCGATCGATAATCGATCTGGTGATCGAATCGCGCGTCGCCGCGCCCGACCGCGACGACCTTCTCGCCGGCTTCCGCGAGCCGTGCGACCACCCGGCTCCCGACCAGCCCATTCGCGCCGGTGACCACAAAGCCTTCCAGCGCGGCCGCGCCGTGGGTGGTGGGCTCAGGCCGCCAGGACTGCACAGGCTGCACAGGCTGGGAATTCGAGCTCATCGTGCTCCGTAGTTGCGCTCGTAATACGAACGATACTCGCCCGTCCGGACGCGCTCCCACCAGCCGCGGTTTTGCACATACCAGTCCACCGTGCGCCGCAGTCCTTCGGCGAATGGGATCTGCGGCGCCCAGCCCAGCTGCGCGTGCGCCTTGCGCGCGTCGATGGCGTAGCGGCGGTCGTGGCCGGGCCGGTCCTTGACGTGCTCGATCGAACCCTTGCCGAGCATCTCAATGATCTTCGTAACGATCTGCAGATTCGGCCATTCGTTATCGGAGCCGATGTTGTAGACCTCGCCTGTTTTCCCCTTCTCGAGCGCGGCCAGGATGGCGCGGCAGTGGTCGTCCACGTGGATCCAGTCGCGAATCTGCTGGCCGTCGCCGTAGACGGGCAGCTTCTTGTCCTCGAGCGCGTTGGCGATCATCAGCGGGATCAGCTTCTCGGGGAACTGGTACGGGCCGTAGTTGTTGGAGCAGCGCGTGACCACCACGTCCATCCCGAAGGTGTGGCCGTACGCGAGCGCGATCAGGTCGGCTGCGGTCTTCGAGGCGGAGTACGGGCTCGACGGCTTGAGCGGCGAGTCCTCGGTGAACTTGCCGGAGGCGCCCAGCGATCCGTACACCTCGTCGGTCGAGATCTGCACGAAGCGCTTCACCCTCGCGAGCCGCGCCGCCTCGAGCAGCACCTGCGTGCCGGAGACGTTGGTCTCGACGAAGATGCCGGGG
>JAYWBT010000046.1:0-6873 GCA_043781235.1 Deltaproteobacteria bacterium
CGCCAGGCTGGCGTCCAGCGGCAAGCCGATGAGCAGGGCGGCGAAGAAGTCGCCCGCCTTGGGTTGGCAGCGCGGATCGAGCACGCGCCCGAGCGCGGCGAGACAGGGCGCGATGGCCACCAGCAGCACGAGGCCATTCGCGAGATGCTGGCCGCGCAGGGAGAAGGGCCGGACGCCGAGCGCGGCGACGATCAGGTGGAAGGTGTGGTTGAGAGCCAGGAAAGGATGCAGGTTCCCCAACCCCGGGACCGCCGCGTAGAGCGAATTCCATCGGACTGTCTGCGTGTAGTAGAGCCCGTCGTCATATGTGCTCGACGGCAGCGCCGCGCGCGTCGCCAGCCAGAAGGCGAAGGCGGCGAGACCGAAGAGGAAGGCGGCGCGCCCGCGGAGTGTCCTCACCAGGTCGCGGCGCTCCAGTGCGAGACCTGCGGCGCCCAGCGGCGCGAGCAAGATCCAGACGCGCCCGTCGATGGGCAGCACGAGGTGCCAGGCGGCAAGGAGCGGGGCGGAAGTCCCAAGGCCGAGCCAGAACGCCAAGGGCCAGCCGATCGGCTCGGGGTCGCCGGGAATGAGCCGCGCCGCAAGCAACCCAATGCCGCAGAAGGCCGGCAGCAGAAGGCACCAGGCGAGGAAGATCTGCGCAGGCGCCGGCACACGTCGAACCTAGCACGGCAGTGTGCGCCTACTGAGCGGCGGTGCATCCCAGCGAGGCGAGCCTTGCCTGCGCGGCCTCCGCGGCGGCCCCGACCGCAGCCTTCGCGACGGTTGTCCACGAGCTGCAGGCGGCGGCGCGATCGCCCAGCTGCTCTTCAGTCGATGCCAGGCTGGACAGCGAGGTGGTCGCGTCGGGATCAAGCGCCACCGCCTGCGCGAAATCGCGCTTCGCCTCGGCGTAGTCGCCGCGCGAAAACGCGAGCCGCCCGAGGATATCGTGCGCGGGCGCATACTGCGGAAACCGCGCCGCCACGTGCGCCGCCGCCTGCTCCGCTCTGGCGGGCTTGCCGCTCTCCGCGTACGCGAGGGCGAGGTTGATCTCGAACTGCGGAGTAGCGGGCGCATTCGCGGCAAGCACCTCGAGGATGGCGATGGCCTCCTCGTAACGGCCCAGGCTGAGAAGCGCGCCGACCCTGATCTCGTCGCGACGGTAGGTGCCCTCGGTCGCGAGTCGTAGCGCAAGCCTGTACGCGTCGGCGGCGCGCGCTGGATCGACCGGCGAGAGCGCGAAGCCCAGGTTCATGTGCACGCGAGCTTTCCGGGGCGACTTTTCCGCCGCATCGCTCCAGAGGGCGAGGGCGGATTCCCACACCTGCGCCCGGCGGTACAGAGCGCCGCCCAGCGCGGCGCAGAGGGCGAGGGCGGCGGCAGCGGCCGCCTTTCCAGCGACCGGTCCGCTGGCGAAGCGGCGCGCCGCAAGCACGGCCGCAGCCGCGGCGGGCAGGACGATTCCGAAGCTCGCCAGATAGACCCGGTGCTCCTCCAGCAGATCGGCAACCGGGACTACGCTCGAGGTCGGCGCAAGAAGGATGAAGAACCAGAGGATGCCGAAAGCGAGAAGGCGTGAGAGCGTGCGCAGCTCCGATGGCTCGGCACGCACCGACCAGCGAAAGAGCCAGAGGGCCGCGAGCAGGATGGCCGCGACGGCCAGCAGAGCGGCCGCGGTGCGGGGCTCCCACGCGGAAGTGCTGAGAGCCAGGTCCCAGTCGAGATGCTGGCCAGCGGGCCAGAAGAGAAGCCGCAGATAGACGAGGACCACGCGCGCCTGCGTGAGGAAATACCGGCCTGCGGGGATCTGCGGGATGTCGAACCCGGCGTCTCCGGCACCCCGGGTGCTCAAGAGCAGCCGTGCAGAGAAGGCACAGGTGACGGCCCAAAAAGGAAGCGAGGCGGCCAACTGCTTCTGCCAGGTCCACCTGGCCGCTCCGGCTCGAGCAGGCGCGGGAAAGGCAGCCCAGCAGAGAAGGAGCGCGGCGGGGAAACTTGCCAGCGTCTGCTTGGCCTCCCATCCGAGGAGGACGCATGCGAACGCGGCCGCCAGCGCGCCGATCGCCCGAGCTCCTCTTTGTTCCTCGGCCTCGAGCGCAAGGAGCACCCCGAGAAGGTAGAAGAAAGCAGCAAGCAGCTCGGCGCGCTGGCAGACATACGCGACGGCCTGGCTCTGAAGCGGATGCAACCCGAAGAACGCTGCGGCGAGGAACGCAGTCGCGAAAGGAGCGGGCCATTGCAGCCGGCGCAGAATCTTCCCGGTCAGCACCAGCAAAGCGAGCACGGTGGCGAGATGGGCCGCGAGGTTCAACAGATGGTACGGGCGCACCGCCAGCCCGCTCATCCGGTAGTTAAGGGCGAAAGTCAGATCGGTGAGCGCACGGCCGGCGCCGAGGCGCGTGGCGATATCCGAGCGGAGGAAGCGGCCGAGGTCCTTGATCCCCGGGTTGTGCTCGATGGTGCGCAGATCGTCGAACTGCAGCTCGCCGTCGAGCGCTGGAGAATAGGCGGCGTAGATGGCCGCGAGCAGCGCTACCACCAGCAGCGCGCGCCCGCCCCGAGGCCAGGATCGGCCTTCCCGCCCGGCGCCTGCTGTCTCGAGGCTCGCAATCACCGGAGTGGGCATCCTTGATGGACCGTGTTCGAGATGATAGCGCATCTTCCGGATGCCACTGCCGCGGATTTCGCTCGTCACCCCGTCCTTCAACCAGGTTGCCTTCCTCGGCCAGACGCTCGAGTCGGTCCTCTCGCAGGGCTACCCCGACCTCGACTACCAGGTGCTCGATGGCGGCTCGACGGACGGAAGCAAAGAGCTGATTGCGCGCCGGGCCGAGGCCCTGTCGTTCTGGCGCAGCAGCCCTGATGCGGGGCAGGCTGCAGCCCTCCAGGAGGGCTGTGCTCGCGCCAACGGAGAGATCTTCGGCTGGCTCAACTCCGACGACTACCTCGAGCCAGGCGCGCTTCGCGCGGTGGGCGAGGAGTTCGCGCGCCGCCCCGAGGTGGAGATCGTCTACGGCGACCTGCGCTACGTCGATCCGGCTGGGCGCAGGCTCTTCACTGCGCACTTGGTGCTCGATCTGCGGATCCTTGCTTACGAATCGCCGTACACGGCACAGCCCGCAATGTTCTTCCGGAAGCGGGCGGTCGAGCGCGCCGGAGGCATCGACGCCGGCAAGCGCTTCGCGATGGACTTCGATCTGCTGGTCCGCCTTCTTCTGGGCGGTGCGCGCGCGACCAAGCTTCGCCGCCTGCTTGCGAACTTCCGCCTCCACCCGTCTTCGAAGACAAGCCGCCTCCAGGCCATTTGCGACGCCGAGGTGGCCGATACCATCCGCAGGCACGGACTCGTGCGCGGAGGCCCGCTCGGCCGGCGCAGCAAACGGCTCCTGGCGCGCGGCCTGCGGTTTTTGCGCGACCCCCGCTGCCTGTTCACCGCCGTCGAGAGCCGGGTGCGCGGCGTGCCGCCCCCGCCGCTGCCATGACGGCGCCGCGCGTTTCGGTGGTCATGCCAGTCCTCCGTCCTCACCCCGAATACTTTCGCGCGGCGGTCGAGAGCATTCGCCGGCAGAGCCTTGAGGATTGGGAGCTCATCGTCGTGGAAGCGGAATCAGAGGTGTGCGCGGCGGCGCTCCTCGCTGACGACCCGCGCATTCGACTGCTCCAGGAACTGCAGCCCACTTCGCTCATCGCGCAGCGCAACCGCGGCCTGCGCGAGGCACGAGCGCCCCTGGTGGCGATGCTCGATGCGGACGATCTGGCTCGCCCGGATCGCCTCGCGCTGCAGGCAGCATTTTTCGACGGCAACCCGCGGACGACCGTCGTTGGCGGGCAACTCGAGATCATCGACGGCAAGGGAGCGCACATCGGCGCCCGCCGCTATCCCCTCGAGCACGAGGTCATCGTCCGCGCCATGTCGCTCTACAACCCCATCGCGCAGTCCGCTGCGATGTTGCGGCGCGACCTGGTGCTCGCTGCCGGCGGCTACTCCTTCTCCGACGACAACACCGGCGAGGACTACGAGCTGTGGAGCCGCCTTGCACGCGCCGGCCACCGTTTCGAAAACCTCGACCGGACGCTCGTCTCCTATCGGGTCCACTCCGACGCGACCAAGGCGACCAAGCTTCGCGCCCACCTCCGCTCCACGCTGCAGGTGAAGCGGACCTGGTGGAGCGACCGACTGGGATTCCGCGGCAGGGCGCGCATGCTGGGGGAGCGCGCTTTGCTTCACCTGCCGCCTGCGCTCGTGCTGCACGCGTTCCGCCTCTTGCACTACCGCTGAACGAGGTCGCGGTAGATGGAGTCGAGCTGCCTGCCGACGATGTCCCAAGTGTACTTGCGCAGCACCAGGGCGCGGCCGCGCGCTCCCATCCCGGGCCTGATCTGCCGGATGGCGCGCACCAGGTCTTCCGCGTCGCCCGATCGGAAAAGCACACCGCAACCATCTTGGCGCACGATCGCCGCCGGCCCGGGCAAGTCCGAAGAGATGACCGGCTTCCCGCATGCCATCGCTTCGAGAAGCACCATTCCAAAAGACTCTCGATCAGAGGTCAGCGCCAGGCAGTCGCAGGCAGCGAGGTGGATCGCGACCTCGTCGTGGGTGACCGCACCCGCGAAATGAACCCGGTCGGCCACGCCCAACTCGCGCGCGAGCTCCTCGAGCTGACCGGCCAGCGGGCCTCCCCCGACGACCAGCAGCCTCGTCTCCGGCAGGGCGGAAAGCGCGCGGAGCGCGAGATCGATCCGCTTCGACGGGTGGGCGTAGTCCAGCGCGGCGACCACGGCGATGAGGAAGGCCTCGGCCGGAATGCCGAGCTTGGTTCGCACGTCGGTCGCGATTCCAGGTCGAAAGGTTTCCTCGTCTACGCCATTGGGCAGCTCGACGATGCGCTGCATCCTCTTGCGCGCGGCGTCGATCGCGGGCAGCGATTCCGCGAATCCCTCCGACACCACGCAGATCACGTCGGCTCCGCGGAAGAGGAGCGGCGTCGCCAGCCGATCGTAGGCGGCAAGCAGCATCCCTTTGGCGCCATCGATGCGCAGGTCGTTGTGGACGGTGACCACGAGCGGTGTTCGCCCGGCAAGCGCGCGCAGGAGCACCAGCTCGCCTCCGAAGATGAAGGGCAGGTGCAGGTGGATCAGGTCGAATCGGGGAAGCGCCACCAACTTCGGCAGGAGGGGTGCTTTGCCGATTTCGAAGAGCGGCCGCAGCCGGTGAACGGCGACCCCCCGGGGGGCGACGGCCTCGCCCGGCGATTGCGCGGTGAAGACGTGCACCTCGTGGCCGAGCGATGCCAGCACCCGCGCATTGTGGAAGCAGACGTTGCCGACCCCGGCGAAGTACGGGGGAAACGAGTGGGTCACCTGCGCGATACGCATGAGTGGGTCGATGCTACAGTAGTTGGGCGTGCGCGCAGGATCGTTCACCGCTGTCTCCTCGACGTCGGCACCGGCCGCAGACCCGGGGCGTCTGCTGGTGGTGATTCCGGCCTTCAACGAGAGAAAGTGCATCCGGCGCGTGCTGGGGCAGGTGCGGGCCCAGGTGCCGGGAGACATCCTGGTGGTGGACGACGGCTCTTCGGACGACACGGCGGAGGAGGCGCGCCTGAGCGGCGCGATCGTTGCCGTGCACCCCGTCAACCTGGGCTACGGCTCTGCCCTTCAGACCGGATACCGCTACGCGCTCCGCCACGGATACGACGCGGTGGTGCAACTCGACGGCGACGGGCAGCACGATCCCGCTTCGATTCCGGCGCTGCTGGAAGCGCTCTCCCGCGCCGACGTGGTGGTGGGCTCGCGCTTCCTCGACAGCGGCTCGTACCGCCCGCCGCTCATGCGCCGTATCGGCATCTGGCTCTTCGCCAACGTCGCCTCGCGGCTCTGCCGCCAGCGCGTCACCGACCCGACCAGCGGCTTCCAGGCCATCTCCCGCGCGGCTCTGCACTTCTACGCGCACGAGCGGTACCCGGCCGACTACCCCGACGCCGACGTGCTCGCCATGGTAGCGCGCTCCGGCCTCCGCCTCGCCGAAGTGCCGGTGCGCATGCTCGCTCCTGCCGACGGCAAGAGCATGCACGCGGGTTTCCTGCGCCCGCTCTACTACGTTTTCCGCATGACTCTCGCGCTCGCGCTCGTCCCGCTCCGGAGCCACAAGCGATGACCCAGACCCAGCACATCTTTGCCTTGGTGGCGAGCCTCGGAACCTTGATCTTCATCCTCGAGCTGGTGCGGCGTCGCAAGCTCCGCGAAGAGTACTCCTGGCTCTGGATCGCCACCTCGGGCTCGATGATCCTGCTGGTCGTTTTCTACTGGGTCATCGAGTGGATCTCGCGGCTGATCGGCGCCGTGCTGCCGACCACCGCGCTCTTTCTTTTCGCGCTGCTCTTCCTGCTGCTCCTCAGCGTGCACTTCTCGACCGTGATCTCGCGGCTCACTCAACAAGTCCGACGGCTGACCCAGGAGCTGGCGATCCTCTCGGCGGAGCGCGACGCCGCCCGTCCCGTGCAGGCGAAGGACGAGCACCCCCATCAGGATCGATGAAGCAGCCACTGCTTGACTCCCTCGGCAGAGGGCCGCCTCACTTGCCGTGCAGCATCTGCCTGCGGAAGTAGCCGTGTCCCGCGACCTGCTCGGCGGCACAGCGCGCGATCGCAGAGATGCTTGAGCCGATCGGCAGGAAGCGGTAGCGGAAGCTGGAGAGCCGGACATCCTGCTCCTGGTAGAGGATGTCCTGCCCGAAGTTGCCCCATCGGTCGTCGGGCATCAGGTCGATGGTCAGGCCGGCATGGCCCGACGGCAGCAGCATGTTCGAGCCGTGCACGCCGATGACCAGCCGGCTCTCGGCGTAGACTTGGCAGGTGGAGCGCTCCGTCTCCTCGTCGAAGCGGGCGACGC
>JAYWBT010000047.1:0-6860 GCA_043781235.1 Deltaproteobacteria bacterium
GGCGAACGAGGCCAAGAAGAAGCAGACGGTCGTCAAGCTCAAGGAAGTGAAGTTCCGGCCCAAGACCGAAGAGCATGACTACAACTTCAAGGTCAAGGCGGTGAAGGAGTTCCTCGAGGAAGGGAACAAGGCGCGCATCACCGTCATGTTCCGCGGCCGTGAGATCACCCACCGCGAGATCGGCCAGGCCATCCTCACGCGCATCTCCGTCGAGTTGAAGGAGCAGGCCATCGTCGAGCAGGCGCCCCGGCTCGAAGGCCGCCTCCTCTTCATGATCCTCTCGCCGAACCCGCGCTGGCTGCAGTCGATCAAGACCGCTCAGGAGAGGGCCGAGCGCCAGGCCGCAGCCTCTGCGAAGGCTTCTCCGCCCGCTGCAGCCGTGGTGCCCGCCGACGGCGACGCTCCCGCCTCCGCCGCAGCCCCGGCCAGCAAAGTTGGTTCCTCCTCTTCCCTCTCCCCTCCGCCCCCTGCGGCCGAGGCTTCTTCCCAGGCGGACGCCTCTGCCGCGAAGGCTTGATTTCGCAGGCGGGCTCCTGTAGAAGGCGCCCTCCGATTTTCGCAAAAGGATTTTCGCGATGCCGAAGTTGAAGACCAAGCGGAGCGCGGCCAAGCGTTTCCGCAGCACCGGAACCGGGATGATCAAGGCCGGCCGCGTGGGAAAACGCCACAACCTGTCCCTCGGCAAGAACCGCAAGCGCAAGCGCGGTCTGCGGGGCAGCGAGGTGCTCTCCCGCCGCGACGAGAAGCACCTGAAGAAGGCGCTCCCGTACGGGCTTCCGAAGTAGAGCAAAGCCAGTCGACAGTTGACAGTTGAGAGTTGACAGTCGACCGCAACATGGAGAATCAAACTGTCGACTCTCAACTGTCGACTGTAAACTTGGAGCAGTGCAATGCGCGTCAAGCGTGGGTTCAAAGCCCGTCGTCGTCGTAACCGAGTCCTGAAGCTCGCGAAGGGTTTCCGCGGCCGCCGCAACGGCTGCTACAAGCGCGCGGCCGAAGCAGTCGAGCGCGCCATGATGCAGTCGGCGAAGGGCCGCCGCGTCCGCCGCCGCGACTTCCGCTCGCTGTGGATCGCGCGCATCAACGCGGCCACCCGCCTCTCGGGCATGTCGTACTCGCGCTTCATCAACGGCCTCAAGAAGGCGAACATCGGGCTCGACCGCAAGGTCCTCTCGGACATCGCCATCGTCGACCCGCAGGCGTTCGCGGCCATCGTCAAGCGCGCCGCGGCGTAAAGCTCGCCTGGCTTGCACAGCGAGGCCGTGCTGGGGAACCGGCGCGGCCTCTGCGTTTTTGCAGCTCTGCGCAGGCGCAGCGCGTGGAAGGAGTCGTTCGTGATCGACGAGATCAACCGGCTGCTGGAGGAAGGAAAGGCGGAGCTCGCCTCCGCCGGCAGCGAGCCGCAGGTGGAAGCGGCGCGGGTGAAGTACCTGGGCAAGAGTGGTTCGCTCTCGGCGCTGCGCAAGGGCATGGGCAAGCTGCCGCCCGCGGAGCGCCCGGCGATGGGCAAGCTCGTCACCGAGGTCATCGCGCGGTTCGAAGCGCTGCTCGAGGAGCAGAAGAAGAAGATCGACGAGCAGGAGCTGCTGGGCGACCTGCAGCGCGAGAAGCTCGACGTCACGCTACCGGGCCGAACACGAAAGCGCGGCCACCGCCACCCGGTCTCGCAAGCGATGGACGACATCGTCGACATCTTCGCGCGGCTCGGCTTCCACGTCGCCGACGGGCCCGAGATCGAGTGGGATCTCTACAACTTCGAAAAGCTTGGGATCCCAAGCGACCATCCCGCTCGCGACATGCAGGACACGTTCTACCTCGACCCGGCAACGCAGCCCGAGCCGCCGCCGGGCTCGCCGCCTACGCAGGGCGCGCAGAAGCAGCTGCTGCTGCGCACGCACACCAGCCCGGTGCAGGCGCGCACCATGCTCGCCCAGCCGCCGCCCGTACGGATCATCGCGCCCGGCAAGGTGTACCGCTGCGACTCGGACATCACGCACACGCCGATGTTCCACCAGGTCGAGTGCCTCCACGTCGAGGAGGGCCTCTCGATGGCGCATCTGCGCGGGACGCTCGACGCCTTCGCCAAAGCCTTCTTCGGCAGCGGCGTCAAGACGCGCCTGCGCCCGTCGTACTTTCCCTTCACCGAGCCGTCCGCCGAGGTCGACGTGAGCTGCGCGGCCTGCGGCGGCGCCGGCTGCCGCCTCTGCAAGCACACCGGCTGGCTCGAGGTGCTGGGCTCCGGCATGGTCAACCCCGACGTGCTCGCGGGCGTCGGCTACGATCCGGAGAAGGTCACTGGCTATGCCTTCGGCGTCGGGATCGACCGGCTCGCCATGCTTCGCCACGGCATCGACGATCTTCGCTCGCTCTTCGAGAACGACGTGCGCTTTCTGGAGCAGCTATGAAGGTCTCGCTGAAGTGGCTGCGCGAGCTGTGCCCGGTGGAGATCGCAGACGAGGAGGTCGCGCGGCGGCTCATCTTCGCGGGCCTCGAGGTGGAAGGCACCGAGCGGCGCGCGCTCCCGTCCGGCGTGGTCGCGGCGCGCGTCTCGTCAAAGACTCCGATCGAAGGCAGCGATCACCTGCACCTCTGCCGGGTGGACGACGGCGCGGGGACGCACCAGGTAGTGTGCGGCGCCGTCAACTACGCCGCGGGCGACGTGGTGCCGATGGCGCGGCTCGGCGCGGTGCTGCCGGGCGGCAAGGAGATCAAGCGCGCGAAGCTGCGCGGCGTCGAGAGCGAGGGGATGCTCTGCTCGGCGCGCGAGCTGGGTCTCGGCGACGACCACAGCGGTCTGCTGCAGCTCCCGCGCGACACCCCGGTGGGCACACCGCTCGACGCGCTCCTGGGTCTGCCCGATACGGTGCTGGAGATCAACGTCACGCCGAACCGGCCCGATGCGCTCTCGCACCTCGGCATCGCGCGCGAATTGTCGGCGCTGACCGGCGTGCCGGTGCGGCTGCCCGCGCCGCGGATGCCAACCGGCGAGGTGGCCGCCGCGGCCGCGCGCGTGGACGTCGAGGACGCGCAGCGCTGCCCGCGCTACCTCGCGCGCGTGATCGAGGGCGTGAAGGTCGGGCCCTCGCCGCTGTGGCTGCAGGAGAGGTTGCGCTCGTGCGGCATCCGGCCCATCAGCAACGTGGTCGACGCGACCAACCTCGCGCTGCTCGAGCTGGGGCATCCGCTGCACGCCTTCGATCTCGATCGGCTGGCGGGGGCGCGCATCATCGTGCGCCGGGCGCGCGAGGGCGAGCCGCTGACCACGCTCGATGGCAAGGAGCGCAAGCTGTCCGCCGACGATCTGGTCATCGCCGACGACGAGAAGCCGGTCGCGCTCGCGGGCGTGATGGGCGGGCAGACCAGCGAGGTGTCGGCCGGCACGACCCGGCTGCTGCTTGAGTCGGCGGTGTTCGAGGGCGCCGGCATCCGGCGCACGGCGCGACGGCAGGCGCTGCACACCGAGGCATCGCACCGCTATGAGCGCGGCGCGGACGACGGCACCGCGCCGCTCGCCGCCGACCGCTGCGCCGAGCTGATCGTCCAGTTCGCTGGCGGCACCGTGCTGCCGGGACTGATCGATCGCTACCCGTCGCCGCGGCCGCCGACCCACATCTGGGTGCGGCCGGCGCGCGTCTCGGCCATCCTCGGCGCGCGCGTCGAGGCCGCTGAGGTGGACCAGCGCCTGCGCTCGCTGGGTCTGGAGCCGATGGACGGCATGCCCGATCGCAGGCTGTGGAAGGTGCCCTCGTGGCGGCGCGACCTGACGCGCGAGATCGACTGCGTCGAGGAGATCGCCCGCCAGCGCGGGCTCGACAGCATCCCCATCGAGGTGCCCAAGGCGGGCGTCGGCGAGACAGCGGCGGCGCGGCCCGACCGCGTGGCCACCGCGGCGGCGCGGGCGGCGCTGTCGGCGCGCGGCTTCGACGAGGTGCTGAACTACAGCTTCGTCGCCGAGCGCGATCTCGACGCGCTCTGGCCCGACGAGGGCGCGCCCAAAGCGATGCGCGTGGCGAATCCGCTGACGGTGGAGCAGGGCGCGATGCGCTGGTCGCTGCTGGCGGGCCTCTTGCGCAACCTGGGCCACAACCTTGCCCGCGGCGCCCGCGAGCTGCAGCTGTACGAGCTCGGCCGCGTCTACCTCGCGCACCCCGACCCGCGGCATCCCTCGGGTCCGCTCGCGTGGCCTGACCACGAGCCGCGGAGGCTGGCGCTGGCACTGACCGGCCAGGCCGCCAAGCGCTGGACGTCGGCGCCGGGGCCGCTCGACTTCTACGACATGAAAGGCGCGATCGAAGATGTGCTCGCCGCGCTCGCCGTGCCCTCGATCGAATTCGCGCTGGCGCCGATCGCGACCTTGCATCCGGCGAGCTGCGCATCGGTGATGGTGGACGGCGTCGTGGCGGGCTTCTTTGGGCAGCTGCACCCTGTGATTTCGAAAGCCTTCGAGGTGCCGGCGCACACCTTCGTCGCGGAGCTCGACTGGGAGCTGCTGCTGGGCAAGGCGCACGCGGAGCGCAAGATGCACGGCGTGCCGAAGTTCCCCGGCATCGAGCGCGACCTCGCATTCGTGGTGGACGAAAAGGTGCTGGCGGCGCGGATGCTGGCCGAGATCCGCGCGGTGGACGCGGGCGGCCTGCTCGAGCTCGTCTCGCTCTTCGACGTCTACAAGGGCGCGCCGGTGCCGGACGGGAAGAAGAGCATCGCGTACCGTCTGTCGCTCCGGGCCCCCGATCGCACTTTGACCGACGCCGAAGCCGACGCTGTCGTGGCCTCCATCAAGGACCGGTTGCGGACCCAGCTGGGCGCGGGGATCCGCGCCTGAAGGATTGTCGCACTGCGCTGAAAAGTGGCAGGATTTGTCGCACCGGATTGGTTTGACCGTGCTCGGAAGCTGCGTGTAAAGTTCACGGCATGACCAAGGCCGACGTCATCGAAAGCGTGTGCAAAGAGGTCGGAATCTCCAAGAAGGAGTCCGCCGAGATCGTCGAGTTGGTCTTCGACACGCTGAAGGACACGCTCGAAAAGGGCGACAAGATCAAGCTCTCGGGCTTCGGGAACTTCGTCGTGCGCGAGAAGAAGTCGCGCGTCGGGCGCAACCCGCAGACCGGCCAGGAGATCGAGATCTCCGCGCGCCGGGTGCTGACCTTCCGGCCCTCGCAGGTCCTCAAGAACGCGCTCAACGGAGTGAAGGCCCCGCCGAGTTCTCGCTTGAACTTGGCCCGGGCCGATGGTACGACGCTCGCCCCGCCGACTACCCCACCGGCGGCACGGTCTCAAAAGACCGGGGCGTAGCGCAGCCTGGTAGCGCACTTGCTTGGGGTGCAAGTGGTCGCTGGTTCAAATCCAGTCGCCCCGACTCACCGAGGCCTCTGATCTTCCTGACATTGTCGGGGCGGTCAGAGGCCTCATCTTTTGGGAAAACGGCTGCCGGTAGCAAATTGGTAGCAAAGGTCGCTTCTTTTCGGAGCGGAACGACTGGCGCGGGCGCGCGTTCTGCGAGCGGACCGAAGTCGAGCTTCGCGACCGCGGCGCGCATGTCCTCGATGCCGTCGAGGTGCGTGTAGATGGCGAGCGTGGTCTCGATGTTCGCGTGGCGGAGGATCTTCTGCGCGACGGAGGGATGCACCTTGGCGCGCGCGAGCAGTGTCGCGGTGGTGTGGCGGAGCGAGTGGAAGACAATGCCCTTCTTCGGCAGCGGCCTGATCCAGAGCGCGCGGTCGTCCTTCGGGCAGCGACGGTTCGCGCTGTCGGCCGCAGGCTCAACGTGCCCGCAGCCAGGCCTACGGCAGCGGTGCTCGTAGCCTTCGACGATACCGGCGCGGCCGAGAGCCCGGCGCAGGACGGCCTTGAGGTTCGTGTCCGGCGCGCGTTGCGTGCCGTCCGCCGCCGGGAAGACCCATTTCGACGGCGACAGCTTGATTGCGGCGTCGAGATAGGGCCGCAGTG
Source organism: Deltaproteobacteria bacterium (assembly GCA_043781235.1). GTDB lineage: Bacteria > Myxococcota > Myxococcia > Myxococcales > 40CM-4-68-19 > JANYKT01. Next base: position 5,947 of record JAYWBT010000047.1, read on the forward strand.
GCTCCGGGACCGGAACCGTCCCGTCGTCGCCGCCCTTGGTCCATCCGCGTTGCCCGAGCGGCGAACGTTGATCGTCCATTCGCGCAGGTCGATGTCTTCCTTCTGCAGCGCGAGCAGCTCGCCGCGCCGCAGGCCGAGGAAGAACGCTGACGCGAACAGCGGCCGCCACCCCGGCGTAAGCGCCGCCAGCACGCGCGGCACGTCTTCCGCGGCGACGGTCGCGCGCTTGCGCCTGGCTTCCTTGAACTTCGGCAGCTCGAGCCGGTTGATTGGGTTCGGCAACATCCACCAGCCCACCGAGCGCATCGATGCGACCGCGTAGAGGCGATGGCAATACGCGCGCAGGTGGTTGAGGCTCGACGGCGACAGCGCGCTGATCTTCGAGTTGAGGAGCGCAGGCAACTCCGTTGCGGCGCCGCCGAGGCGGAGCTTGCCGAGGGCAGGGCGCAGGTGCTTCTCCACGGATTGCTGGATCGTCTGCGACCGCAGCCGCGACCCGTACCGCTCCTGCCACAAGTCCATCAGCTCGCCGAAGGTCCGCCGCTGGTTGTCGCTGCTCGGCGCGAGGCCTTCACGCTGCTGGCGTGCGAGCCGCTCGCGCTCGAGGGCTTCGAGACGCGCGGCCGGCTTCGTCTCGGCCTTCGCGGGCGCGCCCTGCCATCGCCCGTCGGCGCCCTTGAAGCGCAGCCACCAGCGCTCGCCTTTCTTGTAGACGCTCGCCATGTCAGCCCTTGCCCTGGTCCTTCGCGAAGGTCCAGTCGCGAAGTTGAGAAGGCACGAAGCGGATCAGCCCGCCGACGCGAATGTACGGCATCTCGTCTCGCTCGACACGAGCGTAGATCCACGAGCGAGAGACCTTCAGGAAGCTCGCTGCCTCACGCGCGTCCCACAAGCGGTTCCGGAGTTGTTCTGCT
>JAYWBT010000048.1:0-6856 GCA_043781235.1 Deltaproteobacteria bacterium
CAAGGCGCGACACGTCCCGGTGAACCTGCTCTCGCTGGGCGCGGTGGACTTCGGGATCCTCGTCGATGCCGCCGTGATCATGGTCGAGAACATCTTCCGTGAGCTGGGAGTGCGCCGGGAGGCGAAAGAGGAGGTCGATTTCAAAGTGGTGCTGCTGGCGGCGGCCAAGGACGTGGGCCGGCCCATCTTCTACTCGACGGCGGTGATCATCGCCGGCTACCTGCCCATCTATGCGCTCAGCGGTCCGTCGGCGCGGCTCTTCTCTCCGATGGCCGACACCGTGGTGTTCGCCCTGCTCGGCACGCTCATTTTCACCCTCACGCTCCTGCCCGTGCTCTGCGCGATCTTCCTGCGCAAGAACGTCCGCGATCAGGAGGGTCCGCTGATGAGCCGGGTCACCGCCTGGTACGCGCGCGCGCTCGACCGCTGTCTGGCCCGGCCCCGCGCCACGCTCGCGGCGTGCGTGGCGCTGTTTCTGCTCAGCCTGCTCACGCTGTTCGGAATTGGCGCGGAGTTCATGCCCAAGCTCGACGAGGGCGCGCTCTGGGTCCGCGCCACCATGCCCCCCACCATCAGCATCGACGCGGCGGAGAAGATCGCGCCGCAAGTCAGCGCGATCCTGCGCAGCTTCCCGGAGGTGACCACCGTCAGCTCGGAGCTGGGTCGCCCCGACGACGGGACCGATCCCACCGGCTTCTATAATTGTGAGTTCTACGTCGGGCTCAAGCCTTACGATGAATGGCCGCGCGGGATGGACAAGGAAGAGCTGATCGCAGCCGTCGGCGACAAGCTGAAGAAGTTTCCCGGCATCATCTTCAATTACACGCAGCCGGCGGAGGACGCCGTCGATGAGGCCTCCACCGGGCTCAAGAGCTCGCTCGCGGTCAAGGTGTTCGGGTCCGACCTGCACAAGCTCGAGTCGCTCGCCGAGCAGATCCGGCGCAGCATCTCCTCCGTGCGCGGGATCGGAGAGATCACCATCGTGCGCGAGCTCGGCCAGCCCAGCCTCGACGTGAAGATCGACCGGCGCAAGGTCGCCCGCTACGGACTCAACGTCGCCGCCGTCAACCATTTGATCGAGGCCGCCGTGGGCGGCGTGGCGGCGACGCAGGTGATCGAGGGTGAGCGCACGTTCGATCTGGTGGTGCGCATGAACCAAGCCTATCGCGACAGCCCCGAGGCCATCGGCCGGCTCCTGGTGAACACTCCCGGCGGACAACAGATCCCGCTCGGCAGCCTCGCCACGCTGACCATCGGCCAGGGCGCCTCGTACATCTACCGGGAGTCGAGCACGCGGTACATCGGCGTGCAGTATTCGGTGCTGGGCCGCGACCTCGGCTCGGCGGTCGCGGACGCGCGCGAGAAGGTGGACCGCGAGGTCAAGCTGCCCACCGGCTACGAGGTGCAGTGGGGCGGCGAATACAGCGACTTTCTCAAGGCGCGAAGCCAGATGCTGGTCATCATCCCGCTCACGCTGGTCCTGATGTTCTTCATCCTCTTCGCGCTTTACGGCAACGCGAAGTATCCGCTGCTGATCGCCATCAGCGCGATCCTCAATGAGACGCCGGGGGCGCTTCTCGCGCTGTGGGCCTTCAAGACCAATCTCTCGGTGAGCTCGGGTCTCGGATTCCTCGCGCTGTACGGCGTCTCGATGCAGACCGGCATCATCTTCATCAGCCATGCGAACAAGCTCCGGCAGGCGGGCCTCGGCATCGACGAGGCGACGCGGCAGAGCGCGATCGTGCGGCTGCGGCCGATCCTCATCACCGCCATCGTCGCCTGCCTGGGCCTGCTGCCGGCGGCCTTCTCGCACGCCATCGGCAGCGACAGCCAACGTCCCTTCGCGCAGGTGGTCGTGGGGGGACTCTCCTCGCGCGTGCTGCTCTCGGTCTTCCTGCTCCCGGTGCTCTACCGCTGGTTTGCGGCCCACAAGGACCGGCTCGAGGTGTGACGCTGGCCGGGTCTGTTCGCAGCTGCGTCCGCGGGCTTCCGGTTGGTGCCGCTGCGTCCGCGGGCGATCCGGGTATCCCGCGCACCCTCCTGTGCGCGTCCGCGGCCGAGCTGGTTTGAGGTGCAACGAGATCGGTCCGCTGCGGCCGCGCAATGTCGGGCTTGCGGGACACCCGGCCTCGCCCGCTCAGCGGCGCCTGCGCGAGACCCCGCGGCGTCTGGCGCTCCATCCGCGTGGCGCCGCACCCCACCATGGCTTGCGCAGGTCCGGGTCTGGCGCAGCATCGCGCCAACAGGCTCAGTCATTCTGCATGGCAAAAGGCATCACCGTGCTCACGGGAGCGGGTAAAGGCCGGGGCAGATGGCGTGCGTCTTCGGGCGCTCCATGGCCTCGCCGCCGTACCGGAGGCGCTCGCCGATGAAGCGGTATTGCGGCTTGAGATGCACCAGCTGCGCGTCGGTCTCGTCGAAGAGCGAGCAGTGCTGGTGCGGCCGGGTCACCGGGCGTCCGGTGAGCGCAGGGATCCACTGCGTCGCGTCGCCGTAAGCACCGTCGATGACCGCGCCGGGTGGCAGCGTCTCGTCGAGGCATTTCAAAGCGGCGAGATCTCCCGCCGTCGCGATTGGCTGCGCTTTCTGGAACCAGCGCACGTGCAGCGCCAGCGCGATGCCGAACAGCACCGCCAACAGCGGCGCCAGCGCGCGCCGCGGAAGCTCCGACGACGCGTGGCTCAGGAGGCGCGCGGTGGCCACCACCAGCATGGGCGTGAAGCGCGCCGGGTAGAGCGGCACCAGCGGCAGCTGCGGGCCGGCTGCGAAGACCGCGCCGACCACCAGCACCCCGACCACCGCCACCACGACCGGCCGGAACTGGCGCCGCATCAGCAGCAGTGCGGCGGCCGCGCCGACCGCGACCACGTAGGGATCGCCCAGCACCCGTGGCAGCGCGGGCCAGACGGTGAGCGGAAAGAGCCAGGGCGAGCCGCGCACCACCGTCTCGTTGTTCAGCGCATACGCGCGGATCCAGGAAAGCTCACGCGGCGACAGCAGCGGGCCGAAGCGGGCCAGCAACAACAGCAGGGCGCCCAGCGCGGCGAGCACCAGCGTGGCCGCGCGCGGCCGCTCCCGCGCCACCACGGCGATGGCCAGCGCGCCAGCGCAGGCGCCCATCGGATGCACAGCCCCCGCGCCCACCGCCAGCAGCGCGGCCACCCACGCCGAGCCCCCGCGGCGCAGGAAGGCAGCCGCGTAGAGCGCGAGCGCGATCGCGAGCACCGTGGGGTTTCCGCCCCAGTCGAAGAAGCTTTGCGGAGAGCGCGCCAGGAGGAGCGCGAGCGCGGCCACCAGCGGCGCCGTGAGCCACGCCGAGAGCGCCGCCCAGAAGATCAGATAGGTCGCGCCGGCGATGACCAGCCCCGCCTTCGCGAGCCCCAGCGCCGGCGCCACCAGCGCGACCAGCGCCGAGAAGCCGCGCGGGTAGAGCCCGACGCGCAGCGTGCCCCACGCCGGCGACAGCCGGGGCAGCCCTTCCTCGAGCGAGCGCGCGAGCGCGACATGCATCGCCATGTCCGCGCCGGGCGCCACCGGCATGGTGATGGCGGGGATGAAAAAGAGCAGCGCCAGCGCCGCCGGCCACCAGGGCTGCGGTGCCGCGGCCGGCCCGCGCAAGAGATAGCCGAGCCCTCCGCCCGCCGCCGCGCCGAGCAGCAGCGCCGCCGGCCCGACTCCCGGAAAGAGCGCGGCCACCGCGGCGCCGGCCACCGCTGCGAAGGCCGCGGTCAGCGGCGGAACCTCTCGACGGGCGCGCTTGATCCGCGGGGCACAAGGCCCGTATACACCCGCGCCATGCTGGCCGCGGCCCTCCACTCCCTGCTCGCGTCGGTCCTCGCGCTCACGGCGCGCTGGGGCCGGCTGCCGCGCGCCACGCACAAGGCGCATCCGCCGGCCGAGGACGATACCCACCAGCTCTGGGCCTGGCTCGAAGTCCACGGCGACGTGGTCTTCCCGCTGATGGGGCTCGCCATCATCGCGCTGCTCTTTCTCGGTATCCGCCGCGGCATGCAGTCGAGCGGCGACGAGCTGCAGAAGAAGATGCACGACAAGGACGAGATCGTGCGGATGATGCGCTCGCGGCTGCTGCTGAGCGCCGACGAGGTCTGCGCGCAGCTCAAGATCGATCGGCTGCAGGCGGCGGCGCTGCTCGAGGAGCTGCAGCGCGAAGGCAAGCTGGTCGAGCAGCGCAGCTCGTCGGGCGTGGCGAACTACCGGATGAAGGGGCTCTAGCTTCAGCGCGGCGCGCGGCGAATCTGCTCGATCACCTGCGCGCGCAGCCCGTCCACCGCGTCCTCGAGCGCCTCGCGGACCTTCGCCTGTACCTGCTGGCACGGCACCGATTCGGCGTGGCCCGAGACGTTGCCGCTCCAGACCAGGCGGCCCGCGCGAGTGAGCGTGGCCTCCAGCGAGACGGTGGCGTGGCCGTTGTCGCCGTTGAAGAGGCTGCCGCGGTTGGAGAACAGCTCGGGGACGTCGGGCTGCGGCTCGCCGGGGGGACGCGCCGACTGGTTGGGCGAGCCCTGGTACTCGGCGCCCACCGTCGCGGTGGCGAGCGAGACCGCGAGCGTCCACTCCGCCTCGCGCGCCTGGCTTCCTCCGAGGAGCCGCGCGCCAGCATCGGAGAAGGCGCGCACCAGCGTCCGCTCGGTCTGCAGTGGCACGTCGGAGGAGACCTGCCCGCAGCCCGTGCCGGCCGACCGGCGCAGGTCGGTGGGCGGCGGCAGCGAGAGCGTCACCCCGCGCAGGGCATCGGGGGCGACCGCTGGCCGCGGCGCCCGCGCGGTCGCGCATCCGAACGCTGTCGCGGAGGCGAAGCAGAGCACCGCGAGCAGGGCGCTCTTCACTTCCTGGAGAGCTTGCCAGAACGGAGCTCGGCCGGCTTCGCAGGCTCCCGTCACGCGTTCTCCGCGGATCAGAGCGCCGGCTCGCCGCGCTCGCCGGTGCGGATGCGCACCACCTCTTCCACCGTCGAGACGAAGATCTTGCCGTCGCCGATGCGCCCGGTCTTGGCCGAACGCTCGATGGCCTCGAGCGCCTTGGGCACCATCTCGTCGCTCAGCACGATCTCGATCTTGACCTTGGGCAGAAAGTCCACCACGTACTCCGCGCCGCGGTAGAGCTCGGTGTGGCCCTTCTGCCGGCCGAATCCCTTCACCTCGGTGACCGTCAGCCCGAGCACGCCCAGGTCTGCGAGCGCCTCCTTCACCTCGTCGAGCTTGAAGGGCTTGATGATGGCTTCGATCTTTTTCATGGGGCCGCAATCTACGCGGCGGCGTACCGGTCCGCAACGCCTCCCGAAGCGCGGCGGGCCGGTCGCAAAAATGAATGGCTGCCAATGGAATGCGGACGACCGGCTTGCGGGCAGCCGGATCAGAGCAGGCTGGCGTGGATGTTGAGGGTGATGTCCGCTTCGATCATGGTGTCGCTGCCTGGCGCGTGGCCCAGCGCAACGGTGGTGATCGAGAATGTGTCTGATTTGGCATAAGGCGCGATATCGACCTTATCGAGCGTCAATTCCACCGTCGATTGCCCCACCGCCAGGTTCTTCGCACCGGCGATGTGGATCTGAGCCAGACCCGGTGCCGAGATGAAGAAGTCGATCTGTTGCAGGAATGACAGATCGCTCCCCGCCGCAGGCGGCGCCGGCTTCAGCGAAAGGTTGAACTTGTCAAAGCCGCCGAAGCGGCCCAGCGCGTTGCCCAGCAGCCCGCCGCCGGGCGCGCCCTGGATGGTGGCGGTGCCGCTGGAGGTGACATCGAAGCTCAGCAGGCTGCTGCAGCCGCAGAGCGTGAAGCACGCCGCGAGTGCAAAGTTTCGCATCTCACGCTTCTAACCCGTCTCTTGGAGCCGCGCTCGCGTTAGGATGCGCCCCGCGATGGGATACGCCGACGAGCGCCTCGAGCTGTTTCCGCGCCTGCTCAAGCAGGGCGGCGGGCGCGGGCTGCCCGACGCGCTCAAGCTCGACGGTCGCGCGCTGCGGTTTCACATCGGCACCTCGCTCGCCGACGTGCGGGTGCCGGTCCACGTCGATCCGGGCGTCGAAGGCGCCGTGGTCGCGGCGGTGCGCGATCTCTTCTTCCTGCTCTGCGTGCGCCACCGCGCGGCGCTGCGCGAGAACGAATACGACCAACTGCTGCTGCTCGACGGCTTCGACCCGCGCGCGCTGCGGCCGGTCTCCTTCACCGCTCCCGCGACGGTCACCCGCGACGGCATCCGGCGCGCCTTTCTCGAAGCGCCCGAGCTCCACCCGGCGCTCGACAGCGGTTTGGTCGCCTCGTGGATCGCCTCGGGCCGGCCCGGGCGCGTGCTGGTGGGCGCGCTCAACGCGCTCCTGCGCCGCGCCATCGACGAGGGCGCCGGAACCGAGCAGAAAGAGTTCACCCCGTACCTCCTGCTGCTGGCGCTACGCAGCCTCACCGAGCGCGCGCTGCAGGCGGTGCGCCAGATCTCGATCCAGCCGCCGATGTCGCGCGCGCTGCACGGCGCGGTGGGCGCGGGCCTCCTGCTCGCGGTCCGGCTGGCCATGCGCGAGGCGGCGGCGGCGAGCGGCCCGGGCGGGCTGCAGTGCGCGGCGGCGGAGAGCGCGCTGCACTGGATCGGCGGCCTGCGCCTCTTGCCCGGCAGCGGCGTCACCTGCTACGGCGTGCCCTTCTTCGAGCCGGTGCCGCGGCTCGAGCTTCTGGGGCAGAAGCTGCTCCAGGGCGCCATGCCCGACGGCGTCGCGCGCGAGGTCGCGGCCGAGCTGCAGCAGTCGAAGGAGTCGCAGCGCCGGGCGGCGCGCCCGGTCGCGCTGGCGCGCCTGCGCGGCGACCTGCTGCAGCTCTTGCGCATGGCGGACGCGGGCCGGGCGCCG
>JAYWBT010000049.1:0-19367 GCA_043781235.1 Deltaproteobacteria bacterium
GGTCAGGTCCTTCCAGGTGCCGCTCACGCCCTTGACGTCTGCCTGCGCCCCCAATTTGCCGTCGGTGCCGACCTCCTTGGCGACGCGGGTCACTTCGCCGGCGAACGAGCGGAGCTGATCGACCATGGTGTTGATGGTGTTCTTCAGCGCCAGCACCTCGCCCTTCGCGTCGACGGTGATCTTCTTGGAGAGGTCTCCGTTCGCGACCGCCGTGGTGACGTCGGCGATGTTGCGGACCTGCGCGGTGAGGTTGTTCGCCAATAGATTGACGTTGTCGGTCAGGTCCTTCCAGGTGCCGGCAACTCCGGGCACCTCGGCCTGCGCGCCCAGCTTGCCCTCGACGCCGACCGTGCGGGCCACGCTGGTGACCTGTTGCGCGAAGATACCTAGCGTCTTGGTCATGTTGTTGAGCGTCTCGCCGAGGGCCGCGATCTCGCCCTTGGCGTTGACTTGCAGCTTCTCGCTCAGGTCGCCGTTCGCGACCGCGGTGACCACCTTGACGATGCCGCGCACCTGCGTGGTCAGGTTCGAGGCCATGAAGTTCACGTTGTCGGTGAGGTCCTTCCAGACGCCCGACACGCCCTTGACGTCGGCCTGCCCGCCCAGCTTCCCTTCGGTGCCGACCTCTTTGGCGACGCGGGTCACTTCCGCCGCGAAGCTGTTGAGCTGATCCACCATCGTGTTGATGGTGTCCTTGAGCTGGAGGATCTCACCCCGCGCGTCGACCGTGATCTTCTTTGAAAGGTCGCCCTGCGCGACCGCGGTCGTGACGTCGGCGATGTTGCGGACCTGCGCGGTGAGGTTGTTCGCGAGCAGGTTCACGTTGTCGGTCAGGTCCTTCCAGGTGCCGGCGACTCCGGGCACGTCGGCCTGGGCGCCCAGCTTCCCCTCGACACCGACGGTGCGGGCGACGTCGGTCACCTGCTCCGCGAAGATGCCGAGCGTGTCGGTCATCGCGTTGATGGTGTCCGCGAGCGCCGCGATCTCACCCTTGGCCTCGACCTTGAGCCGCTGCGAGAGATCGCCATTCGCGACCGCGGTGACGACGCGCGCGATGCCGCGAACCTGGGTGGTGAGGTTCGAGGCCATGAAGTTCACGTTGTCGGTGAGGTCCTTCCAGGTGCCGCCGACGCCCTTGACCTCGGCCTGTCCGCCCAGCTTGCCCTCGGTGCCGACCTCGCGCGCGACGCGGGTGACTTCCGAGGCAAAGGTGTTGAGCTGATCCACCATCGTGTTGATGGTGTTCTTCAGCTCGAGCATCTCACCCTTCACATCGACGGTGATCTTCTGCGAGAGGTCGCCGTTCGCCACCGCGGTGACGACCTTGACGATGCCGCGCACCTGCGTGGTCAGGTTGTTGGCCAAAAGAGTCACGTTGTCGGTCAGGTCCTTCCAGACGCACGAGACGCCTTTGACCTCGGCCTGGCCACCCAGCTTTCCTTCGGTGCCGACCTCCTTCGCAACGCGGGTCACTTCGCCGGCGAATGCATTGAGCTGATCGACCATGGTGTTGATGGTGTTCTTCAGCTCGAGGACCTCGCCCTTCGCGTCAACCGTGATCTTGCGCGACAGGTCGCCCTTCGCCACCGAGGTGGACACTTCGGCGATGTTGCGGACCTGGGCGGTGAGGTTGTTCGCCATCAGATTCACGTTGTCGGTGAGATCTTTCCAGGTGCCGGCGACGCCGGGTACGTCGGCCTGCGCGCCTAGCTTGCCCTCAACGCCGACGGTCCGGGCGACACTGGTGACTTGCTGAGCGAAGATGCCCAGGGTCTTCGTCATGCTGTTGAGTGTGTCCGCCAGCGCGGCAATCTCGCCCTTGGCCTCGACCACGAGCTTCTGGGTCAGGTCGCCGTTTGCGACCGCGGTCACGACCTTGACGATGCCGCGCACCTGCGTGGTGAGGTTCGTTGCCATGAAGTTGACGTTGTCGGTCAGGTCCTTCCAGACGCCCAACACGCCCTTCACCTCGGCCTGACCGCCCAGCTTGCCTTCAGTACCGACTTCCTTCGCGACGCGGGTCACTTCGCCGGCAAACGAATTGAGCTGATCGACCATCGTATTGACCGTGTTCTTCAGCTCGAGCACCTCGCCGCGCGCATCGACGGTGATCTTCTTCGAGAGGTCGCCCTTCGCGACCGCGGTGGTGACGTCGGCGATGTTGCGCACCTGCGAGGTCAGGTTCGACGCGAGCAGGTTCACGTTGTCGGTCAGGTCGCGCCAGATGCCGGCGGCCTCGGGCACCTCGGCCTGGCCACCCAGCTTGCCGTCGGTGCCGACCTCCTTCGCGACGCGGGTCACTTCCGCCGCGAAGGACGAGAGCTGATCGACCATCGAGTTCACCGTGGTGCCGATGCGGAGGAACTCCCCCTTCACCGGCTGGCCCTCGATCTCGAGCGCCATCTTCTGCGTCAGGTCACCTTCGGCGACCGCCACCAGCACGCGGGCGACCTCGGTCGTCGGCTGCACCAGGTCGGCGATGAGCGCGTTGATCGATTGCACGCTCGTCTTCCACCCACCGCTCACGTCGCCGAGCGACGCGCGCTCGGTCATGCGGCCTTCGCGACCGACCACGCGCTCGAGGCGGACGATCTCGTTGGTGAAAGTCTCGTTGCGCGTGACCACCGAGTTGAACGCGCGTGCGATCTCCGCCATCACGCCGCTGCCCCGCGCGAAGGGGAGCCGCACCTCGAACTCGCCGTGCTGCGCCGCGACCAGGGCATCGAGCAGCTGCGTCAGCCGCTCCTGCTCGTTGAACGGGTGCCCGTTGCCATTCCCGCCGCCTTCCTTGGGCTTGCGTTTCTTCGAAGGCCGGTCGGGAGGGTTGGATGGATCGTGCGTCTCGCCCACGGTGTGCTCCCTTGCAGATTGGCAGTAAGATTCGTCTAGAACGCGCCGGACGTACTGCAGATGCGGTCTTCGGGTGTGCACCAGCGAACGAAAGGAAAGAACGCACTCCCATGGTAGAAAGTGCCGCCGGTTGGACACTCTTCGCAGTCTGCACCTGTATGACGTTGCGCCGATCGTAGCGAATAAATCGAACTCGCCTGGAGGGCAGCCCGCCGTGCGCACCCGGCTTCCGGGCGCCGGGGTCAGAAGCCGGAGTGGAATCCGAGCGCGACGCCGTGGGCCACGCGCGTGTCGTAATGGAGCGCGAGCACGTCGCCTTGATAGCCGACGTCAAACGAATACTGCCCGGCGAGGGGAAGCGAGACGCCCGCCCGCACCGAGAGGTCGCTCACCGGTGAGCCGACCACCGAGAGCGTGTCGCCCTTGAGCAGGTTGTAGGTGAAGCGCGCGCCGGCCTGCAGCGCGAATGCGGTCGAGAGCGCGAACCGGGCGCGGACGCCCGCCGACGGGCCGGCCAGGTCGAGCGGAAAGCCGCTGTTGCGCACCAGCGTGGTCTGGCCTCCGAGCAGCGGAACGAGCTCCAGCCGGCCGCTCTTGACCAGCCACGTTCCGACGTCCCAGCCCGCGCCGAGGAAGGCGTCGAGCCGCCGCTCGTCCACGTCGGCGTGGGCGAGGCCGCGGCCGTCGAGCGCCGTCTGGCGCGCCTGGTAGGCCTGGCGCGAGAGGCGGCCATCGACCGAGGCGAGGAGAGAGAGCAGCGGGGTCAGGCGAAAGGCGAGGTCCACGCCCAGGTCGCCCAGCGTCGCCGCGGAGGTGTAGCTCTCTGCGCTGCGCTGCGCGCCCGCGTGCACGTCGAGGCTGAAGCGCGAGAAGTCCGCCTCGGGGGGGACCGCGAGGACGGTGATCATGCGCGTCCCCGGCTGGGGGCCGGCGGCGGGCAGCGCGAGCGGCGTCAGTGCGAGCCCGTCGCTGCGCGCCGGCGACGCCTGGGTCTTGGACGGGCTCGCATTGGCGAGCACCACGGCGTGCGTCCCCGAGAGCGAGCGAGAGCTTGCGCCGCTCGCTGGCGCGGCGTGCGTCGCGGCGCTTTCAGTTTCGTTCGCCAGCGCGGTGGGCAGCGCAAGCGGCGGGAGGTCTGCGATGGTCAATGGCGGCAGCCCCAGGTCGGGCAGCAGCGCCACCTGCACGCCGCGGATGGCGATCAGCGTGTCACCCGACGCGGCGCCCGGCCAACGCAGCGTGACCGCGTGCCTGCCCGCGGCCACCTCGACCCGCAGCAAGGTCGCGCGGGTGAGCACCCCGCCCTTCTCCGAGCGCAGCGCCGGGTCGGTGGTCACGTCCACCGGCGGCACCGGGATGGCTTTGCCGTCCTGCTCGGCCACCGGCGCGACGGCCCGGGGCGCGTGCCCTTCGGCGCGCAGCTCGAACGACAGCGACGCGGGCCCGGAAAGCCGCAGCGTCAAGGCCTGTCCGCGCGAGAGGCGATAGTGCGTGCCGCTGCCGGCGAGCTCAACGACCCGCGCGTCGCCCTCGAGGTCGGCGACAGGAGCGGCGGCGATGGCTGCCGCAGGAACGAGGGCGAGGACGGCGGTGAAGAAGCGCATCTGCCGAGGCTACCGCAGGGGCCCCGCTCTCCCCAACTTCGCTGTTCGGGCGTCCGGATGCGACCTCCGGCTCATTTCTCCGCAAAGACGCCGCGCTGCAGGAAGTTCATCGCCAGCGTGGAGGCGAAGGCGACCAGCTCGATCAGTGTCGCGCTCTCGCGGCGCTCGTCCACCGAAAGCTCCAGCTCGCGCGCGCGGCGCTCGATGGTCTCGACCAGCTCCCGCACCCGCGCTCTGCGCAGGCCGGTCCAGTAAGTCAGTTTATCGACCAGCACTTTTCGATAACCGAAGACAAACGCCCCCGCGGGCTTGCCGCCTTCGCGAGTGAAGATGTCCTCCAGCTCCGCGTCGAGCAGCAGGTCGGTCGTCTCGCCGGGGATCGCCTCGCGGTCGAACCGCTCGACGGTGGCGCCCCTCTCCTCCACCGGCAGCTCAGCGATGGCTTTCGATACCGCTTTCGGCGGCTCGACGTCGGCCAGCTCTTTTGCAATCTTATCGATGTACTCGAGCTTCCCGAGCGCGCCCCAGCCCGCGTACTTGCGCTTCCAGCCCGACCGCGGCGTCAGCCACACCGCGAAGGTCTCGGCGAAGTCCTCGTCGGGATGCTTCTGCGCGTACCAGCCGGCGATGTGGCGCACGAAGCGGCGCGAGAACGGGATCGGCGTGTATGCGTCGAGATACGGGCGGTCGAAGGGGCCGAAGAGCTCCAGCCACTGCCTCGTCTCGTAGAGCTTATAGGCGTAGTTGAACGCGTGCCCGGCCTCATGGCGCAGGTACATGAGGATCTCGCGTTCGTCCTCGAGATCGTTGAGCGCGCGCTCCAGCGCCTGCAGCGTGGGGTCGGCCAGATAGAAGGGGATGCCGATGATGGGCTCGCGGTTGTGGCAGGCCCACTCTTCGCTCAGGTAGCAGGCGGGCCGGAAGGCAAGCAGGCCTTTGGCCGCGAGCTCGGCGTAGAGCTGCTGGACGTATTTCTCGAGCACCGAGCCTTCGAGCTTGAGGCCGAGCTCGCGGATCGGCCTGGTTAGCAAATCTCTCGCTTCCGGCGGGGCGTGCTCGAATGATTGCATGACCGGACAAACGTGGAGACGCGAGCGCCGCGTGGCTTGCTCGCCCGCTCGGGTAGACTGCGCCGGATGCGACTACACCTGATCGACGGGACCTTCGAGCTGTTCCGCGCTTATTTTTCCAAGCGGCCCGACCGGCCGCTCAAAGCCACCATCGGCATCGCCGGACAGATGATCACGCTGCTGCACGACCGCGCCGAGCAGGTCACCCACGCAGCCATCGCCTTCGACAACCCGATCCGCTCGTTCCGCAACGATCTCTTCGCCGGCTACAAGACCGGCGCGGGCGTTCCGGCCGAGCTGCTCGCGCAGTTCGACGCCGCCGAGGAGGCGTGCCGCGCGCTCGGCCTCACGGTCTGGTCGATGAAGGAGTTCGAGGCCGACGACGCGCTCGCCACCGCCGCGCGCCGCTTTCGCGACCAGGTCGAGCAGGTGCGCATCCTCACGCCCGACAAGGATCTCGGCCAGTGCCTGCGCGGGGAGCGCGTGGTGCAGGTGGACGTGCTGCGCAAGAAGGTGATCGACGAGCGGGCGCTGGTCGAGCGCCGCGGCGTCCTCCCGCGCAGCATCCCCGACTGGCTGGCGCTGGTGGGCGACACCGCCGACGGCATCCCGGGCCTGCCGGGCTTCGGTGAGAAGAGCGCGGGTGCCCTGCTTGGGCTGTACCCGCGGCTCGAGGAGATCCCGCTCGACGCGCGACGCTGGCCAGCGTCGGTGCGCTCGGCCGACAAGCTCGCCGCGACGCTGGGGGCGCACCTCGAGGACGCCTTGCTCTACCGCCGCCTCGCCACGCTGATCGAGGACGTCCCGCTGCCGCAGTCGCTGGAGGAGCTGCGCTGGAAGGGCGTGCCCCGCGCGCGATTTTCGGCCTGGTGTGCGGAGCACGAGGCGCCCGGGCTTCTGTCCCGTCCCGGCCGCTGGGCCTGACATGCGGTTGCGCGCCAGCGCTCCAGATAGTACCAAAAGTAGATGACGACGCCCGCCCGACTCGCTTGCGCCCTCGCTCTGCTGCCGTTCACCGCCTTCGCCTCCTCGGAGCGCCGCTTCGAGATCGAGCAGAAGATCGTCGTCCCCCCGCAGCCCGGAGACGTCACGGTCTTCATCCCGGTGCCCCACGACGACGCCTGGCAGAAGGTCAGCGAGGTCAAGCTGCCCGACGGCGCGACGCCCGGCAAGGACGCGCTCGGCAACACCTTCGCGACGGTGGCGGTGCCCGCGAAGGGTGGCGAGCTGAAGCTCTCATTTCAGGTCGATCGGCATGAGCGCAGCGTCGATCTCTCGAAGGCGACCGGCAAGGCCGACAGCGGGTCCGCGGCGGCGTGGCTGAAGGACGACAAGCTCGTCAAGGTGGACGACCGCATCCGCAAGATCGCCGCCGAAAACACCAGGGGCACGGTCACGCCGCTCGACAAGGCTCGCGCGCTCTACACGTACGTGCTCTCGACGATGAAGTACCAGAAGACCGGCGACGGCTGGGGCAACGGCAGCATCGTCTGGGCCTGCGACGCGAAGTACGGCAACTGCACCGACTTCCACGCGCTGCTCATCGGCCTGCTGCGCGCCGAGGGCATCCCGGCGCGCTTCGAGATCGGCCGCAGCGTGCCGCCCGCGTCTGGCGCGGTGGCGGGCTACCACTGCTGGGCGGACTTCTGGATCGACGGCGCGGGCTGGGTGCCGGCCGACGCCAGCGAGGCCTGGAAGCACCAGGAGAAGAAAGAATATTTCTTTGGTCATCACGACGACGACCGGTTCGCGATTTCTCAAGGCCGCGACCTCAAGCTGCCCGGGATGAAGGGCGAGCCGCTCAACTACTTCGTCGATCCCTATGGCGAGCTACCCGACGGCGCGCGCGCGCAGGGCATCAAGCAAACCACCTCCGTGGCCGCCCTCCAGCTCTCGTCGCGGTAGCCGATGGGACGTACGGGACGCCGCGACGAGCCTCCGGCGAACCGGGAGGGCGAGCGAGGAAGACGCGCGCGAGCAGGCTGGTGGCGCACAGACGGGCGCGGTGCGCTGCGCCTGCGACGTAAGCGAACAGCCCCTACCGCCGCCGCGGCAGGCGTGGCGGCCGCGACCCGTGCCGCTCGGCGCCGCGCAGCTTCCGATAGGGAAGCTCCTTCCCTTCGCGGACGCAGCGCAACAGCAGCCCGCCGCGGCTCATGTCGCCGCGGCCGACGAAGGCGGGCGGAAAGAGCAGCCGGTCGCCGAGGATCTCCTCCAGCACATCGGCGTACTTCCCCGAGGCGATGCTCCCGAGCAGCACCACCTCGACGCGCCGGCTGGCGAGGAGCTGCGCGTCGCGCTCGAGCGGAAGCCGGTAGCGCTCGCTACCAGGATCGACCGGCACCTCGCCCATGGCGCGCAGGTCCTCGGCACGCACCACCACCTCGGGGCTGGCGAGGCCCCAGCCCGGCGCGATCACCAGCGCCTCCTGTGCGAAGGCGCGCGCGTAGGCGAGCTTGCCGCGGAAATAGAGACCGCTCGCGAAGGCGAACGCCTCGCCCAGCGTCGCGCCCTCGCCCTGGATGTGCTGGGCAAGCGGGAAGCCGGCGCCTTCGCGCAGGAGCAGTCCCATGCGGACGCCGGAGGCCCGCGCCGGAGAGAGCAAGAAGACGCGGCTCATCGAGCCCATTAGATCCAACCGTGCGTGCGTCGGCGTTTGCGCCCCGGCCCGCAATCCGGCCTCCCGGCTCGAATACTGGCCACTTGCGCGGGTGCTTGCCTGACCGGCAGTCTAAACCGGTGCGCAAGGCCATGGTCTTTCCAGTTCGTTATGTCGCTGGCAAGCGCATCGTGGACACCTTCGCGCGTGAGCTCAGCGAGCTTGGCATGTCGATCTCGTGCAACCAGCCGCCGCAGCCCGGCACCATCATCGGCATCCAGCTGTTCCTGCCCAACAGCACCACGCCGTGCGCGGCCACCGGCGTGGTCGTGGAGCAGCGCGGTGAGTCCGACGTGGCCTCAGAGGAGCGAAACGAGTACGGCGGGTGCTCCTTCTGGGCGGACTTTACCGGAATCACGCGCCGCAGCGATGCGATCATCGCCGCGTTGCTGCAGGCGGGCCAGCGCGCCTCGCGGCGTCCGGCGGTGAGCTTCAAGGTCTCCTGCCGCATCGGCGACCGGCTGGTCTACGAGTTGGCCGAGAACGTCAGCGTGGGGGGCGTCTTCGTTCGCTTCAAGGCGCCGCCGGTGGTGGAGACCATCGTCGAGGCGCAGCTGGAGCTCCCCGACGGCAAGCCGCCGGCGAAGGTTTGGGGCCGGGTCGCGCACGCGTCGCCGCGCGGCTTCGGGCTGCAGTTCTTCGACGGCGACGAGGGCTTCCGGGTCCGCGTCGAGGCGCTCGTCCTCAAGCTCTGCCGCTAGTCGCGCACGCCGCTATAGCGAGAGCTCATACCCGAAGTAAACAAACGGGAGCGGCAAGAGCCGGGCACCAGTGAGCTCGCGGTCGCCGACGCGCGGGACCCCCGAGCGCGCGACATCAACCCCGAGCCCGAGCCACGGCGTGACGTAGAAGCCGTTATCAAAGGGAAACCATTGGTACCCGACCTCGGGCGCGACGAAGAGGTGCAGCTCGTTGTCCTCGAGACCCGGCGAGGCGCTGTTCCGGTAGCGGAACTCGCTCAAGAAGGTGCGCGCGCCGACGAAGAAGCCGCGCCGCTCGTCGTTGAAGTACCGGCTCACGTACACGAGCGCGGACCACTTCGCCCGGACACTCCAGCCGCTCTCGCCCGCGAGCGCGTCGATGGCGAAGCCGGGGAAGTCGAGCGCGAAGGTGCCCAGGCCGAAGCGCCACCGGTCGAGGCCGGCCGGCTTCACCCCCAGGTAGAGCGCGTACCCATGGCTGACGAAATCCACCGGGTCGCTTTCCGCCGAGAGCTTCCACGAGGGCTGCGTCGAGCTGGCCGCGACGGCGAGGAGCAGAGCGAGCATCGGTGAAGCATTGGCGCTGGGCGCCCGGGCGGCAATGCGTGCTTATGCTCCACTGATGCGCTGGACACCGGGCGGAGAGAGCGGGGACGTCGAGGATCGACGCGGCGATTCGGGCGGCGGAGGCGGATTCAGCCTGCTCGGCGGCCGCTCGCTCGGTCTGATGGGCACGCTGGTCGTGCTGGGCCTGTCGCTGGTCTTCCACCAGAACTTCTTCGCCCTGCTGGGCGGCGGCACGCAGGACCAGAGCAGTGCCGCCCAGCCGGCCGCGCCGGTGCAGTCGACGCCCGCGCAGGACAAGCAGGTCCAGTTCGTCTCGTTCGTCCTCGACGACGTGCAGAACACCTGGACGCGCGAGTTGCCTCCGGCCGGCGTCCAGTACCAGCACGCGAAGCTGGTGCTCTTCCGCAACGGCATCCGTTCGGGCTGCGGCTTCGCCGAATCGACCACGGGCCCGTTCTATTGCCCGGTCGATCGCAAGGTCTATCTCGACCTCGGCTTCTTCGACGAGCTGCGCGGGCGCTTCGGCGCGCCGGGGGAATTCGCCGAGGCCTACGTGATCGCGCATGAGGTGGGCCACCACGTGCAAAACCTGCTCGGCATCGAGGCCAGGATGCGGCAGGCGCGAGAGGCGCATCCCCAGCAGGCCAATGCGCTCTCGGTGCGGCTCGAGCTGCAGGCCGACTGCTTCGCAGGCGTCTGGGGCCACTCGACCGAGCAGCGCAACCTGCTCGAGAAGGGCGACGTCGAATCCGGCCTCGCGGCGGCCGCCGCAGTGGGCGACGACCGGCTGCAGAAGCAGGCCACCGGGCAGGTTCATCCGGAGACATGGACGCACGGCTCGTCGCAGCAGCGGGTCGAGTGGTTCAATCGCGGCTTCAAATCGGGAAAGCTCGACGACTGCGATACCTTCTCGCGATAACAGCAAGCGCTGGCGATATCGTTACCTCGCGATTGGGGAGAGCGCGCTTGCGCACCGCCTGGTCAGTTTTCAGACGTGTATCGCCAGGCCAGATTGACGGCCATCGGTCCATTCTCACGGGAACCATTGCCATACCCACCGGTAATGAGCACATCGCCTCCTTTAAGCCGGGTGGCGCGCGCATAGTAGATGGGCTGAGGAAACGCGCGCGGCACATTCAAGAAGGTTTGCGAGCGAGGATTGAAGAGAGCACCCGCCCATCCTTCAATAGCGTCGAGGTATGATCCGCGCGCGGTTTGCTCATTCCGGCAGTTGGGTTCAATCTCCCGCTGTGTTGCGCGGGCATTGAGAACAGGAAAAGGAGACTGGCGAAGAGCTGCAGCACGCCGCGTGAAAGCATTGAAGACCTCCTGTCGCGACGCTACGTCCGCTGGCGATCGTCCGTCAATGCGGTCCTGGCCGGCATTGGCGAAGGGAGAGTTGAGCGCGCGCCTTGCAGAGCCCTGCTGCTGGGAAAGGCCTCAAAACTGACCGCGCCGCCGGTCAAGAGACCCGGCGGCGCGATGAATCACAAGCGATGAGGCGGCTCTACTGCACGCAACCGCTGGCCTTGTTCGACCACTCGTACTGGTAGCCGTAGCCGCCGCTGAGGAACGGGGCCGGGCTCCAGGCGCACTTGTCGTCCGCCTCGTAGCCGCGGCTGTCGTACCAGGCGCTGCCGTCTTCGTCGGTCACCGCCTCGCGCGTCTCGTGGCAGGAGAAGTGATCGAGGTTCTCCGCGGCGTTGAAGCCCGCGGCCTGGCACCCACCGCAGCTGGGATACGGCATCGAGGCATACTTCACGTTGCTGAAAGAGCCGCTCGAGTAGTGGCTGTGATAGGCGCAATATTGCAGCGCCGGCCCGCCGCACGAAGTGCCGCCGCCCTGCGACGAGTAGGAAGACGGCGGGAGGAAGACCTCATAGATGGCGCTGGAATCGAACCTGCCGCCTCCCGTGGTCAGGTACCTGGTGACCTCCTGCTGCGCGATGGCGTCGGTCACGTTGGTCGGCGGCGTGCTCGAGTCGAACCAGTAGGTGTTGCCGAGATTGCTGGTCTGGATGCTGCCTGTGCTGTCGTAATACTGGGTGATGATCGCGTAGTGGCTGTTGGTGCCGAACTGGCCGAAGAAGGAGATGACGTGCTGGGCGGTGGCGTTATCCGCGCCGCCAGTGCCCCACGAAGGGCCCCAGAAGATGGGAACGACGTGCGCGGAGTGGATCACCGGTCCGCCATGGTTGGTGAGATTGCTGGTGCGTGCCCCACCGCCCGCTTTGGCGTCCTTGTGCGGCATACGGTGAACGATATTCAGCTCGGGGGACGGGTCGGCGAGCGCGTTGCGGGCGCCAAACGAAACGGCTGCAACGACACCGAGACCGATGAGGATCTTATTCATACAGGGTGCTCCTGGTGTTCTCCGGGAAACGGAGATTGGGGGGGGGCGAGCGCGCACAACTTGTTAAGTTTCAAAGCCGGGGTCAATCACGCGTCGCGGCATTCGTGTCGATTGTTTGGCGATATCGCACCCAATCGATATCGCACCCAATCGATATCGCACCCCATCGAGCGCGCAACTGCGCTAGCCTCGCCCGCATGGACCTCCCCTTGCTGCTCGAACGCGCCACCACCCTCCGCCGGCTCCACGATCGCAGCCGTATCCTCGTGCTCGCGAACGTCTGGGACGTGGCGAGCGCGCTCGCGGTCGAGGCGGCCGGCTTTCCGGCCATCGCCACCGCGAGCGCCGGGATCTCGGCGTCGCTCGGGTATCGCGACGGCGAACAGATCCCCCGCGAGGAGATGCTCCACGTGGTGGCGCGCATCGCGCAGGCGGTGCGGGTGCCGGTAACGGCGGACCTCGAAGGCGGCTACGGCGACCCGGCCGGCACGGTGGAGGCGGCGCTGCGCGCGGGCGCGGTCGGGATGAATCTCGAGGATGGCAGCCACGATCAGGCCCCCCTTGCCGGCATCGAGGCGCAGGCCGCAAAGATCCGCGCCGCGCGCGCCGCCGCCGATCGCCTCGGCGTCCCGTTCGTCATCAACGCGCGCACCGACGTGTATCTCCAGCGCGGCGGCGACGAGCGGTTCGCGCAGGCGGTCCAGCGAGCGCGCGCCTACCTCGCCGCGGGCGCCGACTGCATCTTCGTACCCGGCGTGCGGGACGCGGAGACCATCGGCCGGCTCGCGGACGCCATCGACGCGCCGCTCAACGTGCTCGCGGGCGCGGGCTCGCCGGACGTCGCGACGCTCTTCCGGCTCGGCGTCGCGCGGGTGAGCACCGGACCGGGCCTGATGCGCACCGCGCTGACCGCCGCGCGCCGCGCCGCCGAGGAGCTGCGCGACCATGGCAGCTATGGCTTTGCCGAGGGAAACATCACCGGCCCCGAGCTCGACAAACTGCTCGCGCGCGAGTGACTCGACAGGCCGGCGAACTTCTGCATGGAGTCGCGCATGCCCCTCGATGGAACGCTCTTCGGCAAAGACCAGCCCTGCTTCGGCTGCGGGCCGCGCCACCCCTTCGGCTTCCACCTCTCGTTCGTCGAGGAGGGCGACGAGCTCGTCACCCGCCTTACCCCCGACGACCGCTACCAGGGACCGCCAGGCGTGATGCACGGCGGGCTCGTCTTTACGCTCGCCGACGAGCTCGCGGCGTGGGTGCTGATCGCGCGGCTGGGCAAGTTCGGCTTCACCGCGCGCTTCGAGGGCAAGCTGAAGGCGCCGACGCGGCTCGGCGTCGAGATCGAGGGGCGCGCGCGCATCGCCCGGTCGACCTCGCGCACCGCGGAGATCGCGGCGCGCCTGTCGCAGGCCGGGCAACTAGTCTTCGTGGGGAGCTTTACCTTCGCCCTGCTCGACCGCGGCGCAACGGAGAAGCTGCTCGGCCGCGCCCTTCCGCCGGGCTGGGAGCGCTTCGCGCGCTAGGCTGCTCGAAATGAATGCGCTCGCCCGGACGTTCGGCGAGCAGCTATCGTACCGGCGGAGGAACACTGAATGCCCCACGCCTGGAAGTTCTATCGGATGGGTGGCCTGGACCAGGTCGCGCTCGAGAGCGGTGCCGATCTGGCGGCGCTTGGAGAGCTGGACCAGAAGCTCTGGGTCGCGCTCAGCTGCCCCACCAAGGGGCTCGAGCTCGATCACCGCACGCTGGAGCTCCTCGATCTCGATCACGACGGGCGCGTGCGCGCCTCGGAGATCCTCGCCGCCATCCAGTGGTGCAAGCCGCGCCTGCACGATCTCGGCGCGCTCATCCCGGCAGGCGACCGGCTGCCGCTGATAGCCATCGACGACTCCACCGCCGACGGCCGCGCGCTGCTCGGCGCCGCCCGGCAGATCCTCTCGCACCGCGGCCGCAAGGACGCGCAGGAGCTCGCCTGCGCCGACGTGGCCGATGTGAGCCACGTCTTCGACGGCACGCCCTTCAACGGCGACGGAATCGTGCCGCCCGAAGCGGCGACCGATCCCGCAATCGGGCAGGTCATCGCCGACGCCGTCGAGTGCGAGGGCGGCCTGGTCGATCGCAGCGGCAAGCTCGGCATCGATCGCGCCCGCCTCGACACCTTCTGGGTCGAGCTGTCCGCGTACGCCGACTGGTATCGCAAGGGCACGGTCGAAGGAGTGCTCGCGATCGGCAAGGACACCGGCGCGGGCTTCGAAGCGGTCAAGGCCGTGCGGGTGAAGGTCGAGGACTACTTCAACCGCTGCCGCATCGCCGCCTTCGATCCGCGCGCCGGTGTGATCGTCAACCGCGCCGAGTCGGAACTGGTGGCGCTCGCCGCCAAGGACCTCTCGTCGCCCGGCGACGATCTCAAGACGCTCCCGCTCGCGCACGTCGAGGTGGGCGCCCCGTTGCCCCTGCTCGAGCGCGTAAACCCCGCATGGTCGGGCGCGCTGACCACGCTCCACCGCACCGCCATCGTGCCCGTGTTCGGCCCGCAGAAGACGCACCTGACGCCAGCCGAGTGGGAGCAGATCCAGCCCAGGTTCGCCGCCTACGAAGCCTGGACCGCGGCCAAGCAGGGCGCGACTGTAGAGAAGCTCGGGTTCGCGCGCGTCGAGGCCATTCTCGCGAGCGGCGCGAAGCCAGCCATCGAGGCGCTGCTCGCGCAGGACGAGGCGCTCGCCGCCGACGCCAGCGCCATCGCCGACGCCGTGCGCCTGCTGCATTACCGCCGCGACCTGTTCACGCTGCTGAAGAACTTCGTCTCGTTCCACGATTTCTACGACATGGGCACGCACGCGGTGTTCCAGGCGGGCACGCTCTACCTCGACAGCCGCAGCTGCGATCTCTGCGTGCGCGTGGACGACCCCGGCGCGCACTCGGGCCTCGCCAGCCTCTCGCGCATGTACATCGCCTACTGCGAGTGCCGGCGGCCCGGCGGCGAGACGATGAAGATCGCAGCCTGCTTCACCCAGGGCGACTCCGATTACCTGATGGTCGGCCGCAACGGCATCTTCTACGACCGCGCAGGGCGCGACTGGGACGCGACCATCGTCAAGCTGGTCGAAAACCCAATCAGCATCCGGCAGGCGTTCTTCGCGCCCTACAAGAAGTTCCTTCGCCTGATCGAGGACCAGGTGCAGCGCTTCGCCGCCGCCAAGGAGAAGGAGTCTGACGCGCGGATGGCCGCGAGCGCAGCCTCTGCAACGTCCGGGGAGCCCGCACATGCAGCCGCGCCGGCGGCGGCGGTGGACGTCGGCAAGATGGTCGGTATCATCGCCGCGCTTGGCGTCGGCGTCGGCGCCATCGGCGCGCTCTTCGGCGGTTTCGTCTCGGGCTTCATGAACCTGCAGCCGTGGTGGGCGAAGCCGGTGGCGCTCCTCGGCGTGGTGCTCGCCATCTCGGGCCCGTCGATGGCGCTCGCGTGGCTCAAGCTGCGCCAGCGCACGCTCGGCCCGGTGCTCGACGCCAATGGCTGGGCCATCAACGGCCGCGTGCGGGTGAACATTCTGCTCGGCGCGGCGCTCACCGAGATCAAATCGCTGCCGGAGGGCTCGACGCGCTCGCTCGACGATCCGTTCGAGGACAAGGCCGCGCGCCGGCGGCGGCGGATCGCCTGGGTCGCCGTCCTGCTCCTGGGCGCCGCCCTCTTCGCCGCGCGGCACTTCCACAGATGGCCGTTCGGACGTTGAAGAGCAGGCAAGCCCTCCCCTCGGGCGTTCACGATGACCAGCTTTCCCGGATGGGGGGGCTGGCCACGATGGGGAGGCTGGCCACCGTGCTGCTGGGGCTCGCAGTCGCTACTGGCGCGCAAGCGTCGGTCGCCTGTGAATCAACTGCCCGTGAGTCGGTCGCGCGGGCGACCGGCCAGCGAGCTGCGCACGAGCCGCCGCTCCCGCTCATCGCACGCGAGCCCTCCGTCGGCCGGCGCATCGCACGCGAGGCGTCGCGCTTCGTCGGCGCGGACTCGCTCGCCATCGCTCGCGACGATTGCTCGGGCTTCGTCGAGCTCGTCTATCGCCGCGCGCATGTGCCGCTCGCCGGCAGCTCGCAGGAGCTGCGCCGCATCGCCGCGCGCCGCCACGCGCTGCGCTTCCACCGCGCGCGCCCCGGTGACCTGGTCTTCTTCCGCGACACCATCGAAGGTCGGCGCGGCATCACCCACGTGGGCATCGTCGACTCGATCGCGCCTGACGGCGCCTCGACGTTCGTGCACCGCTCCGGCACCGGCGTGGTGCGGTCGCGGCTCGACCTGCGCCGGCCGCACACCGCTCGCGACGCCCGCGGGCGGCTCCGCAACGACATCCTCCGGCGCGCCGGACGCGGCGCGCGGGCGAGGCTTTCGGGAGAGCTGTTCGCAGGCTTCGCTTCCGCCGACCGGCTGGCGCGCGCGCGCTGAGCAGCACCCGACCTCTTCAGTCCGCGCAAGAAAGCTCGGTTGCGTTCCAGCACAGACCTGGTCGCGCCCCAGGACAGGCTCGTTGCGGACATGGGGGGCGCACCATCTGCTGCCGCTCTGCGGGACTGCGGGCAGACGCGCACTGAGCAACTGAGAGCCGGCCCTGCTGGGACCTGACTTGACTTGTCCGGGTCTGACCCGCGGCGATCATGCAACCATTTCAATTGGCTTTGGACAGGTTTTTGATCGCAGCCTCGTCAGCGCTAAAATCCTCGCGGCACTCGTTCGGCCTGGAGCGATCGAGGGCAGCGAGATTGACCTTCCGAAACTGGTGAAGTCTACCATTCTCTCGCCTGACCCAACGAGTATGACCGACTCCACGGCGCACTTTCACAGGCGCTTCGGCGAGGCGTGGGCGCTCGCTCGACCAGCAAGATCTGGCCCGCCGCCGTCAAGCCGCACGTCACCCTTTATTTGCAGACTGGTTTGCCGAATCACTCGGCGATCACCGGGCAGCGCGTTCATGCCAACATGGAATTCCCCGAGGACGCGATGGAGCCCGTAACGCTCCACCTCTTCGACCTCGGATACATCGACTTGGCGCGTTTCATCGAGACGGGCTTGCTCAAGGCGTTCTAGGTTCCCCGTCCGAAGGATTCCTAAAACCCGCAGATCGTGCGTGTGCACGTCGGCAAGGGCTCGAGCATCGCGTGCCAAGGCAGCCGTATCGACGATGCATTGCGCGGCGGCATTCTGCTGACGGAGAATGGGCTCACCGACCTCGACGCGCGGCTCGCAGCCGGAGGTAAGGCATGCATCGTCCGTGGTGGGCGCGGCCGACGAGGCCGACAACACTCACTGGTACGTGCCCATTGTCCCGCGCGACGTCTGCTCGATTGGCCATGGTTATGGTGCTGGCCCGCAGCACTCGACTCTTCATTGCACATCGGCTGATATCCGAGGGCATTACAATCGAAGACTTGAACGACGAATCATGCTCATTGCCACCGTTGCGGCGCGCATCCGGAATAGACGAACGCGACAAACGCAAGCGCGAAGCGGACCGATCGCGCATGCCAGGCAGGCGTTCGCTGTGCTCGAGAAGCGCAGGGCCAGCACAGCGTCGATGCCCGGTGGCCGCCAGCGTTGGCTGCTGCGCTCGGTACGAGGCATCAGCGGCGCCACCGTCTCGCCCTTCCGCTCCTCGATCTTTCGCTCGGTCCGTCGCATTACCGAAAGAGGGCCTCACTGCTCAAGGAGTCGCCGCACCATCTCGTTCGCGATCGCGAGCGCCTGGCTCGCCCCCGTCTCGACCGGCCGGTTTCATCCACCCGCGTTTTCACTGACCTCTGTAGAGCCTCGACCAGAGAAGGCTTGCACTTGAGTTGTCCCACTTGTCTGCCATAATCAAACGATGCAGGCGGAGCTGGGTTTTCATGGGCGCGGAGGGCGGCGCGCGGGGGCGGGCCGGAAGCGCTCGAAGAGCTCGGGCGTGCCCCACCTGCAACGAGCCGAGCTCGCCGCGCGCCACCCGGTCGACGTGACGCTGCGGGTCGGGAAAGGCTGCTACCACGCGCATATCCTGAAGACGCCGCGCGAGGCCGCCCGCGCGCTGCGCATGTGCTGATGAATTTCGCGCCCCACGCGCGCGCCTGGGGCGAACGGATCAGCGCCACCTTCCTCGACCCGTTCAGCTCGGTGCGCTACCTCGCCGCCTCGCCGGGCCCGGCCGCGCCGGTCGCAGGGCCGGAGACGTGGCTGCTCCGCGTCGGCCTCCACGGCTCCGGCTGAAGCGCGGCTTGGGCGGCCCTGAGGCAGACGACGGCGGGGACCATGGTCTTCTCCTGGATCAGCTGCGCGCTGCGCAGCAATGCGGCGCGACCATTCGACGGAACCCCTCCTCCGGCGGGTTTGCAGTCGCCGTCCTCGTTGGTGACAGCGATGATCTCGCGGAAACGGATCACGAATCGCGATCCCAACGCTTCAGCATATCGAATAGTTTCTGGTCGCCGAAGCCACGGTCAGCGAGCAACGTCACCTTCAGGCCCGGCGGAACGACCTCCAGAAGCCGGTCGATTATCTCGTCCTCGTGGGCATTGCGCCATCCCTTCAACCCGGACTTCACGACCGTCTTCCACACGAGCGGCGTCGCGTGCCCATGCGACGTGATCAGGTGGTGCAATTGTCCAATTGTCGATTGGTTTCTTTTGAGCTGGCGCTTCTTGCGGGCAGCCTCCCGGAGCGCGAGGGTGGCGAGCCGGTCGAGCCTCGCGATGGGTGCCGCCGCTCGCTTCGTGTAAGAGCGCAGTGGTATCCCGGGGCAATAGCTCCTTATCGCAGCCAGCCAGTTTGAGTCGATAACGCAGGTATTCCTGCGAATCGTCGAGATTGACCGGGTCGAGGTGGAGCCGCGCGTGGAGCCGCGCGTGGAGCCGCGAGAGAAGAGGCCTGTGAGCGCCAAGGGCGAGGCGGTCGTCGAGCTCGAGCATGCCGACGAGGACGATGGAGAGCAGCGCCTTGAATCCCATTCGCAATTGAGCAGGGCATGAAGGAGGCCGAGGACGTCGGGGTGTAAAAGGTGCGCTTCGTCGAGGAGGAAGATGGGTGCACGCGCGATGTGCGAGCTCCTGGACTTGAGTAGTGACGGTATAGAAGACGGAAGCGGCGGTGGCTTTGGGCGAGAGGGCGAGGCAGAGCTGGCGATAGAAGTCGCGGCGGCCGAGGGTGGCGTTATGGCAATAGGTGAGCCGGAAGCTCATTCACGGACTTTCGCACGGTGTCGGCGTCGATCGGTGGCGGCAGCCTTCTCATGGCACCGCACCCTGATCCTCCGGCAGCCCCATTTCAAGCTCCGCGATACTCTAGCGAATGCGCACCTGCTTCGCCGTGCCGCCGCGCGCGTGTGCGGCCCGGCGGCGCCGCTACCCGTCCTTGAGGCGCAGCGCGAGCTGGTAGACCTCGCGCTTGCCGTGGCTGCCCGACAGCGCCTCGGCGATCTGTTTCGGCCGCTCGCCGCGGGCGAGCCGCGCGCGGACCTCGCGCTCGAGCTCGGCCGGATCTTCGGGCACCGCCTCGGCCGGCGCGCCCGCGACCACGATGACGATCTCTCCGCGCGGCGCGACAGC
>JAYWBT010000050.1:0-6831 GCA_043781235.1 Deltaproteobacteria bacterium
GCGAGAGGATTCGAACCTCCGACCTCCTGCGCCCAAGGCAGGCGCGCTACCAGGCTGCGCTACGCCCCGCAAAAACGAGGGCGGGAAGTACACTGTTTGTCGCGCGGGCGCAAGCATCACAGATCGCCGGCTTCGAGCAGCTTGCGCAGTAGCGGCTTGAGCCGCTCGAGCGCGCGACCGCGGTGGCTCAGCTGGTGCTTCTCCGCCGACGACAGCTCCGCCAGCGTGCGCCCCGGCGCCTCGTCGGGCAGGAAGAGCGGGTCGTACCCGAAGCCGCCCATGCCGCGCGGGCCCTGCGCGATGCTGCCATTCACGCGGCCCTCGGCACGGAAGAGCCGGCGACCGTCGGGCGCGGCCAGCGCGACCGCGCAGACGAAGTGCGCGCCGCGGCGGCCCACCGGCACCGCATTCAAAGCGCGCAAGAGCCGGGTGCGCCGCTCCTCGTCGGTCGGCGCGTAGCGCGCGCTGTAGACCCCCGGCCCGCCGGAGAGCGCATCCACGCAGAGCCCGCTGTCGTCGCCGAGCGTCCACAGTCCGGACGCCTGCGCCGACGCGCTCGCCTTCTGCGCCGCGTTCTCGTGGAAGGTCGCGTACGGCTCGTCGGGCGCGGGCAGCGCCAGGTCCAAAAGCGAGACCAGCTGGTGCTCCTCGCCGAGCAGCGGCGAGAGGATGTCGCGCACCTCGCCCAGCTTGCCCGCGTTGGAGGTGGCGACGAGCAATTTCACTTCGCGAAGGCCTCCGCGATGGCGGCGAGCTGCAGCCGGTGCAGCTCGAGCATTCCCTGCTGCGCCACCTCGACCATGCTGGCGAGTTGCGCAGGCGTGAACGGTTTCTTCTCCGCCGTGCCCTGCACCTCGAGCAATTCCCCGGCGGCATTGCCGACGACGTTGAGATCCACCTCGGCGGCGAAGTCCTCCTCGTAGTCGAGGTCGAGCAGCACCTGCCCGCCGATGATGCCGATGCTCACGGCCGCGACCGGCGCCTTGAGCGCCTTGTCCCGCCGCATGCGTTTGAGGCAGATGCCCAGCGCGACATAGGCGCCGGTGATGGCGGCGGTGCGGGTGCCGCCGTCGGCTTGCAGAACGTCGCAGTCGATCAACACCTGGCGCTCGCCGAGCTCCTTCAGGTCGCACGCGGCGCGCAGCGAACGGCCGATGAGCCGCTGGATCTCCTGCGTGCGCCCGCTCTGCTTGCCCTTGGCGGCCTCGCGGTCGCTGCGCGTGTGCGTCGCGCGCGGGAGCATGCCGTACTCGGCAGTGATCCAGCCGCGGCCCGAGCCCTTGACGTGGCCGGGCACGCGCTCCTCGGCGCTGGCGGTGCAGAGCACGCGCGTGCGCCCGAACGAGCAGAGCACGCTGCCTTCGGCATGCTCGGTGAAGTTGGGGAGGAGGACGACGCTGCGGAGCTGGTCGGAAGAGCGGCCTTGGCGGGGCATGGGACGCGGTGACTATCGCGTCGGCTCCGGCGCTGCAACCGCCGGACCGGGCGCGGGCGGCGCGGCGACCAGGCCGGCGGCTGCGACGCCGATCTGCAAGGCTCCCGGTGCAGCAGCCACGAAAGCCGAAGCCGTCGCCTCCGCGCCAGCCGGCCGCGCTTCGGGACGCGCAAGCGCCGGCGTGGCCGGATCTCCCTTGGCGAACAGCCTGCGCGCCAGCACCTTGTCGGCGAACTCGCGCACGCCGCTGGCCAGCGCCTCGGCCACGCGCTGCTGGTACTTCTCCCTGCCCAGTTGCCGGCCTTCCTGCGGATGCGAGATGAAGCCGATCTCGACCAGCGCGCTCGGCATCCGGGTGCCGCTCAGCACCAGAAACGGCGCCTGTCGCACGCCGCGCGAGGCGGCCCAGGTGCTGCGGATGACGTTGTGGTGGATGATCTGCGCGAGCTGCGCGCTGTCGTTGCGCGCCTGTCCCAGCGCGAGGTCGGCGAGGATGCCGCTGACCAGGTCGTCCGTCTTGGGCAGCGGCACCGCGTCGGGGCTGCCGTTCTCCATCTCGGCGAGCATCTTCGCTTCCTGGTCGGTGGGGTCGGGCGAGAGGAAATAGGTCTCCACGCCGCGGGTCACTTTGCGGTCCTCGCGGCTCTCCATCGAGTTGCAGTGGATGGAGAGGAAGAGGTCGCCGCCGGACTCGTTGGCGATCTGCGCGCGCTGCGCGAGCGGAACGTCGTCGTCGCCTTCGCGGGTGAGCACCACCGTCGCGCCCTGCGCTTCGAGCAGCGCCTTGAGCTTGAGGCTCACCGAGAGCGCGATGTTCTTTTCGACCAGCCCGCGGGGGCCGTGAGCGCCGTCGTGCGGGAACTTGCCCCCGTGGCCGGGGTCGAGCACGACCACCAGCGAGCCCTGCTCCGCGGCCGCCGCAGCGGGGCGCAAGGCCGCGAGCAGCGCCGCGGAAAGAATCAGTAGAGAGACACGCACCGGGGCGCCCATTCTAACAGCAACGCCCCACCGCGGTCAGAGATTTCCGGGCTCGCCGGCGACGCGCTCGCGGATCTTACGGGCGAGGTCGGGCGCGACCAGCGTGAGCACGAAGTAGACCGCGCCGACGACGAGCAGGAGCTTGAGCGCGAACCAGGCCAGCGCGAGCAAGAGCCCGATGATGCCTCCGGCGACGCCGAAGACGAGCTTGAATGCGACCCAGGCAGTGACGGCGATGATGGCGAAGGTGGCGGCGAAGCGCATGGCAGATCCTCCTCAGGCGAGCACTACGCGGTCAGGTGCCGCGCATTTCACCGGTCACGTCCACGCCCGGCGGGCGGCGCTTGCGGCCCACCACCTCGCCGAGCACCACCGCGGGCGCGCCGGCGCTGGCGAGCGCGCGCAGCAACTTGGGGACCGCTCGCGGATCCACCGCCGCGAGCATGCCGCCGTTGGTCTGCGCGTCGGCGAGCAGCAGGCGGTCCGACAGGCCCATCGCCTCCGGAAAGGTGGTGCGCTCCGAGACGAACTCGAGGTTCGCCTTGGTGCCGCCCGGCACCACTCCCTGCGCGGCCAGCACGCGGACGTGCGGCAACAGCAGCAGCGCCGATGCGTCCAGACGCGCGCGGGTCTTCGAGGCGCGCATGGCCGAGTCGAGGTGGCCGAGCAAGCCGAAGCCGGTGACGTCGGTCAATGCGTGCACCGACTTCCACTCGCGCGCGTAGACCTCGCCCGCCTTCCGGTTGAGCGTCTTCATCTGCTTGAGCGCCTGGTCGAGCAGCGCCGTCGGCGCCACGCACTGCTTGATGGCGCTGACAGCGATGCCGGTGCCGATGGCCTTGCCGAGCAGCAGCACGTCGCCCTCGCGCGCGCCTCGGTTGGTGGCGATGCGCCGCGGATCGACCAGCCCGGTGACGGCGAGCCCGTACTTCGGCTCGGTGTCGTCCACGCTGTGGCCCCCGACGATGGGGCAGCCCGCCTCGTGCGCCTTCTCGGCGCCACCGGCGAGGATTTCGCTCAGCCACTCGAAAGGCTGCCCGCGCGGCCAGCCCACCAGGCTGAGCGCGTAGAGCGGCTTGCCGCCCATGGCGTAGACGTCGGAGAGCGCGTTGGCGGCGGCAATCTGGCCGTAGTCGCGCGGGTCGTCGCAGACCGGCGCGAAGAAGTCCACCGTCGCCACCAGCGCGCGGCGCGCGTCGAGCTTGAACACCGCCGCGTCGTCGCGCGTCTCGGTGCCGACGAGGAGCGCATGGGGCCTTCGATACTTGGGCAAGCCGCCCAGGACCTGGGCGAGCTCCGCGGGGCGGAGCTTGCAGGCTCAACCCGCGCCGTGGCTCAACTGCGAGAGCCGCGGCTGATTCAGACTCGGCCTGGTTTGCGGGCTCAGCCGGGTCCGCGTGCTCTGATCGTCCGATTCGCCCGAGGGGGATCCTGCGGTAGTCTTCGCCTCCAATTGCGCCTCCTTCTCTCTGCCATCCTGCTCTGCGCCGCCTGCTCTAGCACGCCGGGACTGACGCTGTCGGCCACTCCGAACCCGCTGCCCGGGGACGGTGTAACGCCCGGCACCATCGTCGCCAACGTCACTGCAGGAGGTAGCCCGGCCGACGCGATGGTGCACTTCACCACCACCGCCGGCACCTTCAAGGAGGCGCTGGCCGGCACGCCGCGGGTCGCGGACATTCAAGCCACCGGCGGCTTGGCCACCGCCAACTTGATCCCGCCGCGGCAGGGCTGGGGGCAGGTGGCAATCACCGCCGTCGCGTCGCTCGACGGCAAGTCGCCGAGCGCCACGGTCTCGCTGCCGCTGGTTCCCGCTGGCGGCGCGGCCAACACGCTCTCGTTCCACTGCCTGCACCAGAACATCGGCGGGCTGGTCCACGGCCGGCAGGACACGCTGCACCTGCTCTGCGTGGCGACGGCTCGGGACCTGACCAACAAGCCGATCGTCAATGCCTCAGTACAGACGCTCACCGAAGCCGGGTCGCTCGACTGGGCGCATGACGACAGCGGCGACCAGCAGTTCGTCTACAGCGTGCGGCCGGACGATCCGGCGCCCAACGACGTGGGCCCCTTCGACAGCCACGGCCACGAGCAGGCGGTCTGCCCCGCGGGCTGCGTCGCGGCGCCGTTCGACGCCGCCCAGTGCCCCGGCGAGCCGTGCTGGACCGACGCGACCGGCCTCACGCACAACCCGCGCGACGGCATCGCCACGCTGATCGCGGCGGTTCCGGGCGTGAAGAGCTTCGATGATCAGGGCGAGCCCTTCGTCGACTCGAACGACAACGGCGTCTGGGACCCGGGCGAGCCGTTCATCGACTACAATGGCAACGGCAAGTGGGACGCGCCGGACGGCAAGGTGAAGGATCGGCTGATCTGGAAGACGTACCGGGTGATCTGGAGCGGCGAAGCGGCGGTGACGCCCTCGGGCGCGACGAGAAACACGCACGACGTCTTCATGACCAAATCCGGGGCGGACCTGAGCTACACGCTCTTTGATCGCAATTTCAACGCGCTCGCGGCGGACGGCCCCTCTGCCAGCGACGGCATCACCTGGACCCCCGTTTGTTCCGGCGATGGCCAGGTGACCTTGACCTCGCCCACGGCACTCAACCCGACCGATCCCGGCGTCCTCTTCGATGCGGACACCGGCAAGATCCTCGCGCCCGGTCAGCGAACGACCTGGTCGCGCGGCACCGCCTACGGAAACCACACCGGCTTCACCGGCGCCGCAAATCAGGAGTGCACCATCACCGGGGCTCCGCAGCGCGTCTATGATCCGGGCGCGCCCGAGATCTCTCCTGGCGGCGGCGCCGCCAATCCGGACAACCCCATCGCCGCGGCGTTCCTCTTCCCTTGAGGAGGGCGGCGCCGCTGCTGCTGTTCGCGCTGGCGGCGGCGGCGCACGACTTTCCGCATCCGAAAAAGGATCTGCTGCGGCTATCGCCGGAGAAGATCTCGGTGCTGGTCGATTACCTGGTCGCGCCCGGCGCGCCGTCGCAGTCGCTGCGCGCGGCGTTCGGCGGCAACCGCGGCGCGCTCCTGCAGCACCTCGCGCGCACCGCCGCGCTGCGCACGCGCGTGACGGTGGACGGCGTCGAGGTCGCGCTCTCGCCGCAGCCGCCTCGTGGCGAAGGCCTCGACGACCCGCAGGGCTCCACCGCGCTGCTCGCGGTGCGCGTGGCCCTCGAGGCCGGTTGGCCCCCCGGCGGTGGCGACTGGCGCGGCCGCCGCAAAGTGGTGCTGCAGGACGAGGACGCCACCGGCCACGTCGCTGCAGCGGCCGCCTGCCGCGGGTGCCGCATCGCCGACGCTTCGTCGGGCGCCTGGGAGAAAGCTCCCGGCGAAGAGCGCGTGCTCGGCGCCCTGACGCCGCTCGAGTTGCTGGTCCGGCTGCCGTAGGCCCCTCGACTCAACGCCTGCCGATTTGCCGGCTGGCCAGCCGTACGCGTCCGGGACTCTCTTCTTGAAGAGGGGGGCCGCATGGGCCGCATTCCATTCGGGGCGCTTGTGCGATTGTGCCAAGGTTCGAATGAACGGCTCCTCACGGCTCCTCAGCAGAATCCGTGGCGAGCCGGTCGCGGTTAGACGCGCCGAGCAGGATCCGAAACGGAACGAGCCGTCGAGCGCGTACGGCTCGGATAGACGGCCGTTCGCTTTCTCAACCGACCGGCGAGGCAAGCTCAGCCGGAGCCGTGGCAGCCGACGGGAAGCAGCCACGTCTGAGGACCTGCGACCGGCGCGGCGGGGCCCGGCGAGGTGGCGAGGTAGCGCACCGAGCTGAACGGGTCGATGAAGGCGGCGCTGATCCTTTCGCCCCAGGCGCGCGCGTGGTGCGCGAAATTCATCAGCACGTAGCGCAGCGCACGGGCGGCTTCGCGCGGCGTCTTCAGGACATGTGCGTGATAGCGATCGCCGAACACCCGCCCCTTGCGGCCCATCATCCGGTTGACCGCCCGCGCGAGACGAACCTCGAGGCCCTTCATCCCGCGCGCGAGGGACTCTTTGCCTTCAGCCTCGACCATTAGATTCAGGTGATTCCCCTGCACCGAGTAATGGACGAGCCGGAACCCAAAGCGTTCGCGCCCCGCATTGAAAGCCGGCTCCAGCGCACGCAGGGCCCGGAAGCTGCGCAGGTTCCAGCAGCCTTTCGCGACCCGCAAGGTGATGTGCACCGGGTGGCGCGCGGCGAGCTCGGCTCGCTCCAAGTGGGGCATGCCCGAGCCCTTCGAGCGCTTCCGGCCCGCCCCCGCGCGCCGCCCGCCGCGCCCATGAAAATCCAGCACCGTCTGGACACCGCAGGCCGGCCCCCTGTGCCAGCGTAGTTGTCGCCTGCACCCAGAAGACCCAAGCAGGGTGCGGCCGAGGACCGATGACCAAGCCGTTTTCGCCTTCCTACAGGAAGAAGATGGTTGAACGGA
>JAYWBT010000051.1:0-49019 GCA_043781235.1 Deltaproteobacteria bacterium
ACGATTCCCCAGACCGGTATTGAATTGAAAGCGATATTCCTCCAGCGGATCCTGGCCAGGGCCTTCCCGGCCGCACCCCGAGCAGACTCGAGCAGACAGGTCGGCTCCTCGCATGCCGCTCGTACCTGGACGCGGAGCTCTCGGCTCTTCCCCTGCGGCCACAACCGCGGTGTGGGCTAGGATACCTCCAATGGGCATCGACGTCGCAGCCGAGGTCGCTTCGCTGCGTTCCGCGTGGGAAGCCGGGGACGCGGGAAACCAGGCGCTTCGCGTCTCCTGCGCGGCCCGCTTGAAAACGCTGCGCTCCCTTTGGGTCGAGCAGGCCGATGCATTCTCCAGCGAAGATGTCGCTTCCCTGCGCGCTGTCTCAGAAGCGCTGAAGTGCCCCGCGCCGCGGAAGACCCTGGCATCGCCGCGCGAGGTGCTCAAAGCGACGTTCGGCTTCGACTCGTTCCGCCTCGGCCAGGAGGAGATAATCAGCGCGGTGCTCGCCGGTCGCGATTGTGTCGGAGTCATGCCGACCGGCGCGGGCAAGTCGCTCACCTACCAACTCCCCGCGCGCGCTTTGGGCGGGACGACGCTCGTGATCTCGCCTTTGATTGCCTTGATGAAGGACCAGGTCGACGCGATGACCGAGGTCGGGCTGCGCGCGACGTTCCTCAACTCTTCGCTCGAACCGGATGAGCGGCGCGCGCGCGTGGAAAAGCTCCAGCGAGGCGAATACGAGCTGGTCTACGCCGCGCCGGAAGGGCTCGAGGCGTCGGTCGGTGCCGCGCTTTCGGGGGTGCCGCTCTCGCTCATCGCGGTGGACGAAGCGCACTGCATCTCCCAGTGGGGCCACGACTTCCGCCCGGCCTATCGAAACCTCCATGGCCTGAAAGCGCGTTTCGGAGGCGTACCGATCCTGGGGCTCACGGCGACGGCCACGCGCGAGGTCACGGACGACATCGCCTCGCAACTCGGGATGCACGCTCCGGCCATGTTCCGCGGCTCGTTCTTCCGGCCGAATCTCCGCCTCCACGCCTACAAGAAAAGGGAGGGCGTCGACACCCGTGACGCCATCCTCCGCCTCTGCCGCGCCCGGGCAGGTCAGAGCGGGATTGTCTATTGCCTCTCCCGGAAGGGCGTCGAGCAGACGGCGGAGCTCCTTCGTCACGGCGGCGTCCGCGCGCGCCCGTACCACGCGGGCTTTGAGAGCGCCGACCGCGACAAGGCACAGGACGAATTCCAGCGCGACGACGTGGACGTCATCGTGGCGACGGTGGCGTTCGGCATGGGCATCGACAAGTCGAACATCCGCTACGTCATCCACCGGGATATGCCGCGCTCCATCGAAGGTTATTACCAGGAGATCGGCCGCGCGGGCCGCGACGGTCTCGCCAGCGACTGCGTGCTCTTCTACTCGTGGGCCGACGTGCTCAGCTTCGAGCGGATGCTGGATGCGCGGGACGAGCGCCAGATGGAGAAGGTCCGCGAGATGTTTCGCTTTGCGGAAACAAAGCACTGCCGCCACCAGCAGTTGGTGCGCTACCTCGGCGAGGAGATCTCCCGATGCGGGGCGAGCTGCGACCTGTGCAAGGCCGGCGACGTGGTGAGCGAATCGCCGGCGGCGCCCCGCCAGGGCAAGGGGAAGCGCCGCGTGGATCTCCCGGCGGCGCAGCAGGCCGCGGCCTCCAGCGCGGAGGAGGCCGTCTTCTTGAGGCTGAAGGCGCTGCGCAGGCAAATCGCCGACGAGCGCAAGTTGCCGGCGTACATCGTTTTCAGCGACGCGACCCTGTGGGCGATGGCGACGAGCTGCCCATCAACCGAGCATGAGCTGCTTCAGATTTCGGGCGTTGGACCGAAGAAGCTGTCTCAGTACGGAGCGAAGTTTCTGAAAGCAATGGCCAGTCGGTCTTGAGCCGCCCAGGAGCGGACCGGCCGCGAGGGGGCTTTCTCGCCGTGGCCGCGGGCAACCGGCCGCGCTTTTCCGGGCGCGCGGCTTGGTCTGACCCGCGGCCTGAACAGTGTGCGGTGGGCTTGAATCGCTTAGAATCGGGCCATGGAGATCTTCGACCAGCTTCGTGAGGAGCATACGGTCATCGAGCGCGTGGTCGGCGCGCTGCAGACGTTCGCGGCGGTGCGGCTGCGCGGGGCAGGTGAGGCCGGAGACGGCCGGGGCTTCCTCGAGTTCTTTCGCGTCTTCGCCGACCGGCACCACCACGCTCTCGAGGAGGAAGTGCTCTTTCCCGCCATCGCGAAGGCCGTCGAGGTCCCGTGCGACAAGGGACCGCTCGCGGCGCTCCTGGGCGACCACCGCTCGATGAAGGCGCTGGTGGACGAGCTTGCCCCGTACCTGCGCGGCGAGGCGGAGAGCGGGGCGCGGCTTGCCGGGCTCGCGGCGCGCTATGGCGAGGCGCTCCTGCACCACATCGACGCCGAGAACCACGTGCTCTTCGACGAGTGCGAGCGGCGGCTCCCGCGCGCCGGCGTGCTCGAGTTGCCGACGCGCCCGGCCGGCCCGGAGCATTTGACGGCGCGCGCAGAAGGGGAGCGGCTCGCGACCGTCTACCTGCCTTCGGAGGTCCCGGGGATCCTCCGTGGCGAGGGGTGCGTCCTCTGCCCGAACTACGGAACGAGCTGCGACGGCATCGAGCGCGAATGGTGGAGCGAGCTCGAGTGGGAGGACGCCTTCGAACGAATGGGCTCCTCGTAATTAATTTGCGATAGCCTGCGCCAATGATCGCCATCGCGCTCGCATTGGTTGCCGTCGTCGACTTCCAGCAGGACCTCCAGTCGATCGCCGCCTCAAAGGCGCCTGAGCCGCAGCGGCTTCGCCAGCTCTTCGATTTGGCGTGGCGCCACGAGAACATCGACCATCCCGAGGCGGCCACTTTCCGCGGCTATCCGGGCCAGAACGATCGCTTCACCGACCTGTCTCCCGAGGCCATCGCACGGCGCAAGGGCGAGGCCGCGGCGCTGCCGAAAGTCGTCCAATCGATCGACCGCAGCAAGCTCGGGCCCGAAGACCAGCTCAGCTATGACCTCTTCCTCCGCAATGCCGAGGACGACGCGGCCGACGCGCGGTTCCCGACCGAGTTGCTCCCCCTCTCGCAGCTGTCGGGTCCGCAATATCTCTCCGATCTCTTCGAGGTCATGCCGCAAAAGACGGCGCGCGACACCCAGGACCTGCTCGCGCGGCTCAGAGGCATTCCTCTTCGACTGGCGCAGACCCAGGCGCTCTTGCAGCGCGGCCTCGCCGCGGGCGTGACGCCGCCCAGGGTGGTGCTGCGCGACGTGCCCGCGCAGCTCGAGGCGCAGACGCCGGCCGACCCGCTGGAGAGCCCGCTGCTGAAAGCCTTTCGCAAGCAGCCGGAGGGCCGCGACCAGGCGATCAAGCTCTATCGCGAGCAGCTCGTCCCGGCCTATGCAAAGCTTCGGAAGTATCTTGTCGATACCTATATCCCCAGAGCGCGCGAGACCGTGGGTTTCTCGGCGCTGCCCGACGGCGCGGCCTGGTATGCGCAGCGGGTCAAGCGCGAGACCACCACCTCGCTGACGCCGCAGCAGATCCACGCTTTGGGGCTCTCGGAGGTGAAGCGCATCCGCGGCGAGATGGACCAGGTGATGTCGTCGTCCGGGTTCAAGGGCAACTTCGCCGGTTTCGCGAAGTTCCTCCGCACCGATCCGCGGTTCTTTTTCACCGACAAAGACGAGCTGGTACGCGCTTATCGCGATATCGCCAAGCGGATCGATCCAGAATTGGTCAAGCTCTTTGGCAAGCTGCCCCGTCTTCCCTATGGCGTGGTGGAGATCCCGGCGTTCTCGGCTAAATCGCAGACCACCGCCTACTATCGGCAGGGCTCGCCCGAGGTGCCGCGCGCCGGCAGCTACTTCGTCAATACCTATGCTCTCGACACCCGCCCGAAGTGGGAGATGGAAGCGCTGTCCCTTCACGAGTCGGTGCCGGGCCATCATTTACAGATCGCGCTCGAGCAGGAGCTCGAGAACGTTCCGCCGTTCCGCCACAGCACGCACTTCATCGCCTTCACCGAGGGCTGGGGCCTGTATGCCGAGAGCCTGGGTACCGAGCTGGGTATGTATCAGGACCCTTATTCAAAGTATGGCCAGCTCACCTATGAGATGTGGCGGGCGATCCGGCTCGTGGTCGATACCGGGATGCATTCGCTGGGCTGGAGCCGGGAGCAGGCGATCGCCTATTTCAGGGACAACTCGGCAAAGACGGAGCACGACATCGAGGTCGAGATTGACCGGTATCTCGTCAATGCGGGGCAGGCGCTCGCGTACAAGATCGGAGAGCTCAAGCTGAAGGAGCTGCGGGCG
The DNA here is from genome assembly GCA_043781235.1 of Deltaproteobacteria bacterium. Lineage (GTDB taxonomy): Bacteria > Myxococcota > Myxococcia > Myxococcales > 40CM-4-68-19 > JANYKT01. The sequence continues at coordinate 4,324 of JAYWBT010000051.1, forward strand.
CTGGCGACGCGCGAGCTGGGCGCGGGCTTCGACGTCCGTGCTTTTCACGATCAGGTGCTGGGCAACGGCTCGGTGCCGCTCGACCTGCTCGAGGCGCAGGTGCGCGCCTGGATCGTCCGCGAGAAGCTGCGGGCGGCGCGCCAGACGCGCTGACGAGCCCGCGCTGCAGCCCCCGCGCGGCGGACTCGATTCAGCGCTCCCGCAGCAGGGCCAGCTGCGCGTTGGCATTGTCGAGATGCTGCTTCTGGATTCGGGCGCGCTCGCGCAACTCGACCGCTTCGGCGCGCAGCTCGCGCAGCTCGCCGAAGGCGCGCTGGCGGAGCTGCACCACGCGCACGTCGGCCTCGTCGAGCGCGTAGGCAGCCATCGCCTTGGCCTCGGCCTCGAGCTCCCAGAGCTCGGCATCGGTCAGCGATTGCATGCCTCCACCCTAAACTACTGCTCAGAGTCGATCGACTCTTCCAGCGTCGCCAGCACGTCGCGCGCGTCGGACGGCTGCTGCAGCGCCTCGGCCTCCGGGTCGTGGCGGTCCTTGACCGAGGGAGAGTCGCGGCGCAGCTCCTCGATCAGCGCGATCAGCTTCGCCGAGCGCTGCTCGGCCAACAGATTGATGTGCAGGTCGAGCTGCGCTCGGCGCTCGTTGTGGCGCGAGAGGCGGTTCTGCGTGATCAGCACCATCGTCGTGGTGACCAGCGCTGCGGCGCTGACCAAGCCCTGCAGCAGGGGAAATGGCGAAGGGTCCCAGCCGCGCGCAGCGAGCAGGTTCGCCGCGGACCAGCCCAGAATCACCGCCACGATGACATAGAGCGTGCGCGGGCGGCCGAGCCAGGCGGTCAGGCGCTCGACGCCACGCTGGTGCGCGCTCAGGCCACTGATCACCTCGCGGTGAATGTCCGCGATGGTGTCAGCATGCTCCTGCACAGGTCCTGAGGCCATGCGCGCAAAGCTATGGAGCGGGCGCTTCCTGCGCCACCCGCGGATAGCCCAGCTGCGCGAGCGACTCGCGGATCTCGTCGAGCGTGGCCGGGTCCTCGATGGTGGGCGGCAGCGTGTACTGCACCCCGTCGGCGATCTTGCGCATGGTGCCGCGGAGGATCTTTCCCGAGCGCGTCTTGGGCAGGCGCTTCACCACCGAGGCCGTCTTGAAGAACGCCACCGGTCCGAGCCGCTCGCGGACCAGCGCGACCAGCTCGCCCACCACCTCGGCCTCAGTGCGCTCCACGCCCTGCTTGAGCACCACGAAGCCCACCGGCACCTCGCCCTTGAGCGCGTCGGCGACGCCAACCACCGCGCACTCGGCCACCTCGTGGTGCGAGGCGAGGATCTCCTCCATCGCGCCGGTCGAGAGCCGGTGCCCGGCGACGTTGATGACGTCGTCGATACGGCCCATGATCGATAGATAACCGTCGCTATCGAAGAACCCGCCATCGCCGGTCAGGTAATGGCCGGGATATCGAGTCAGATACCCGCGCTCGTAGCCCGCGTCGTCCTGGTAGAGCGTCTGCAGGCAGCCGGGCGGCAGCGGCAGGCGGATGGCGATGGCGCCGCTCTCGCCGGCGGGCTGATCGTTCCCGCCGTCGTCCACCACGCGCACGTCGTAGCCGGGCATCGGCTTGGTCGCCGAGCCGGGCTTGATCGGGAAGGTCTCGAGGCCGATGGGGTTCGCCGCCACCGGCCAGCCGGTCTCGGTCTGCCACCAGTGATCGATGACCGGGACGCCCAGCTGCTCGCGCGCCCAGAGCAGGGTATCGGGATCGCAGCGCTCGCCGGCCAGGAAGAGCGCCCGCAAAGACTCCGACGGCCGCTGCGGGCGCAGCTTCGCGCCGGTGGGATCTTCGCGCTTGATGGCACGGAAGGCCGTGGGCGCGGTGAAGAGCGTCCGCACCTGGTGGTCGCGCACCACTCGCCAGAACGCGCCCGCGTCGGGCGTGCCGACCGGCTTGCCCTCGTAGAGCACGGTGGTGCAGCCGCGCAGCAGCGGCCCGTAGACGATGTACGAGTGTCCCACCACCCAGCCGATGTCGCTCGCGGTCCAGAAGGTCTCGCCGGGTCTGGCGTCGTAGATGAACTCCATGCTCCAGCGCAGCGCCACCGCGTGGCCGCCGTTGTCGCGCACCACGCCCTTGGGGTGCCCGGTGGTGCCGCTCGTGTAGAGGATGTAGAGCGGGTCGGTCGCCTCGACCGAGACGCAGGCGGCGGGCTCGACGCCCTGCAGCGCCTCGTCCCAGGTGAGGTCGCGGCCCGGCGTCAGCTCCGCCCGGACCTCGGGGCGTTGCAGGACGACCACGCGCTCGGGCTTATGACGCGAGGCCTCGATGGCCTTGTCGACCAGCGGCTTGTAGGGCAGCACGCGCGTGGCGTCGATGCCGCAGGAGGCGCACAGGACCACGCGCGGGCGGGCGTGGTCGATGCGCGCGGCCAACTCGTGCGCGGCGAAGCCGCCGAACACCACCGAGTGCACCGCGCCCAGGCGCGCGCAGGCGAGCATGGAGATCACCGCCTGCGGCACCATCGGCATGTAGATGACGACGCGGTCGCCTTTGATCACGCCGAGCCGCGCGAGCCCGCCGGCGAAGCGCGCGACCTCGTCCCGCAACTCGGCATAGGTGAAGCGCTCGACCTTGGCGGCGACGGGGCTGTCGTAGATGAGCGCGAGCTGATCGCCGCGCCCCTCCTCGACATGCCGGTCGAGCGCATTGAAGCAGGTGTTGAGGCGGCCGCCGGGGAACCAGCGCGCGAAGTTCGGCCGCGTCCGGTCGAGCACGCGCTCCGGTGGCTCGTCCCAACGAATGGCTTTCGCCGCGTCGCCCCAGAAGCCTTCCGGATCGTCGAGCGAGCGGCGGAACTCTTCCTGATATCGACCCATAGCCGCAGCATCGCGCCGGCACGGTCGATGCGCAAGCGAGCGGCCAGGAACCCCGCGACCGTCTTATGCCTTTCGTCCTGCCTCCGAGCCCGCTAGGCTTCGCTGCATGTCCTCCCTGCTGCTCGCACTGCTCCTCGGCCAGGCCACGGCGACGACGCAGATCCGGCTCGCCGTCGGTGAAACCAGGACCTTGCCCTCGTCCGGCGCACCGCTGCAACTCGTCTGCGACGACCTCGCGGTGGTGCAGCCCAAAATCACCGCGGAGGGACTGCAGCTGACCGGCGCGCACGAGGGCAAGACCGTCTGCAGCTTGCTGAACACCCGCTACGCGAAGTCGATCTACCAGGTCACGGTGACGGCCAAGTAGATCCTGTTAGAACGAGCCCCATGCTCCTTGCCCTCCTGCTGCTCGCTCCGGTCGCATCCTCCGACGCAGCCGCCCGCATCATCGGCGGCGCGCTCTCCGACAACCTCGCTTACGAGCGCCTCGCCGATCTCACCGAGACGGTCGGCCCGCGCCTCTCCGGCTCGGCCGGCGCCGAGGCCGCGGTGCGCTGGGGCCTCGCGCGCTTCAAGGAGGACGGACTCGCGGCCCACCTCGAGAAGGTGATGGTTCCCCACTGGGTGCGCGGCGAGGAGCGCGGCGAGATCCTCGCCTCGGACCGGATGGCCGGCCACCCGCTTTCGCTGACGGCGCTCGGTGGCAGCGTCGGCACGCCGGCCGGCGGCATCACCGCCGAGGTGATCGAGGCACGCACGCTGCCTGAGATCGCCGCGCTCGGAGAGAAGGCGCGCGGCAAGCTCATCTTCCTCAATCACACCATGACCACGTCGAAGGGCTACGGCGAGTTCGTCGATCTGCGCGTCTTCGGCCCGGCGGCGGCGGCGAAGGCAGGAGCCGCAGGCGTGCTCCTGCGCTCGCTCGCGACCGCCTCGCTGCGCACGCCGCACACCGGCGTCACCATCTACGAGCCGGGCGCGCCCACCTCGCCGGGCGTGGCCGTCTCGGTCGAGGACGCGGAGCTGCTCCACCGCCTGCTCGCGCGCGGCCCGGTGCGGGTGCGGCTCGCGCTCGGCTGCCGCACCCTGCCCGACGTCGAGTCGGCGAACGTGGTCGGCGAGGTCCGTGGCCGCGAGAAGCCGGGCGAGGTGGTGCTGCTGGCTGCGCATCTCGACTCGTGGGACCTGGCGACCGGCGCCATCGACGACGGCGCGGGCGTGGCCATCGTGATGGAGGCGGGCCGCCTGATCGCGCGTCTGCCGCAGGCGCCGCGCCGCACCGTCCGCGTGGTCCTCTACATGAACGAGGAGAACGGCAGCCGCGGAGGCAAGGGCTACGTCGAGGCGCACCAGGGAGAGCTCAACGGTCACGTCGCGGCGATGGAGGCGGACAGCGGCGCGGGGCGGCCTCTCGCGCTCAGCGTGCGCGCGGGCGAAGGCGGCGCGCGGGCGATGAAGGAATGGCTCGCGCCGCTCGAGACGCTGGGAATCGGAGAGGCGGCCGAGGGCGGCGACGGCGGCTCGGATATCGGCCCGCTCGGGGCGGCGCGCGTGCCGTTCATCTCGGTCCAGCAGGACGCGACGCACTACTTCGACTACCACCACAGCGCGGCGGACACCTTCGACAAGGTGGAGCCGCAGGCGCTCGCCTCGAACGCAGCGGTGTTCGCCTGGGTCGCGTACGCGCTCGCCGAGATGCCCACGCCGCTGCTGCGGCCGCCACCCGCGCCGCCGCACAGCCGGATCGCGCCGCCGCCCGACCTCCCCGCCAGGCCGCCGCCTCCCGCCGCACCATAACCTGCCCCGGCAGCAGCTTCTCACTGAAAGCGCATTGCACCCGAAGTGCGGGTGCAGTGAGGTCTCAGTGCCCCCGCTCAACTTCCCCGCGTGCTCTGCGCTGCTGCGGTCGAAGTCTCTTCAGGGCGGCCGCCGGTTCGCGGTGAGGTGGCGCCCGGCAGCGCTTTTTGCTACCACCCGCGCCATGCCGACCACGCTGCGCAGCTACGTGCAGGATCGCTGGATCGAAGGTCAGGGCCCGCTTGCCACCCTGCTCAACCCCGCCACCGAGGAGCCGCTCGCGCAGACCTCGACCGCGGGCATCGACCTGGGCGCGGCGCTCGAGTACGCGCGCTCGGCCGGTGGCCCGGCCCTGCGCGAGCTCACCTTCGCCCAGCGCGGCGAGATCCTCCGCGTCTGGTCGAAGGCGCTGTACGGGCGCCGCGACGAGCTGATCGCGCTCGCCATGGCCAACGGCGGCAACACCCGCGGCGATGCCAAGTTCGACATCGACGGCGCCATCGGCACCCTCGCCCACTACGCCGACCTGGGCGCCCAACTGGGCTCGCTCAAGACGCTGCGCGACGGCGAGCCGCTCCAGCTCGGCCGCACCTCGCGCTACGTGGGCATGCACCTTTTCGTCCCGCGCGACGGCGTGGCGGTGCACATCAACGCCTTCAACTTCCCCTGCTGGGGGACGGCGGAGAAGGCGGCGACCGCGCTGCTCGCGGGCATGCCGGTCATCTCCAAGCCTGCCACCTCGACGGCGCTGGTGGCGCACCGGCTGGCGGAGATCGCCGTGGAGACCAGGGCGCTGCCGCCCGGGACCTTCTCCTTCCTCTGCGGCGCTCCCGGCGACCTGCTCGACCGGCTCGGGCCCCAGGACGTGGTGGCCTTCACCGGCTCTTCGCAAACGGCGAACAAGCTGCGCGATCAGCTCGGCCGCCGCGGCGTCAAGCTCAACGTCGAGGCCGACTCGCTCAACGCCGCGGTGCTCGGGCCCGATGTGCGGCCTGGTAGCGCGACCTGGGATCTCTTCGTCGCCGACGTCGCGCGCGACATCACGCAGAAGGCGGGGCAGAAGTGCACCGCCGTGCGGCGCATCTTCGTGGACGAGGTGCAGCTTTTGCCGGCGCAGGAGGCGTTGATCGAGAGGCTGGGCTCCGTGCGCGTCGGCGACCCCGCGCGCGCCGAGGTGACCATGGGCCCGCTCTCGACTGCCGATCAGCTGCACGACATCCGCGCCGGAATCAAAAAGCTCGCCGCCGAGTCCGAGACGGTCTTCGGCGGCGACGGCTCGGTGAAGGCGCTCGCGCCCGAGGGCAAAGGCTTCTTCGTCGGTCCGGTGCTGCTGGTCGCGCGCGACGCCGCGGCCGCGAAGGTGATGCACACGGACGAGGTGTTCGGGCCGGTGGCTACGCTCGCGCCTTCGGCGTCGATGGCTGCGCAGCTGGTGAGGCGCGGCGGCGGCGGGCTGGTCTGCTCGGCCTACAGCGACGACCGCACCTTCCTGCGCGAGTTGGTGCTCTCGATCGCGCCCTACCACGGCCGCATCTACCTCGGCAGCGAGAAGGTTGCAGGTCAAACCTTCGGCCCCGGCACGGTGCTGCCGCAGCTGGTGCACGGCGGGCCGGGCCACGCGGGCGGCGGGGAGGAGTTGGGCGGCCTGCGTGGCCTGCAGCTCTACTCGCAGCGCGTCGCCATCCAGGGAGATCGCGCCATCCTCGACGCCATCGCGCCGGCGCTCACGGTCACCTGAGCTCCCAAAACGGCGAGGCCGGCGCTCACGACCAAGTGAGCTCCGGCCGCCGTGTTGTGCTGCTGCGAATGCGACGCGAGCGCGGTGCTACTGCGCCGCGTGCCACTGCTGGAACAGGACGGGCGCCTCGGCAACGAAGCTTTCGTGGCGCGGGCGCCAGTCGAGCTCGCTGCGCGCCTTCTCGCTCGACAGACGCTGGTCGAGCGCGAGCGCCTCGCCGAAGAGGTTGCCCGCATCGACCGGCGTCGCCAGGACCTTGCCGTCCTTGCCGGCCGCGCGGGACGCCGCCTCGGCGATCTCGCGCTGCGTATGCTCCGAGGCATCGACGGCGTTGAAGATCGAGCCCGCCGGCGCGCGCTCGACCAGCCGGACATACAGCTCCGCCAGGTCGTCCACGTGCACCATCGGCCAGTGGTTCGCGCCTTCGCCGAACAGGGTCGCCGCGCCCTGCTTCTGCGCGGTGCCGAAGAAGGTGGCCGGGATGCCGCCGCGCGCGCCGCCATAAACGATGCCGGGCCGCACCACCACCGCGCGGATTCCGTCTTTCGCCATACCGAGCGCGAGCTGCTCGTGCGCCGGGCGCCACGCCACCATCTGGGCGGGGTTGAGCGGGGCCGACTCGTCGGCGGCGCCTTCGGTATCGCCGTGCACCCAGCAGCCGCTGGTGTAGACGAACGTGCCGCCCACCTTGCCGTGCAGCAGTTCGCGCGCGTTGGCGATGGTCTTCTTGTCGAGCTCCACCGCCTCCGCGCTCTGCTCCTGCGCGACGTGAACGATGGCGGCGACCCCGTAGGCCGCGGCAGCATAGCCCGCTGGCTTTCCGAGCTCGCCGACGACGAGCTTGATGCCGGCCGCCTTGAGCGCGGCCCCCTTTTCCTCCGAGCGCACCAGCGCCAGCACGTCGTGACCCGCCTTCTTCAGGCGAAGCGCGACCGCGCTACCGATGTACCCGCTACCCCCGGTGAGAAACACCTTCATTCAACCCCTCCGATGACGAGGAGCGTCCTCTCTACGCTCAACCGAGCAGATCGCCAAGATTAAAGAGGAGGGATCGCCCGTCCGCCCGATCTGCGTGACCGGCGCGTATTCAGCTACGCACCGCCACCACCGATGCGCGCCTGGCAGCTTCCCGTGTGAGCTTGCGCCCACCTGCAATAAATCCAAGTGACCGTTTTGTTTCGTATTTCGAGACTGACGCGGCGCAGCGGGATTCGGCCTCACGTTTGCTTCCCATCATTGCGCGGCAAACGACGGCCACCTTGCGAGGAGCACCGAACGAATGGGCAACGTCGAGCATCTACCGAGAGCGCGTCACCAGAACGATCGCGTCGCCGTCCTGCTCAACGCGAATGCGAAGGCCGTCTCCGAAGGCCTGCGCCGCGAGCTCGAGAACTTCGTCCCCGCCGAGGATCTTTTCTACTCACGCAGCTTCGACGAGGCGCGAACCATCGCCCGCACCGTGCTCGAGCGCGGCTACCGCACCGTGCTCACGGGTGGCGGCGACGGCACCTTCGTCGGCTACGTGAACTGCCTCTTCGAGGAGGCTGCGGCGGTCGGCGCGCAGGCATTCTCTGCTCGCGGGGCCGCGCTGCAACTCGCCCCGCAGGCTGTGCGGCTCCCGCGCTTCGGCGTCCTCAAGCTCGGCACCGGCAATGCGCTCGCACACTATGCGGGCGCGAGCGCGAGTCGCATTGGCGTGGTCGAGGACATCCTCCGCACGCGCTCGGGCGAGTGCTCCGTGACGCGCCCGCTTCACCTTCTCTCGCACGAAGGCAAGCGCGCGCCCTTCGCTGGCGTCGGCCTCGACGCCGCCATCCTCAATGACTACGTGTGCCTGAAGTCCCGCCTCAAGGGCGGCAAGCTCGAGTTCGCCGGCGTGGGCGGTCTCGGCTACTTCTGGTCGGTGGTCGGCAAGACCATTCCCACCGTGCTCTCCCAGCGCGACGTCCCCAACGTCGAGATCGTCAACCTGGGATCGTCCGCGCAGCAAATCGGCCCGGACGGCAAGCCGCTCGGCCGCGAGATCGAGCACGGCGAGATCCTCTACCGGGGCCCCTGCCGGCTCGCCGCCGCGGGCACTGTTCCCTGCTACGGCTACGGCTTCCAGATCTTCCCGCACGCCCTGCGGGCGCCAGGCCGGTTCCAGCTGCGCCTCACCGCGATGAGCGTGGCGAAGATCCTCGGCAACCTGCGCACCCTCTGGAAGGGCGGGACGCCGCGCACCGGCATCCTGGACTTCCACTGCGACAAGGTATTGATCCGCTTCGACCGCAAGATGCCGCTGCAGGTCGGCGGCGACGCCGAGGGCTACCGCCGCGAGATCGTGCTGGAGATGGCCGAGCGCCCTCTCGAGCTGCTCGATTTCAAGGCCTAGCGCGCGAGCGAAGCAACCAGCCGCTCAGACGTACCAGACGATCGACTTGTCGGCGTGGAAGGCCTGGTAGATGCGGCGCCGCTGGTCCTCGGAGTTGAGAAACACATGGACGCTCACGCTCTCATACTTGCCCGCGCTCGAGGGCCGCACCGTGATCGAGCTTTCCTCGACGGGCCCCAGCACCGCGCTCACGTGCTGCAGGATGCGCGCCTTCAGCTCGGGGCTGGCGAGGCCCATGGCCTTGAAGGTGTAGTGCGTCGGGTAGCTGATCAGCGGAGGCGGGGGGGCGCCGCTCACAATAGATTTGAGGCCAGCTCCGCAAGGGCGCTGCGCTCGCCTTTCGTCAGCGTGATGTGCCCTGCCAGCTTCTCGTTCTTGAACTTGTTGACCACGTGCACGAGCCCGTTGTTGGTCGAGTCCACGTATGGATTATCGATCTGGTAAGGGTCGCCGGTGAGCACGATTTTCGTATTGTCGCCGACGCGCGTGATGATGGTCTTCACCTCGTGCGGCGTGAGGTTTTGCGCCTCGTCGATGATCATGTACTGATTCGGAATGCTGCGCCCGCGGATATAGGTCAGCGGCTCGATCGCGACCAGCCCGAGATCCACCAGCTCACGATAGCTGCGCCCGGCTTTCTTGTCGGCGCGAGAGAGGCCCATAAGGAACTCGACGTTGTCGTAGATGGGCTGCATCCACGGGTTCAGCTTGTCCTCCACGGTGCCGGGCAGGTAACCGATGTCCTTGCCGAGCGGAAACACCGGGCGCGAGACCAGCATCTTCTGGAAGACCTGCTCTTCCATCGTCTTCTGCAGGCCCGCGGCGATGGCGAGCAGCGTCTTGCCGGTGCCCGCCTTGCCGACGATGGTGACCAGCTTGATCTCGTCGTTGAGCAGCAGATCGAGCGCGAAGCTCTGCTCCTTGTTGCGCGGTCGCAGGCCCCAGGCGCCCTCTTTCAGCGACTTGAGCAGCGGGACGAACTTGCCCTTGGTGGCGTTGAACTTCGACAGGGCGGTGTGGTTCGGCGCCTCGCGATCCTTGAGCAGCGCGAACTCGTTGGGGCAGACCGGCACGCCCTCGGGCAGCGCCAGCTCGCCGTGCGCGTAGAACGAGTCGATGTCGCTCCGGGCGACGTCCACCTCGCGCACGCCCATGTATATCTCGGCGTTTTCGATCTTGTCGTTTTCGTAGTCCTCCGTCGGCAGGCCGAGCGCATCGGCGCGGATGCGGAGGTTGATGTCCTTGGTGACGAAGACCAGCCGCGTCTCGGGCTCGCGCTCCTTGAGGTCGGTCGCGAGCGCGAGGATGCGGTTGTCCACCAGATGCGAGTTGAGGAACTGCTTGGGCAGCTCCTTCTGGGTGAACATCACCCGCAGCGCGCCGCCACCCTCGAGCTGGACGCCCTCGGTCAGCGACCCGCCCTCTTCCCGGAAGTGATCGAGGTCGCGCGAGACCTGCCGCGCGTTGCGGCCGAGCTCCGAGAGGTCGCGCTTGAACTTGTCGATCTCTTCAACAACGTAGATCGGGATGATGACGTTGTTGTCTTTGAACTGGAAGAGCGCGCGTGGGTCGTGGAGCAGGACGTTGGTGTCGAGGACGTAATTCTTTCTCAACTCGCCTCCCCGGTTGCTCGGCTGATCGAGCGTAGATCGGGCGATGCCGGAAGCGAAGCGAGAAACGCCTACGCGGCCGCCTTCCCGCGCGGACCCTCGACGCGGTTGCGGCCCCCCTGCTTGGCCCGGTAAAGCGCCCGATCGGCGCGCTCGAGCAACTCCTCGGGCGTGACGCCCCCGCCTGAACCGGGCTGCCAGACCGAGACGCCGACGCTGAGCGTGACCTTGATGGCGCCCTGCTCGGTCGCGTGCGGCTGCGCGGCGCAGGCCGCCCGGACTCGCTCGGCGATGACCAGCGCGCCGCGCAGGTCGGTCTCGGGGAGGACCAGCGCCATCTCCTCGCCGCCGTAGCGCGCCACCAGGTCCGTCTCGCGCGCCTGCTTCTGCGCGATGCGGGCCACTCCCTTGAGCACGGCGTCGCCGGCCGGGTGGCCGTAGGTGTCGTTCACCTTCTTGAAGTGATCGACGTCGAGCAGCAGGAACGCGAGCGGGCGCTGGTAGCGCTGCGCCTCGCGCAGCCGCGCCGCGAGCTGCGTGTTCAAGGTCCGCCGATTCGAGAGCCCGGTCAGGCCATCGATGGTGGCGAGCTTCTCGGCCTGCTCGTAGAGCCGCGTGCGCACCAGCGCCTCGGCGGCCTGCAGCGCGAGCATGGACAGCTCTTTCTGACTGCTCTCGGAGAGCGCGCCCTTTGCGCGCGAGCCGCACACCAGCGCGCCCACCGTGGCATCGCCAGCGCGGAGCGGGAAGATCTTGAGCGACGCGAGCCCGCGCACCACCGTGGCGTTGTCGAAGATCACTACCCGATCCATCGCGCCCAGATCGCGCCCCGGCAGCGGCGCGCCGAGCTTGACGACGTTCGAGACCAGGCCCGCGTTGTCGGCAAAGGACAGCTCGCGCAGCGCCTGCGCCGCGTCGCCGTCGACCGCGAGAACGCGGTGCCGCACCCGGCCGGTGGCGGAGTCGCTCAGCGTCACTGCGCAGAGATCGAGCGCGGGGCACATCCTCCGCGCCTGCAGCACCGCGGTCTCCGCCGCCTGCGCGAGCGTGGTGGTGCGGTTCAGCTCCTCGAGCGCCTTGAAGAAGCGCGCCTTCTCCTCCTTCTCCCGGCGGACCGCGCCGAGCAGCCGCTCGGCCTCGATGGCGCGCACGGCCTCGGCGGCGAGCGCCACCAGCACGCGCTCGTCGTCGGAGGAGAACGCCGCGGCGCGGTCGGCGACGAGCGCACCGATGACTGGACCGTCCCCGCGTTCGGCCAGCGGCACGCCGCAGAAGCAGCTGATCTCCGGGACGCCCTCGTAATAGCTGAGCGCCGGGCCGTCGCCCTCGAGCCGCACGGAGCGGCCCGCAGACACCACCGCGCCGAGCGCCCCCTCCTTCGACGAGAGCGGCCCGCGGAACAGGCCGTCCTCCTGAGACAGGCACTCACGCAGCCGCAGGCTCTCGCCGTCGGGGCTGAGCAGGAAGATGGCCACCGCGTGGGGCTTGAGCGCTGCCTCAGCCACCGCCAGCGTGCCGCGCAGCACCTCCTCGACTTCGGCGACGCCAGCGAGCAGGTGGCGATCCCCGCCTTCGTCGGCGGTGGCGACCAGGCGCAGCTCGCGCGCGCTCTGCTCGGCTTCGGCGATGCGCTTCTTCACCGCCTCGCGCTCGGCCTTGCGGGCGGCGACGAGGCGCGCGCCGAGCAGCGCGTGGTAAAGCGCGGCGAAGAGGATGGTGAAGCCCGCGTGCACTCCCGGCACCAGCAGCTCGCCGCCCCGCGCGAGCGTCATGCCGAGATCGAGGCCGAGCATGGCGCCGATCAGCGGCACGCCGCGCCTCACCGGCAGCGCCAGCACGTAGCCCGCGCCGAGCAGGTAGAGGAGCGGGCTCGCGAGGCCCTGGCTCACGTCGGTCAGCGCCAGCGCCGCCACCGCGGCCAGCAGCCCGCACTCGACCGACTGCGCCGGCGGCATCCTGCCCGCGAGCGCGAAGCGGCCGAGCGCGATCAGCCCGGTGCCGATCAGCAGTACCCATGGCCACAGGCGCGCGCCGCTGAAGCCGCCGCAGACGAGCAGCACGACCAGCGCCGTGAGGGCGAGCGGAATCGCCGCCAGCGCGGCCCGCCTCTCTGCCGCCGAGTGTCGCGTCAGCGCCATATTCAAGCTCACTCGAACTTGAAGACGACCTCGTCCGGACGGACGAAGCCGAGCTGCTCGCGCGCGGCCTTCTCCAGCGCGGCGTCGTTCACTGGCGGTGAAAGAGACTTCACTGTCTTCGCCAGCGCCGCGTTCTCATCGCGCAGCTGCTGGTTCAGCTGCTCCTGGCGCGCGAGGTCGCGGTCGAGCTTGCCCAGCCGCGCGAGTCCTCGCGAGTCCGCGAGCGACAGCCCGGTAAGCGCCAGCGAAACCAGGGCCGCGCCGGCGACCAGCCGCTGCGGCGGCGACAGCGCGCGAATCTTTTCCAGCACGCCGCCGACGCTACACCGGCTTCTCGCTGCCGCAAGAAAACCACCGCCTAGCGCGACTCGAAGCTGGCCTCGAGCTCTTCCATGAGCAGCTCGTAGACCCGGCCCGACACGCGATCGATGAACTCCTCGCCGTCCGGGAGGTTGTCCTTGCCTCCGGCTTCGTGGCCGCGGCTGCGGTTGCGCTTGGCGGTGTGCACGCCGCTCGACGACCCCAGACCCTCGCCGTCCGCGAGCTTGAAGTCCGCCGTCGGCTTGCCGAGGTTGAGCGTCTCCATCTGCGGCGATCCGTAGCGGCGCTCGGATCCGAGCGCCTCGCTCTCGGCCGTGCGGACGTCGAGGTTGGGCCGCCCGCGCTGCAGCACGTGCGTGAGCTCGTGCGCCAACAGCTTCTGGCCTTCCACCGACTGCGTGTTGAACCGCCCCGGCGCGAAGAAGATGTGGTCCTTCACCGTGACGGCTTCGGCGTTGTAGCGGCCGGTGATCTGCGCCGCGCCCGGGCCGGTGTGCAGACGCACGCCGCTGAAGTCCCCGCCGAGGAAGCCCTCCATCCGGCTCATGGTGCCGAGGTCCAGACGCCGCGGTTCGTCGAACATCGACGTCAGCCTGGCCTTCTCCGGCGCGAGCTTGCCGTCGATGCCGTCGCCGTTCTTCGACGCCATGAACAGGTGCAGCATCCCGCCGAGGTGGCCCTGCTCGGCGCGGGCAAAGGCCCTGCCCGCCCGGTTGGAGAACTTCTCCGCCGAGCCGAGATCCTGCTTGCCGACGCCCATCCAGTGGTCGGCCTTCTTCAGGCCGCCGTGGAGGAGCAGCGCTTCCTTGTCGACGAAGCCCGCGGCGCCGCCGATCTGGTGAGCGAAGCTCGCGGCCTTGCCGAGGTGCAGCTTGTTGAGGAAGCCCTCCGCCTTGCCTGCGAACCCTTGCACCTTTTCCGCTGCGCCCTCAATCATGCCGAGGCCGTGCATGCCCTCTTCGGCGAGGTGCATGCCCCTGCCGAGCAGGCTCGCACCCTTGTGCGCCCAGCTGCCGATCCGGTCGGCGAAGCCGTGCAGCTTGTCGAAGAGGCTGTGGAAGAAGCCGTCCCCCTTGCCGGGGATCAGCCTGCCGATGCGCCCGCGGATGCCACCGCCCCGCCTGCGGTGGTGGTGCGGGTGCGGGCCGTGCCCCTGCGGGTCGAGGTGGTGCGGAACGCCGTGGCCGTGCGGGTCCACCGGGTGGCCGCCAGGGTCCTGCGGGCTCACCAGGATGCCGCCCGGGACGGGAGGCTCGTGGTGAAGGACAAGCAGCTCGTGATTGCCTCCGCCGCCGTGACCGCCAGGTCCCTGTGATCCGCCGTGATCGTGATGTCGGCCGTTTCCCTGGTGTCCGCCGGACGCGCCTTCCGCCGGGAGGAACGCGCCGAAGACCTGCGAGAAGAGCTCGACGCCATGTCCCGCGCCGAGCCACGTGTCGATCGCGGCCGCATCGACGTCCTGCCCGTCGTGCTGCTCGACATCGCCGCGGTTGCCCCCACGGTTCACGTGGATGCGGTTGTCGTCGAGAATGCCGTTGACCAGGTCGTCGACCGGATCGTGCTTGCGGTGCTTGCCGTGGCCGCGGTGATGCGTGCGCCTGTGCGGTTTCCTGGGCGCGTGGTGCGGATCGACGCCGAGCCCCTGGTCGCCCTTGTCGACGTTCCCCTTGTCGGCGTGGCCCCCGAGGATTCGCTGCAGGCGGCCGAGCTTCGACCACATCGCCTCGATGGCGGTCTCGGCGGGTGGATCCTTCTGGTACTTCGCCTTCGCGGCGCCGAGGCGGCTGTGCAGCGTGGTCGCCTCCTTCTTCAGCGGCGCCACCGCCGACTGCATCCTCGTGTCCGCGCTCTTCACGTCGCCGAGCGCGTTGACCTTCACCTCGAGCGAGCCGATCGCCGCCTGCAGCGCGACGAGGTCGGGATACTTCTTTGGATCGAGCCCGTCGGCGTCCGCCTGCCCCGCGAGGCCGTGCAGCGTCTGGACGAACTTGAAGAAGTGGTCGCGGATCTCGAGGTAGTGCTGGGTGGCGAGCTGCGCCTGCTTCTGCAGTGCCGGATATTTCGCGGTGTGCTGGACCGCGCGTGAGCAATCGAAGCGAGTCTGCTCGCTCCCCGCCGAGACGGCCTGCACGCGGTAGCCGGCGTCCTTGGTGCGGCCCTCGTGCATCATCGCGGTGATGTCGCGGATGGCGTGGGTGACGCCCTTGCCGAATCCGGTCACCGCGAGGTTCGCGCGGCGCACGAGATCCGCCGCCTCGGCCTCCGTCATCTCACTCTTGTGCTGCGGATGCGGCGCGGGGCCGGGAGACGGCGGCGCGGCGGGCTCCGAATCGACTTGGCGGTGATGATGGTGGTGGTGCTTGCCGTGAGGCGGCTTCGTCCCCCCGCCGCCAAGCCCGAGCTCGTGCCTGAGCCACTCGGGCAAGTCCTTCAGGCTCTTCGCCTTGTCGACGAGGTCCTGCAGCACCTTGGGGAGCTTGAGGTGCGCGGGCAGATGGATGCCGTGCTCGTGATGGTGCGGTCCATGCGGCCCATGGTGGGCAGGTCCGTTCGGCCCGTGGTGCGCCGGTTCGTGGGCCACCACATGGTGCTCGGGTCCGTGCGGGCCGTGCTTCACGACGTGGTGCTCCGGTCCGTGCGGGCCGTGGTGCACGACGTGATGCTCGGGCCCGTGTGGCCCATGGTGCACGACGTGATGAATGGGCCCGTGCGGCCCATGCTGCACCGTGTGCCTGGGGTGCTTCTCCTCGTGCTTCTTCTGGTGATGCCCCGCGGCCTGGTCGAGGATGTTGTGGAAGATCGCGTGGCCCTTGTGCAGGTCCTTCGAGCCCTTGTGCGCAAGCTTCAGCGCGCCGTGCAGCTTCTCGTGTCCCGCGTCCGCGTTGTCGTGCACCTGGCTGGCGAGGTGACCGAGCGGCGAGTCCTCGCCGAGGAAGCCCGCCACCTGCCCGGCGAGCCCCGAGATTTTCTGCAGCCCGTGATCGACCTTGCGGCCGATGCGCATGCCGGTGTGCAGCGCGTGCTCGATCTTCCCCAGGCCGAGGTCGACCTTCCGCCCGGTCTTGAGCGCGTGTTTTTTGTAGCGTTCGATCGCCTTGAGGCCGTGCTCGATGTTCTTGCGCACGTCGACATGGTGCTCGGGCTTCTTCGCCGGCGTGACGTGCGCGGGCGGGTGCGCGGGCTTCTTGCCCGGCGCGTGATGCTCGCCCGTGAGCGCCTTGCCGAGCTTCGCGATCTGCTCGTCGATCAACTTGTCCTGGATGCCGTGGCCGGTGAGGAAGTCGAGCGCCGCCTTGTCGCCTTTGTACTTGTTCTTCAGCGCGGCCAGGTGCGCCTTGGCCGCCTTCGCCTCGGAGAGCACCTTCTCGACGTGCGCGTGCGCCTCGTGATCGGCGAGCGCCTCGCCGAAGGCGTTCACCTTCGCCTGGATGGCGTAGATGTCGCGCGTGTTCTGGAAGATGTCCGGGTGCCGCCGTTCATCGACGCCGAAGCCCGAGATGGCGGCGCCATTCCCGAGACCCTTGGTATCGGCGATCATCCCGTGCACCTTGGCGCGCGCCCGGGCGTGCCACTCCAGGTAGAACTCGATCTCCTTCTCATAGCCGGGGTGGCCGTGCGCGAGCGTGGTCGCCGTCCGGATATTCTTCTGGATCTCCTCGCATTCGCTGCCCAGCGACTGCATCTCCAGCGAGGCCGCCTGCGCCAGGCCGCTGTGCAGCAGTTTCTGGATGTTGGCGGCGATCTTCCCGAACCTCGCCTCGAAGCTGTTGACCCTCCGCGAGACGTTGCCGATGGCCTCGAACGCCTTCTTCATTCGCGCCGCGTGCGCTGCGTCCGTCTCGCCGGCCGGCTTCTTCACGTCGGGGTGCGCGGGGTGCAGCGGGTGGGGATTGCCGCCGTGACCCGGCGCGTGGGGGCCGTGCACCGGAGGGCTGGCGTGGCCCCGGTGCGCGGGCTTGCCGTCGAGGTGCACCGCGTGGTGGAGCGGCGACTCGTGGTCGCCGTGCTTCTTCTTGCCGTAGCGATCGAGCTCCGCCTGGTGCTCGCCCGGGATGTGCCCGACGGCGTGGTTCATCTTGCCGAGGCTGTGGTTGAAGTCCTGCGCGAAGCCGAGGCCCTGCTCGATGTACCCGTGCGCCTGCTCGGCGCGGTCGGCCATGTGCAGCATGTACTGCCCGAACTCGGTGTCCTCGCCGACGATGCCTGCGCCCTGGCGCGCCAGGTTTGTCGCCTGCTCGAGGCCGTGCTGGATCTTGTCGGCGTGCTCGAGGCCCTTGGCTACGATCCCGTGGATGTTGCCGAGATGGTGATGCACGCCGGCCGCCACCTGCAGCCCCTGCTTCTTGAGCTGCTGGCCACGCTTGAGGGCGCGCTCGAGCGCGGTCTTCGGATGCGTCGATCGGCCGCCGTGCGTACCGCCCGAGGCATGACCGCCTGGACCGTGGCTGCCAGCATGAGCGGGATCGTGATGAACCGCCCCGCCGCCGTGCTTGCCGTGAACGGGGTGCGCGCCGTGCGCCGGGTGCGCTGCGTGGGCGTGGGCGCCCGCCGGATTCGCCGCGCGATGGCGGCGGGCCGGAGCCTCGCCCCGGACGCGCTTGCCCGTCGCGCGCGCCACGTGCAGCTCCGGGTGCTTGCGGCGATGGTCCTCGAGCTTCCTCTGCGCCAGCGGGCTCAGGTTGCCGCCGCGCGCCGAGCGATGGGCCATCTGCCGATCGTACGCCTTGGCGGGATCTTTCACGCCGACGAGGTTCAGGCCCTTGTCGAGGTAGCCGCGATAGGTGCTGAGCTGCTCCGACCGCGCCTGGCCCCACTCGAGCGCGTGCGAGAGCTTCTCGTCGCCCTTGCCAGCGAGGTCGCCCGCGCTGCTGATGAAGTGGCCCACGGCGTTGTCGCCGAAGAAGTTGGCGACGCCGGGAGCGTTGTCGTGGATCTGCTTGAGCGCGCCGTCGGCCTTGTCACCGAGGGCCAGCGTCTTGTCGAGGATGTCCTGCGCCTTGGCCGCCTTGCCCGACACGTAGATGCCGCCGCGCACGACCTTGCCGCCGGCCTTCTCCAGCCCGAGCACCATCTTGCGGGCGCGCGGGTTCGCCATCGCCTGCTCGAGCGCGTGGATCGGGCCGCCCAACTTGCTTGCGCCCCCGGCCAGCTTCTCCGCCGCGGAGAGGCTCTTTCCTGAGAGGAGCTTGCCGGCCATCCTCACGCTCTTGAGCTGCTTGAGCGCGCCGGGGTCGAAGGCGTCGAGCGCGCCGCCCGCCGCACCCTTCAGCGCGTCCTTCCAGTTGCCGCCGCCCGCGACCGACCCGATGGCGCCCTGGAGCGCGCCGACGCCGAGCTTGGCCAGCGGCCCGATCTTCAGGAACGGCAGCGCGCCGGTGAGCGCTCCGCCCGCCGCGCCGGCGAGGACGCCTTTCCAGTCCTTGCCTTCGCTGATGGCGGTGATGGCGCCGATGCCCGCGCCGATCAGCGTCTTCACGATCAGACCGCCGGGGATGAAGGTGGCCGCGAGCGAGAGGCCGGTGACGAGGAACTGCCCCGCCGGGCTCTGCAGGAAGTTCGCGGTCGCCTTGTAGCCCTTCTTGATGCCCCCCCAGGCCTGGCCCGCGACGTTCTTGGTCTTGTTCCAGATCGAGTTGAGCGGGTTCTTGGCCAGGTTCCAGCCCTTCGACACGGCCATGCCGAGCGGCGACATCTTCCACGCCGCGCCCGCGAGGTGGCCGGCGGTGGAGAGGCCCTTCTTGATCATCCCGCCGACGGCGCCGACCACGCCGGTCTTCTTCACCCACTCGAGGCCCTTCTGGGCCTGGTTGCCGACGAAGCCCGCGGCCGCTTGCGCCTTGTTGCCGACCCAACTCGCCGCGCCGCCGACCTTGTTGCCGATCCACGAGAGCGCGCCGGCGCCGGCCTGGCCCATCTTCTTCAGGCCCGCCCACTCGGCCGCGCCGAGATTCTTCGCGCCCTGCCACGCCGCCTGGCCCAGCCCGGCCGCCTTGTCGCCCAGCCAGTGCGCGCCGTGCTGCATGCCGCTCCACAGCTTGTTGCCGAACTTCGCGTACTGGCCGAAGGCGGCCTTGCCGTGCGCCTTCTGGCCGGCCCAGTCCCAGGCGCCTTGCGCCGCGTGCGCGAGCCCGTGAACGCCCTCGGAGATCCGGCTGCCGAGGTTGTGGACGCTCTGGCCCACGCGGTGCGCGAGGTGCGAGACGTTGTCGCCCACGCGGTGCGCGAAGCTGGCCGCGCGGTGGGCGACGTTCGAGACGCGGTGGGAGACGTTGCGCGCGAACCCGACGCCGCGATGGACCACGTCGCCGACTGTGCGCTGCGCGGACTGGACCGCGCGGTTGGCGAAGCTGCTGATGCCCGCCGCTACCGGCGCGACGAACCGCTGCGCCACCTGCTCGACGCGGCTCACGGTGTTCGTGACCGCGCTGGTCGCCTTCTGGAACGAGTTCGAGACGGAGTCCTTGAGGTGGCTCCAGAAGCCGAAGCGCGGCTTGTGGCCCTGCTTCACCAGCCCGTGGAACATCTGCACCGCGTTGAAGATGTGGCTCTGGCCGCGCGCGGCGAGGAAGTGCGACGCCATGCTCGGGATCGGCAGGCCGTGCGACCGCTGCGTCGCTTCGAGCAGCGTGTAAAGCGGCCCGCCCCTGGAGAAGTGCGCCGCGTGACTCTGCCCTTTGGCGTGGCTGCGGAAGACCTCCTGGAACGCGGCCGCGGTGATGGCGGCCGGCGGCGGGCCGTGGCGCGTGGGCGCGTGGCGCCGGGCCATCGCAGTGCGGCGCTCTTCCGTCTTGATGGCGAGGTCGTGCAGCGGCGAGCCCTTGGGCGCCTTGCCCATCTCGGTGAGCGCCCGAGTCACGGCGTGGTGCTTGCGGTGCGAGCTTTGTCGCTGCATCTCGCGGTGCAGCGCCTGCGCGTGGTGCGCGTGCAGCTGGGGCAGCCCGCCCGACGCTGGCGCGTGGCCCAGCGTTCCTCCGCGATGGCCACCGCCGAGCCCGCCGAGGTGTCCGCCGCCGAGCGCCGCGCCCATTCCACCGCCGAGCGAAGTGCCGCCGAGGCCGTGGTGCGGGCCCTTGTGATGGTGCCCGTGGACGTGGCCCTTCCCACCCAGCGCCTGCAGCGCGCCCCTCTCCACCTTCGCCAACTCCTGGACGAGCTGCGAAGTCGAGGCATTGCGCAGCAGCTGATCGAGGCCGGGGTGCTGCTTGCGCAGGCGCTCCAGGGCCTTCTCGCCCAGCACCTGCGCGGAGGGCATATGCAGCAAAGGCTGGCCGTGATGGTTGTGCGCGTGCGCGCCCTGTCCCTTGCGCGCCTCGCCGGCGATCTTCGCCAGCTGGCCGCGCCGCTCGTCGATGAGCTTGCGGAAGGTCCCGACGTGGAGCGCGCCGCCCTTGCTGGAGGCGATCGAGCCCATCTGCGTAAGGATGTGGCCGATCTCGTGCGCGCCCTCGAGTAGCGCCTCGCCGCCCTGGCCGCGCAGCCGCGCCAGGATGGAGTCCATCCGCGCGAGGTGGTTGCGCAACTCGCCCGCGCTCGAGTCGGTCAAGGTGCGGTGGGTGGCCGTGGCGAGGTGCGAGAGCGTGGCCTCGAGCCGGCTGGCGACGCCGTCGCGGTGGGCGTGCTCGCGGTCGATGAGGTGGTGCAGGTGGTTGCGGTTTACCCCGCCGCCCTTGACCGAGCGCGCCTCGTGGAGGATGCCACCGAGCGCGTGGTTGAACCGCGCGACATGGTGCTCGACCGGCAGGTGCCGCGGGCCCGGGTGGCCGGCCTGGTGGGACGGGAGGCGATGAGGGACCGCGTTGGCCTGCGCGCGCGTAAAGATCTTGACCGCGGTCTCGGCGAGCAGATCCGTGATGGCCTTCTGCAGCTGCCGGCCGATGGGGCCGATCTTCTCGGCTACCTTCGCCCCCGCGTCGGTGGCGGCCTTGCGCGCGTTCTCAATCGCGTTGCGGGGCGAAACGAAGCCGAGCCGGCCACCGCTCGAGACCAGTCCGAGCGACAGCCGCCCGCGCACCGGCTGGCCGGGCGTCGAGGAGAACAGGTGCAGCGAGGGCGCGACGTCGAGCCTGGTGTTGCAGCCGAGTGAGATGCTGGTGGTGCCCGAGATCGAGAGGGCGCCGTCAAAGTTATCGGCCCGGAAAAAGAATTGCGCGCTTTGGCTGCCGCGGCCGATGCCGTCGGTGCCGGTGGGGAAGCCGGCGGGCCGATCGGTCTTCTCCAGCGAGACCCGGAGCGGGCCGTGCGCGCGGACGCCAGAGAGTCCGCCGTGCTGCGCCGGGCGCTGCGCGCCGCGCAGGGTCGCCGCGGAATGGTGCGGCTGGAGGCCGCCCGTCGGCCCCGGCGCGGGATGCCCCGGAGCAGGATGCGCCGGAGTGGTGCCGTGCGCAGGTCGCGGCTGCGCCGGATGGACCGGCTGCAACGAATGGACGCCGTGAGGGAGCGGGGCCCGGTGCTGCGGATGCGCCGGCTGTGGATTCGCCCCGTGCGGCGGCGGCACCGGCAGCCCGTGCGGCCTGGGTTGCTGCTGCTGCGCCGGCTGCGCATGCGTCCCGCCTTGGTGCACCGGCGGCTTGTGCGTCGGCGGCATGCCGAGGTGCGGCAGCGTCGCGCCCGTGCGCGGAAGCGAGTGCAGCCCCTTGCCGCGCGGCGCATGGCCGGACAGTGCCCCGCTGTGCGCGGCCGGTCCAGGCGCCTGTTGGTCGGGCAGCTTGACGATGATGGGTCCGCGCTTCCCGCCCTGCGCCCACGGCGGCACGATCACCTGCGCAGCGCGCGCCGGAGTCCCCGGCGCTGGCTGCACTGCCTGCCTGCCGGTGCGGATCTGGTGGGTCTGCTCCGCCTCGAGATACTTGAGCCGCAGCCGCTCGTACTTCTCGCGGGCGCGGTCGCGCGAGTCCTGCAGCGTGCGGACCTTGCGCCAATTCTCGGGCGTCATGCCGCCGGTGGTCTGCGCGGCGCTCAGACCACGGGTAGCCTCGTCGATCTTCGGCTGCCAGTGCGAGAGCAGCTTGACCAGCGGATCGCGCGGCTTGCCCGACACCTGCGCGAGGTGAAGCGAGGAGGTCTTCCAGTCGATGACGCAGTCGTTGAGGTCGGAGTCGAGGTCGAAGTGGCGCGACCGCTGCAGCACGTCTTCGAACAGGCCGACGAGGGTCTCGACCTGTTTCTGCGGCGTGCCCCCGGCCTGGAGCTCATTCCGGACCCGCTCGACCGCGGCCCGCAGGGCGTGAGCCGCCTGCCCCCACAGATGGAGGTAGTGGCTCAGGCCGTCGTGCTTCTGGTCTTCCTGCAGTCGACGGTCGAGCCGCGATGCCTCGACCGAGGCCTGCATCATGAGGCGATGCAGGTGCTCGACTTCGTGCCGGCTCGGTGTCGCCAAGTGCCTCTCCCGGTTCAAACCAATGGCCTGAACAGATTACCTGAGAGGAGGGGTGGCTTACAAGGGGTAGGTCCAGGTGAGCGTCCAGCCAGCCCCGATTTTCCTACGCCGGGTGCCCTCCGCGCAAGGCGCAGCCGGCATCAAAGATCACCTCTGGAGAACTCTTCACGGCCTGGGGACGGTCGCATCGCTCCCGGCGCCAGGCGAATGACCGGCGCCGGTCGGCTCCCCGGTCAAGTAGGTCATGATCAGGGCGCGCTCGTCGGGAGCGAGATGGACCTTCTTCCTCGCCTCCATGTGGTCCACCGCCGCCACCCACGCCTTGGCCGTCCGCTCCCCGGGCTCGTAGGCGGAGTGGCAGGCGGTGCACTTCGCGAGGTACATCCGCTCGCCGTCGCTCATCGGCCCGCGCGGGCGGCCTCCGCCGCACGCGCACGCCAGCAGGAGGAGAGCGAGCAGGCGCTTCACAGGTTGAACCCGAGCACCGAACGAAACTGGAACGCGCTGGAGGAGTCGCCGAGCCCCACGCCCACGCCGGCCTGGACCCAGACCCGCTCGCTCGCGACGCTGACCGACGGTCCGGCGTACCAGCTCCGCGTGGTGCCCGTAGAGGTCACGGACTGGAGGGTCCACGCCTCGGCCGCGATGCGCAGCTGCGGCACCACCTCGTAGCGAGCGCCCAGGTCGACCTCCCACTTGCGCTCGGCCCCGCGGAAAATCTTCTGCTCGCCGACCAGGTTCAGCACCAGCCCGAAGCGGCCGAGGTCCTTCGCGAGGATGAGCTTCTCCTCCAGCTCGAACGGATCTTCGAGCGCGGAGGGCCGCTCGCCCTCGAGGTAGAGCATGACGTCCACGGGCCACTCTCCCCGCTCGGCCAGGCGGTAACGGCTCTCGACGCGCCAGGAGTCGAAGCGCAGGGAGGCGTGCTCGGGGCCCCCCTGCTCGAACACATGGTAGAGCGCGATGTCCCAGTGGTCGGTGAGGCCATACTCCAGCTCGATCCGGTTGGTGACCACCGCGGCGGAGATGTCGCCCTTCGGCGGCTCGATCTCGTTCCAAAGCTCCACCTCGAGGTTTCCCTTCGGCTGCGTCGCGTACTCGTAGGCGCGGACGAAGGAGCGCCGGTCCGCGCGGGCCCCGGCAGCGAAGGCGATGCTGATTACGAGTATGATTCTCATTCTCAAGAGTTGGCGACTCGACGGCGTGCATCGCAGCGTCATTGGCTCTCTTTTCCTAGCGGGCGTGCTTCTTCAAAGACTGGCAGGCGCGGCACAGCCCGTACAACTCGAGCTTGTGGCGTGTGACGACGAACCCGTGCTGCCGCGCCACCGCGTCCTGCAGCTCCTCGATGCGCTCGTTCTCGAACTCGACGATGGCGTGGCAGCCGGTGCAGATGAGGTGGTCGTGGTGGTGGCGATCGAGCGCCGCTTCGTAGCGCGTCTGCCCGTCGAAGAAGTGACGGGCGCTGGCGAGACCTGCGTCGGTGAGGATCTTCATGGTGCGGTAGACGGTGGCGGCGCCGATGTTGGCGTCGCGGGCCTGCACCTTGGTGAGCAGCTCGTCGACGCTGAGGTGCCCGGTCTGCGAGAAGAAGGACTCGACGATGACGTCGCGTTGGCGGGTGCCCTTGAGGCCCTTCTCGGCGATCCAGGCGGCGAGCCGCGCGCGCGCTGCGGCGGCCGGCGCCGGGTCGGCCGGGCGGTCCGCGCTGCGGGAGCGCTTTGCTTCGGTGCGGCTGGTCAGGCGGGCCATGAGGATTGAGTGGGCAGCGGGATTGAAATTGAGACTGATTCTCAGTTTCATGGCGGAAAATACCGGCGCCGGAAAGGACTGTCAACTCCCTGCGACTCATGGCCGCGGTTAGCCCCGGCTGGATTCGGCGACGCTGGCGCGGTCAGGAGGTCGGGTTGCCGTGGTAGTGCCGATCTGGAGGTCGCGGAGATCCGGTCAGGGCGCCCCGGAGGCCCAGCCGCGTTCGCGCGCGACCTCGCGCCACCGCGCGGTGGCGGCCTCGGCCTCGAGGCCGGGGGCCGGGTCGGTTCCCGCGAGCCGCACCAGCGCGGCGCGCGCCGCCACACGGACCCGCGCGTCGCGATCGGTGAGCCGGTCGATCAGCCCCGCCGCGTAGCGAGAGCCGTCCGGCCGTACGCCGGCGACCTCGGCGGCGAGCGCGCGCACCCGCGGATCGCCTGAGGTCATCAGCGCCGGCACCTCGTCGCTCGGACCCGGCTGCGCGATCTTCTGCCGCGTGCCTGGCAGCAGCAGCACCCAGATGAGCGCGCCCAAACCGATCTGGAAGAGCCCCACCGAGGCCGCGTAGCGCCGGGCTCGCACCAGCGCCAGCCGGTACACCGCGAAAACGACCAGGAACACGGCGAAGACGACCGGCGCGGCGCTCTGCGTCCACTCCGGCAGCGCGTGGCCGGCGATGTCCCCGCCCGCCCAAAAGGCGAAGCCTGCGCTCAGCACCAGCAGCGCGTAGAGGGCGGGCCGCAGGAACTGCACGAAGCGCAGCCCGGATCGGACATGCAGCTTTCCCGCCTCTGCTTCACTCACGAGCGCTGCTCTACCCCGACCCGATGCTGGCGTCCAGAAGGGCAGCGATGCGATTCAGCTCTTTGTTCGCCTGCTCGTAATGGCCGTCCGAGTAGGCGGCGGTCACGTCGCGCAGCAGCTTCTCCACGTCGACGCGCTGCGCCTCGGAGAGCTTCGCCCCGCCGCGTACCGCCTGTAGCCGGTTCATTTTCTGCTCGACGAACTTCTGGTTGACCTGCAAGTGCGCGAGCACGCGCGTCAGCTCGCCGACCAGGTCGAAGGCGCGCGCGAAATCGCCCTGCCGGCGGGCGGCGAAGATCTCCGCGTTGAGCGGCTGGTCCTCGGCCGGCAGGTCGGTCATGAGAATTCCGCGCGCCTGCAGGTCGGAGAGCGCCTTGCGGTGCTTCGCCTCGACCGCGTTGGCCCTGGGCACGTCGCGCGCAAGCGGCTGCGGCAAGCTGCCAGCCGCGGGCAGCGCTGCCTCGCGTTGCGCGAGCGTCTTCTCGCGTGCAGCCAGTTCGCGCTCCCGCGCCGCCAGCAGCGCCTCGCGCTCGGAGACCTTCGCCTCTCGCGCCGCCGTGGCCGCTTCGCGCGTGGCCAGCACCGCATGCTCGGCGCGGCCCAGGTCGGTCTCCGTCTGCAGCGCGACCTTCTTCGCCGCAAACTCGCCCTTCTGCGCCTGCAGCGCGGTCTGCCGCGCCGTCATCTGGCTCTCCAGATCGCGCGAGGCCTTGAGCTGGTCCTCGAGGCGGCGCCGCTGCTCGGCGTCCGCTCCAGCCTTGAGGCCCCTGGTGAGACCGTCGATCTTCGTCTCCAGCTTGGCCTTCTCTACCCGCAGCGAATCCTCGCGCTCGCGCAGGCTCTTCTCCTGCTGCTCCAGCTCGCGGCGGTCGCCCTGCACCACGATGGTCAGCTCGTCGGACGGCGCTGGCCGCCCGCCGTCGCAGGCAATGGCCAGGGCGAGCACGAGCAGGGGAACGCGCCTCATGCCGCCTCCGCGCTCTCGCGCCGCTTGACTTCCCAGAGCGGCACGAGCTGCGACCGGCCCTTCAGCTTCACCGGCTCGCGCGCCGAGGTCGCGATCTCGCCCGCCACCTTCTCGTAAACGCTCTGCGAGATCAGCACTTCGCCGGGCCGCGCATGCGACTCGAGGCGCTGCGCCAGGTTCACCGCGTCGCCGATCACGGTGTATTCGAGCCGACGCGCGGCGCCGAGGTTGCCCGCCACCGCCTCGCCCGTGTTGATGCCGATGCCGAAGTCGACCTGGGTCAGCTGCCGCCGCGCGCGATCGGCGGAGAGACGCGCCGCGTGCTCCTGGATCTCGAGGGCGCAGATCACCGCCGCGCGCTCCGGCTGGTCGACCGTGCGGGGCGCGCCCCAGAGGCACATGGCCGCGTCGCCGATGAACTTGTTGACGGTGCCGCCGTTCGCCACCACGCGATCGACCACCACCGAGAAGTACTCGTTGAGCAGCTCCAGCACCTCGGTCGGGCGCAGGTGCTCGCTGACGGTGGTGAAGCCGCGCACGTCGAGGAACAGCACGGTCACGCGCCGCAGCTCGCCGGCCAGGGAAAGGTCGTCGCGCTCCTCGAGGATCCGGGCCGCCACGTCTCCCGAGACGTAGCGCCCGAGCGTGCCGCGCAGGCGCTCGCGCTCCTTGAGCCCGACCGCCATGGCGTTGAAGGCGCGCGCCAGATCGCCGACCTCGTCGTGCGCCTGCTCCGCCGACGAGATGTGCTGGTCGAAGTTTCCCAGCTCCAGCCGGCCCATCGCCCCCGACAGCTCGCCGAGGGGCCTGGCGATGCGGCCGCCGATGGCGAGCGCCCCCAGCACCGCGAGCAGCAGCGTGGCGAGCAGGACGATGCCGTCGCGCCAGAGGCCGCGCCGCAGGTCGGAGTCGAGCGTGACCGTGGAGATGCCCAGCTCGAGTCGGCCGATGGAGCCCTTGCCGTTGGCGAGCTCGAGCTTCATCGGCACCGGGCGCAGGCCGCGCTGGCGCTGCCCGAGCGTGAGCAACTGCAGGCAGCGCGCGCGGTCGGTCACGCAGAGTGAGGCGAGCGGTCCGGAGATGGCCCGCAGGAGCTGCGCGTTCACTGCTGAAGCGGCTTGATCGAGCTTGCCTTTGCTGTCCCAGACGAGCGCGTAGACGATGGGCACGCCGCCCGGCGAGTTCACCACCAGAGACTGGATGCGCGTGGCGTCGAGCCGCACGTCATCCACCCGGACCTCGAGGCTGAGCGGAACGGCGGTGGAGATCAGATCCGTGGCCAGCCGGTCCTGCGCGGCAAGCTTCTGCTTCCACGGCACGATCACCGTCGAGATGGCGACCGCGGACACCGCGACGGCGACCAGGCCGGCGGCGAAAGCGGCGATCTTGAGGCGAAGCGGAAAGCGGCGGCGCTGCACGTCTGGGAGGATCAGGGCAAGGCGGCGGATGAGGCAAGAGAATTGCCGCCCAGGCGATTGACTTTCGACGGTGCTTTTTCCAAGGTGCGCACCCTCGTGGCCACCCAGGAAGCCAGCAGCGAGCTGATCGATCTCGTGCGCGAGCTGTGCAGGCGCGCGGCGCGGCCCGTGGACGACACCGAGATCCGCGGAGCGCTCGCGCGCGCGTCGGCGGGCGACGAGGCGGCGCTGCGCAAGCTCGCGCGGAGCGAGCCCCCTGCCCGTCCGCTCGGGCCGCTGGCGTGGATGGACGTGGCGCGCGGCGTGGATCCTGCAGTCGCCGCGGCGCGCGAGTTGGGCGGGTACTACGCGCTGCTGGCGGAGCGCGACGCGCTGGCGGCGATGCTGCAGGGGCGGGATCCGGAGGGGCCGCCGGCCGTGCGGCGGGAGCCCGCCGGGGCCAAGGCGCAAGCGACCCCGGGCGCCGGGCCAACTCCGCCCGAGCCGCGCGATGCCGCCGAGCCGCGTGACCGCGTCGAGCGCACCCGCCCTCCGATCGAGCGACCGCGGGGCGCGAAGCGGAACTCCGACCATGGCGCGGCCGCATCCGGCCGGAAGCGGCGCCAGCAGCCCGAGCAGCCGGCGCCGGCGCCCGAGCCGATGCCGCGCGCGCAGCAGGAAGCGCGCGGCCAGCACCTCCTCGGCCTCTTCGCCTACCACCGGGACGCGCCGCTGGTAGCGCGCGCGCTCGGCATCGGCATGACCGAGCTGGAGCGCGAGCTCGATCTTCTCAAGCTGCGCCGCAAAGCCTTCCGGCTGGTGCGCGGCATCGACTCCGATCTGCCTGCCGCCACCGCCATCGCCGGCGCGCCCAGCGGTCCGCCCGTGCGCCGCCGCGCGAAGTCCGTCATCTCCGCCGAGCCTCCCGCGAAGCCCGAGCAGGTGGAGACCGCGCCCGTGCTGCTCAAGGCCGCGCTCAAGGCCATCGGGGCGCGCCGCGACGCGCTCGCAACGAGGCTCGGCGTCCCCCTGCCCGATCTGCTCGCGCGCTTCCGCGACGCCGGCCTGGAGCGCGACTTCGCCGCCGCCGAGCGCGACCTCATCCGCGAGCTCTACGCGCGCCACCGGGGCTCCCAGCGCGAAGTGGCCAAGGATCTCGGCGCCAGTGAGAGCGAGCTCCGCGGGCTGATCGCCGAGCGCTCTTTAGCGCGCGAGATCGACGGCCTGCGCGAGCGCTACCGCCGCGAGGCGCGGCAGGACTCCCGCTGGCCGCGCGACCGCATTGAGCAGGTGCTGCGGGAGCGGGCGTACCTCGAGGACCTCGGAATCTGGGAGGAGCTGCACCGCGAGGTCGTGGTGCGCGCGAGCCTGCTCTGGAAGGACGTGCGCAAGAAGCCCGACGGACTCGAGCTCCTCCAGAAAGCCTTGCGCATCACACAAGCGGACGCGCGCGAGCTGCGGCGCCTGCTGAACCTGCGTTAGACTGAGACCAATGCCCATCTACGAATTCGTCTGCGAAGGATGTGGAAGGCTGGTGGAGCGCCTGCAGAAGGTGACCGACCCGCCGCCGAGCGCGTGCCCCGAGTGCGGCGGCAAGATGGCCAAGATCATGAGCCGCAACTCGTTCCAGCTGAAGGGCGGGGGCTGGTACAAGGACCTCTACAGCTCGAGCAAGGGCGGCGGCGCGAACTCGACCTCCGGCACCAGCGCACCCGCAAGCGACGCGGGCGCGGCCAGCACGCCGTCCCCCTCGACCGGCGGCGCCGCTCCCGCAAGCGCGCCCCCCCCGGTTACCAAGAAGGATTAGCGGGAACGCGCGGCGCGGCCTAGATGAGCAGCGACTGCTCGTTGACGTCAGACTCGTTGCGCAGCAGCGTCGACAGCCGCAGCGCGCGCTCGACCGCCAGCCCTTTGCGGTCGTGCTTCAGGAATGCATAGACGTCCACGCCGCGCCGGGTGAGCAGCGCCAGCCGCTCGGCCCACTCGGCCCACGCGTCGGGGCGATCGTCTTCGCGGCGGATGCGCACGTAAGTGAAGTCGGCCGTGAGATCGAGCCGGGGCGCGCCCTCGCCGTGGTCGGTCAGCACCAGCGCGGCGTTGTGCGCCGACAGCACGCGCAAGGTGGCGTCCTCCTGCCAGGAGGGATGGCTGAACTCGAACGCCAGCCGCACCCCGCGGGGCGCCGCGCGCAGAAAGTCGCTCAGCGCGGCCCGGTCCGCGGCAAACCCCGCCGGCAGCTGGACGAGGATGGGGCCGAGATGCTCGCCCAATTCTTCGGCGGCGTTGATAAAGGCGCCGAGCGATCGTCCCGCGCTCTTGGCCCCGCGCAATTCCGCGCTGATGCGGGCGGGCAGCTTCAGCGCGAACTGGAAGCCGGGAGGCACCGCGGAGGACCACGCCGCCAACTGCTCGGCCTGCGGCATCCGGCTGGAGGTCGCGGCGATCTCGACGGTAGAGAGCTGCCGCGCATAGTAGGGGAGGAGATCCGCTGGCGCGGCGCCGGGCGGGTAGACCGGGCCAATCCACTCGCGATAGGCAAAGCCGCTTGTACCTACGCGCGCCTCGGCTGGCATAGAGGAAACATAGGCACGCCCGGCCGTTCAGGCGGCGAGACCAGGCAGGTACAGGGGTTGCCGGCTGCTGGCTGCCGGCTGCCCGGCTGCAACTTCCGCCAAGCCGGCGCTTGCCCGCTCCCTAAAGGGCTAAGAAGCCTCTGCCGCCGGCGCGGCCGGCTTGCGGGCAGCGGGCTTCTTCGGCGCCTTGGTGCCGACAGCCTTGGCGGCCTCTTTCTGCCGCTTCATCCGCTGCTTGTGCTGCTTGCGCCGCCTCATGACCAGACGGATGTGCTTGCTCTTCGAACGCGCCATGCTGGCTCCATTTTCCGATGATGTACAAAGCGAAAGGCGGCGCACTCTAGTCGAACACTTTCCGCGCGTCTATGCGCTTCCGTCGGGTTCGGAAGGTTTCGACAGCGGGATGGTCATCATGCCCTCGGCGCTGCGCACGGCGCTGGGCGCCGCCTGGGCCACCGTCGGTCCCTCCGCGACCGGTTCGCCGTGCGAAACTTGCGGCGGTGCGGGGGGCGGCGGCTTGGGAGTCTTGGGCCGCAGCTTCCAGCGGTCGAGGATCTCCTTGACCTCCTGCAGCGGCAGCGCGGGCGCGAAGTTCCCGTTCACGCCATCCATCTCGCGCGCCATGCAGAGCGAGTTGAGGATGGCCTCTTCGGTGGCCTCGATCGCCGCTTCGTAGAGCGGGTTGAGCCGCTGATCGAGCAGGATCTTCATGTGATAAATCATCTTCTGTGTCGTGCGTGGCACCTTGTTGGCGGTCGAGAAGGCGAGGATGATCTCGCCCGACCCGTGCGCCGCGATGCTGCCCGCCCGGCCGATCCCCAGCGCCACCCGCTTCGACACGCGCTCCAGTTGGTGGCTCGAGAGCGGAGCGTCGGTGGCCACCACCGCGATGATGCTGCCGTACGAAGACTGCCGCTTGCCGAACGCGGAGTAGCGCGACTCGAGCAGCGGCCCGATGGGGAAGCCGGCGATGCGCAGGTCGCGCATGTGGCCGAAGTTGTTCATCACCAGGATGCCGACCGTGTAGCCGCCCAGGGCGGGCGCGAGCTTGCGGCTGGCGGTGCCGATGCCGCCCTTGAAGTCGCAGCAGATCATCCCGGTGCCGCCCCCGACCGATCCTTCGGCCACCGGTCCCGAGGACGCCGTGTGCAGCGCCTCGTTGACGTTCTCTGCCAGCACGTGCCGGCCGGCGACGTCGTTCATCCAGGAGTCGTCGCATTCACCGACGAGCGGAATGAGCACGTCGTGCTCGTCGCCGATGCCCGGGTACCGGTTCACCATCCACTGCACCGCCGCGTCGGACACCTGGCCGACCGACAGCGTGTTGGTGAGGAAGATGGGCGTCTCGACCAGGCCCCACTCCATCAACTGGGTCATGCCCGACACCTCCCCGGCGCCGTTGAGCACGAAGCCGCTGCCCACCACGCGCTGCTCGAAGATGTTCTTCTCGTTGGGCAGGATGGCGGTCACGCCGGTGCGCACCGGGCCCTTCCCGCGCCGAAGCGGGCCGGCCCCGCGGATGATGGTCGAATGGCCGACCTGCACCCCTTCCACGTCGGTGATGGCGTTCCAGCGACCCGGCTTGAAGCGGCCCAGCTGCACGCCCAGCTCGCGGGCGCGGAAGCGCTTCTCCGGCGGCGGCGGATTTGGCGGGTGGCTCTTCACACCCGCTGTTTATCAAATCGGGCGCTGCCGCGCCTCGAAAGGGCTCGACCAGACGCTGATCAGTTCGTCGCGAGCGGCGGCGGCGGCACTGACGGCCGCGTCTCCTCGGGCGCGAGTGGCGCGGGCTTGGGGCCGCCGTTGCCGCCGTGCTCGGCGCGCTGCTCTCCGCGGCGCTCGCGTTCGCGCTCCTTGTAGCGGCGGATGGCGCAGGAGAGGATCTCGCTGATCAGCGCGTTGTACTCGATGCCCGCCGCCTTGGCGATGAGCACCAGGTCGCTCCAGCCCGGCGTCAGGCCCGGCAGAGGATTGCACTCGAGGAAGTAGATCTTTCCGTGATCGTCCATGCGGAAGTCCACCCGCGCCACGTCGCGGCAGCCAAGCGCGATGAAGCACTCGCGCGCCGCTCGCTCCAGCGCCTTGAGCTGCTGCGGCTCGAGGCGCGCAGGAACGTCGTAGCGAATCTTGGTGGACCAATCCTGCTTGAACTCGAATGAGTAGACAGGCCGCTTCTGCGCCTGATCGAGAAAGACCACCTCCATCGGCGGCAATACTTTAGGTCGCCGCTCGCCGAGCAGTCCCACCGTGAACTCGCGCCCGCCGATGTATTCCTCGACCAATGCGGGCTGGTCATACTTGGCGATCATCTTCGACGCCGTCTCGCGCAGCTCAGCCTCGTTCTCGACCACGCTGGTCGCGTGCACGCCCTTCGACGAACCTTCGGCATTGGGCTTCACGATCACCGGATAGCGGAGATCCCTGGGCAGCCGCTCCTTGCCCGTCACCAATTGAATGAAGTTGGGCGTGAGAATGCCGTGGCCGCGGACGATCTTCTTTGCCAATGCCTTATCGAGCGCGATGCTCAATGCGGCCGGGTCGGAGCCCGAATACGGGATATCGAGCAATTCGAGCAATGCCGGAACCTGCGACTCGCGGTTGCGGCCCTTGATGCCCTCGGCCATGTTGAACACGAGATCCACCTGTGCCGAGGCGAGCAGCGTCGGCAGGTCTTGCGTCGCTTCCAGATCGACGACCTCGTGCCCCGCCGCCGCGATCGCCTCGCGCACCGCCTGGAGGGTCTTGGGCGAATCATATTCGGCCTCGTCGTCGCGCGTGCCGTCGACCTCCGGCTTCAATCGCTTTACATTGAAGGTAAAGCCCACCTTCAACGGACCGGTCTTGCGCGGCGGGTGGCCCTTGGCCTTCTTGGGGTCGTTGATGCCCCAGCGCAAGACCGCGCTCTCGACCACCTTGGCGAGCACGCCGTCGGTATGCAGCCCTTCCAATGCAGCAGCCGCATAGATGCCTGCGCCCGGCTCCAGTGAAGGCAAGGCATTGATTTCGATGAAGTAGACCTGCCCGTCCTCGGCGACGCGGAAGTCGATGCGCCCCAGGTCGCGGCAGCCCAGCGCTTTGTACGCCTTGCGCGCCATCTCCTGCGCACGCTCCAGCACGTGCGCGGGGAACTGCGCCGGGCAGCGGACGTTGACCGCGTTGTAATTGACGCTCTTCAGGTCGTAGTCGTAGATGCGATAACGCCGCTTGTCCAACTCGGCCTGGTCGAAGACATATTCCACCGGCGTCAGCACCCCGCCCCGCTCGGGTGAGGCTTTCTCGAGGAAGGCGACGGTGAGGTCCTTTCCGGGGATATACTCTTCAATCAAAAGCCCGGAAGGAAACTTCGCCAATTGCTTCTCGACGTAGCCTCGAAGCCTCGACTTCTCCTCGATCACCGATTCCTGGGTGATGCCCTTCGACGATCCTTCGAAGTTGGGCTTCACCATCACCGGATAGCGGAGGGCGTCGATCTTCAGCTGCGAGATCTCCTCGACGAACTGGCCGCGCGGCGAGATGACGCCGTGCTCGCCGAGCATCAGCTTGGTGAGCGCCTTGTCGAGCGTGACCGCCAGCACCCAGGCATCCGAGCCGGTATAGGGAAAGCCCAGCTCGTCGAAGAGCGCGGGATAGAACGCCTCGCGGAAGCGGCCGCGCCGGCCTTCGGCGATATTGAAGATCAAATCCGGAGAAAACGCCTCCAGCCGCGCGGCGGTGCGCGAGGCTGGGCCCGAGACCTCGATGCGCTCGACCCGGTGGCCGAGCCGCTCGAGCGCGGCGACCAGCGCCTCGATGGTCTCGCGGCTGTCAAACTCCGCTTCGTCTTCGGAATCGGTCAGGCGGAGGTTGTGCGTCAGGGCGAGGCGCATGCGGCGGTTGTCCTTTGAGGGTTCAAACGGTCAGGCGGCTCGCGACGCGAGCGGCGCCGCGAGGGAAGGTGCAGGGGCGGTCAGGGGCTGTTGCAGACGCAGCGCAACGCTCGCGTCCACCACCTGCGTGCCGGCGAGCAGGTCGCCGAGGCGCCGCTGGCCGAGGTCGCGCGTCAGCGGCCGAAGCGCGACTCCCGCCTCGAGGGCGACGATGGCCGCGAGCGCGCCGATCGTGACGGGAAGCGGCGCGCCGGCGAGAGCGGGCAGCAGGCCGAGCGCGAAGACGGAGTTGCGCCGGAGCGAGGCGCGCAGTCCCGCCGGCCGCCGCGTGGCGACCATGAGCGTGCGAAGCCCGAAGAGCCGCTTGCCGAGCGACCGGCCCGGGCCGAAGAGCGAGTCCGCGGTCATGAGAATGGCGGCGGCGATCAGCTCGCCGGCGCGCCGGTGGCCGCGCGCCACCAGGACCAGCGGCGCGAGGGCGACCATCAAATCGATGAGGCGCGCGAGAGCGCGGCGGCGAAACTCGGCCGGTGCCCGGCTCGCGGGGATGAAAGAAGTCCCGCCCGGAGGCTCACTTTTCTGCATCGCCCCCTGCCGGTTCACGTCTGTTGAACATCACGAAAGCCATCGCCGGCCTCCTGGAAGATTCGCGCATGGCGAACTGCATCCCCTCGAACGTCCAGCCGCGGCCCACCCAGTCGTTGACGATTGCTTCCAGGCTGTCGTCGGTCACCGCGCTGGTCTCGACGATCTTCCAGCGGACCATGACCCGTTGCGGGGGATCGATCAAGCAAGATCCGACAGCCAGCGAGCCGCGTCCAGCGCGCTGTAGGTCAGGATCAGATCGGCGCCGGCGCGCTTGATGGAGGTGAGGATCTCGAGCCCGACGCGCTGCTCGTCGATCCACCCGTTCTGCGCGGCGGCCTTGAGCATCGAGTACTCGCCCGAGACGTTAAAGGCGGCGACCGGCAGGTCGGTGAGGGCGCGCACCTGGGCGATGACGTCGAGGTAGGCGAGCGCGGGCTTCACCATCAGCATGTCCGCGCCCTCGTCAATGTCGAGCAGCGCCTCGCGGCGCGCCTCGCGCACGTTGGCGGGATCCATCTGGTGGGTGCGGCGGTCCTGCGGCCCGTCTTTCGGCGAGCTGTCGGCGGCCTCGCGAAACGGGCCGTAGAAGCCGCTCGCGTACTTGACCGCGTAGCTCAGCACCGAGGCGTCCTCGAAGCCTTCCTCGTCGAGCGCCTTGCGGATTTTGCCGATGCGGCCGTCCATCATGTCGCTCGGCGCGATGATGTCGGCGCCCGCCCGCGCGTAAGCGACCGAGGTGCGCGCGAGCAGCGGGAGCGTCTGGTCGTTGGCGACCACGGTGTGCCCGCGAGCGTCGCGGACCAGCGGCCCGCAGTGGCCGTGATCGGTGTACTCGCAGAGGCAGACGTCGGCGATGGTGACCAGGTCGGGCAGGCTGTCCTTGAGCGCGCGCAGCGCCGTGCACACCGGGCCGTTGTCATCCCACGCCGACGAGCCGTTCGAATCTTTCGCGTCGGGGATCCCGAAGAGGAGCACCGCCGGCACGCCCAGCTTGTGGGCGGCCCGCGCTTCCTCGACCAGCAGGTCGACCGAGAGCTGCGCCACCCCGGGCATCGAAGCGATCGGTCTGCGCACGCCCTTGCCGGAGACGGCGAAGAGCGGCAGCACCAGGTTGCGCGGGAGAAGCTGCGTCTCGCGCACCAGCGCGCGCAGCGCGGGGGTGCGGCGCAGGCGACGGGGGCGATCCTCGGGGAAGCTCATGGCGGCGAACCGTAACGGAACAGCGGATGAACGCGCAACCGCGAGCTCGAGGCTGTCACGGGATGCGCGCTAGCGCCGCGTTGGCTTCCAGCGCAGTCCCAGGATCAGCGCGTGCTGGCGCGACTCGATCAGGAGCGCCCTGTCCTCCGTGCCGTTGGAGAGGATGGTCGAGTTGGTAAACGAAGCGTGAAAGCGGGTGAACTCGTAGCCGAAGTCCACCGCGAGCTCGCGCGTCAGGTCGAACGCGAGCTGCGCGCGCACGCGGACCTCGCTCGCGTCAGAGAGGTCGCCGATGTTTTGCTGCGACGCGTACGGCACCGGCAAGAGGCCGCCTTCGACGAACAGCGACGCGGTCACCAGCGGCGCGACGCGGAACTCGAGCTCCAGGTTGGAGGTGACGCCGAGGATGCCGATCTGCGGCGCACCGCTGACGGCGCGGCCGCGCTGGTAGCGGCTGATCAGGCCCGCGCTGGCGGTGACGACGAAGCCCTGGCTGATGCGGGTGGCGGTGCCGCCGAGCAGACGACCGGTGACGTCGTAGCCGTCCGAGCCGAGCAGCGGGTTCGCGCCGGACTGTGTGTCAGTCTGGAAGCGGCCGCCTTCAAGCTCGGCGCGGGCGAGCAGCTTCTCGTTGAACAGCGTGGTCGTGTAGCGCCCCAGGAGCCGCAGTGGCTGCCAGGTGTCCGAGCCGAAGCGCGAGCCCACGCCGGTGTCCGTGCGGACCGACAGGAGCAAGGGCTTCCATGCCAGCAGGAAGCCGACCGGGATGGGTGACGGAACGAGGATGGGCGTCTCGGGCGACTCGGGCAGCCGCTCCTGGGCGGCGACCGGGAGCGCGAGCAGCAGCAGGAGAGAGAGGAAGCGCACGGCTCGACGATACCTCACTTCGTGCCGTAGGTGCCGGCGGCGCGGATGGCGTCGAGCACCGCGCGCGGGACCAGCCGGCTCACCTCAGACGAGCGGCTCGCGAGCAGCGAGCGCACCTGCGTGGACGAGACTTCGGGCAGCAGCGCGCCCTCGCTGAAGCCGCTGCGGTCCAAGATGACGATGCGCGAGAGCTCGGCGATGCGCTCGAAGCGCTTCCATTGCGGGCGCTCCCCGACGAGGTCGGTGCCGAGCACCAGCGCCCAGCGGTCGTGCGGCCGCGCGCGGTGCAGGTGCTCGAGGAGATCGACGGTCCGGCCTTCGCCTTCCAGCTCCTCCTCGAGCCGCGACACCTTGACGCGGGCCAGATCGCGGACCGCCTGCTCGCAGAGAAGGACGCGGTGATCGAACGACGCGGAGGGCTTTTTGCCCAGCGGGTGCTCGTGGACGGGCAGGAGCCACAGCTCATCGACGGGTTCGGTCGCGAGCACGTAGGCGGCGGCGAGCAAGTGGCCGATGTGGGGCGGGTCGAAGCTGCCGCCGAAGAGGGCGATCTCCATCTCGAGCGCAGCTTATCGCGGACCAAACCCCGGGTGGGATCTCACTCGTAGAGCAGGAACTTTTCGCGCCGGGCGACATATTGCGCTCGCTCGGCGTCCCACGCCGCGCAGAGCTGCGCCACCGACCGCCCCGCCTCCACCGAGGCTCGAAACTCGGCCGATCCCGTCAGCAGATCGATCGCCGGGATGTGCTCGATGAACTCGTAGCGCTCGGTGCGCCACCGAAACCGCGCCGGATCCTGCGCGCGCGCGTGCACCAGGCAAGCGACGCCGAGGCGCACCGGAGACAGCGCGCGCCCGTCATCAAGGTGGAGTTGCACCCCGTGGCAGCGCACGCGCGCGTGCTTGTCCCAGGTCGGCGTGAACGAGCATGGCCGAAAGCGCACCCCCTCGAGCTTCTCCGCCGCGAGATCGGCAGCGAGCCGCGCGCCATCGAGCCACGGCGCGCCCCACAGCTCGAAGGGCCGAGTGGTGCCCCGGCCCTCGGAGAGGTTGGTCCCCTCGAGCAGGCACATCCCGGGATAAACGAGCGCCGTGTCCACCGTGGGCATGTTCGGCGACGGCATCACCCAGGGCAGGCCGCAGTCCGCATAGTGATCGGCGCGCTTCCAGCCCTGCATTTGAATGACCTTCAGCTCGGCGCCGATTCCGTCGTTGAGCATGCGCGCCAGCTCTCCGGCCGTCAGCCCGTGCCGCGCGCAGATCGGCCACAGCCCGACGAAGCTCTCGAAGCCTGGGTGCACCACCCCGCCCTCCACCGCAGCGCCGCCGATGGGGTTCGGCCGGTCGAGGACGACGAACTTGATCCGCGCGCGCGCCGCCGCCTGCAGCGCGAGGCCCATGGTCGCGAGATAGGTGTAATAGCGGCTGCCGACGTCCTGGATGTCGAACACCAGCGCATCGAGTCCCGCGAGCTGCCCGGGCCGCGGCGTCAGCGAGGCGAAGTCGCTGCCATAGAGCGAGTGCTCGACAACGCCGGTGCGCGGATCGCGCGACTCGCCCACCTCCTCGAGGTACTGCACGTCGCCGCGCACGCCATGCTCGGGCCCGAACAGCGCGGCCAGCACGCCCCGCTCGTGCAGCAGATCCGCCAGGTGGTGCAGATCGCGATCGACGCTGGTGGGGTTGAGGATGGCGCCCGTGCGCAGGCCCTGCAGCGACGTGAGCAGCTCGGGGATGCCGAGGGTCATTGCGGTGGTCCCGGATCAATAGGCGTTGCGGGAGAGGAAGCCGAACGCGATGGTACGAGCGAGTATCTTCAGATCCAGCAAGAGCGACCAATGCTCGATGTAATAGAGATCATATTCGACGCGCCTTTCAATGCTGGTATTGCCGCGTAGCCCGTGTATCTGCGCCCAGCCGGTCATTCCGCTCTTGACCATATGGCGCAGCTGATAGCGCGGGATCCGGCGCCGGAAGCTCTCGATGAACACCGGGCGCTCGGGCCGCGGGCCCACCAGGCTCATGTCGCCGACCAGCACATTCCAGAGCTGCGGCAGCTCATCGAGCGAAGTGCGGCGCAGCGCGCCTCCGACCCGGGTGGTGCGCAGGTCGCCTGCCGCCGCGAAGCGCGGCCCCTCCTTCTCGGCGTCGGCGCGCATGGTGCGCAGCTTGAGCATCTCGAACGGCTTGCCGTCGAGGCCGACGCGCTCCTGCCGGAACAGCACCGGCCCACGGCTCGACAGCTTGACCAGCAGCGCGAGCAAGAGCAGCAGCGGGGAGGCGAGGATCAGCAGCGGCGTGCAGAAGGCCAGATCGAAGATCCGCTTGACCACGGCATTGATGCCGAGCACGCCGGTGGACTGGAGGTTCACCACCGGCAGGCCGCCAAACTCCTCGAGGCCGCCGAAGAGCGTGGCGTACTGGTAGACGTCGGGCACCAGCTTCACTTCCACCGTGGTGTCGGCGCAGATCTCCATGATGCGCGGCAGCCGGTGCGACGCACGCGACGGCAGCGCCACCAGCACCTGATCGACCTGCCTCTCTTGAAGGACACGCCGCAGGTCGTGCAGCGTGCCGATCACCTCGCTGCCGGCGACGCTGCCGCCGAGCCGCTTCCTGGTCAGCGAGAGGCAGCCCACCGGGCGGAAGCCCAGCTCGTGGTGCAACTCGATCTGCTCCAGCACCTGCCGCGCCAGCCGGCCCGCGCCCAGCACCAGCACGTAGCGCAGGTTGTAGCCGCGCTTGCGCAACTCGTTCAGGATCTCCTTGAAGACCAGCCGCGTGACGCCCACGCCGCCGAAGGCGAGGCCGGCGAAGAGCAGCAGCATGCCGCGCGAATAGCGGTCCTCGCGGACGAAGTAGGTCGCCGCCACCAACAGGAGGCCCGCCAGCAGCGTGGCCTTGAAGACGCTGAGGACCTCGTCCACGCCGGAGCGCTGACGCTGCGGGCGATAGAGGCCCGCCGCGCGCAGCGAGAGGGGCCAGATCAGGAGCGCGAGCGCAAAGACGATCAGCGTTGCGGAAGGCTTGGGCAGCTCGGGATAGGGCCAGGTCTTCGGCGAGCCGAAGCGCAGGGAGTACGCGCCGACGAAGGCGAGCGCGACGATGGTCGCGTCGAGCAGGACCCGCAGCACGGTGAACAGCTGGTGATGCCGCTTGAACATTTTGGAGGCGCTAGCTAGCAAGACCCGCGGGGCGCGCGCAAGGTCACGTCGCTCCGCGAACGCCCGAGAGGGGTCCGCGTACCCTTCGTCTGCCGAGGCGATCACCGCCCAGCGCTCGACGTCGTCCACCCCTGCGGTGAAATGGTTCACCTCGCGGCCCAAGAGGCAAAGCCACGCCGCATATTGTGACTCGCGCTCCAACTCGAGCCGCGGGTCGCCGGGCTTGCTCAGGCCCTATGAATTCGCGTGACGGGCGATCACGGCGTCGATGGCCGCCTTCAGCTCAGGGCCGAATCGGGGCGCGGCGAAGCGCTCGGCGTGCGCGTGGATGATCGATGGGTCGACCTCGAGACGGTCGATGCGCTCGACGCCGTCGATCAGCGACTCCACCGTCGGCTCGCCGAAAAAGGCGCCGGTCTGTCCCGCGATCACCGTCTCGAGCGCGCCGCCTTTGGCCAGCGCCAGCACCGGCCGCCCCGCGGACTGCGCTTCGACCGGCGCGATGCCGAAGTCCTCCTCGCCCGGCAGCACGAAGAACTTCGCGCGCGCGTAGAGGCCCGGCAGCGCGTCGTGGGAGACGCTGCCGAGGAACTGCACCGACTCGCCGGCGACCGCACGGAGCCGGGCGAGTTCAGGCCCCTCGCCCGCGATCTTGAGCGGTCGCTTCAGCCGCGAGAAGGCGCGCACCGCCAGATCGACGCGCTTGTACGGCACCAGCGCCGAGACGATGAGCGCGTAATTTTCAGCACCGGGGCCCTCGGCCGCCGGGGCGAAGCGCGCGGTATCCACCGGCGGGTAGACGACGGCGTCGGCCTCGCGGTTCCAGAAGCGCCGGATCCGGTCGGCGACGAAGCGGCTGTTCGCGATCAGGCCGTGCGCCCGCCGCGTCGAGCGCACGTCCCACGCGCGCAGCGCCGGCGCGACGGCGTGGGCGGCGAGCCGGGTGACCAGGCCCGCGCGGCCGGGGCCGAAGTAGGCGTCGAACTGGTCCCAGACGTAGCGCATCGGCGTATGGATGTAACTGACGTGCACCGCGCCGGGCGCGGGGATGCAGCCCTTGGCGACGGCGTGGCTGGTCGAGACGACCAGGTCGAATGCTTTGAGATCAAAGCTCTGGATCGCCGCCGGGAAGAGCGGGAGAAAGTGGCGGTAACTTCGGCGCACGCGCTGCAGGAAGCTGGTGGTGATTCGATGACTTTCGATGATCGGACCGCTCGCGCCCGGCACCCGCACGAGCGTGAAGATCTCCGCCTCCGGATAGAGTTGGCAGAGCGCCTCCAGCACGCGCTCGCCGCCGCGCAGGCCGGTGAGCCAGTCGTGCACCAGCGCCACGCGGATCATCGCAGAGCCTCGAGGTAAACGTCGACGTGCGCGGCGGCGCAGTCGTCCCAGCGGAAGAGCCTTGCACGCTCGAGGCCGCGCGCCGAAAGCTCGTCGCGCAGCGCGCGATCGCCGAGCACGCTTTTGAGCTGCGCGTTCAACGCGGCGACGTCGCCGCGGGGGAAGTGGAGCGCGGCGCCGCCCGAGACCTCGACCAGCGCCGGATCGTCGCTCGCGATCGCGGGCGTGCCGCAGGCGAACGCTTCGATCAAAGGAAAGCCGAAGCCCTCATAGATCGATGGCAGCACCAGCGCCGAGGCGCGCCGGTAGAGGTCGAGCAGCTCGGACTCGGGGACAAAGCGCGGCGGCCCCGCGAGGAGGAGCTGGTGTCCGGCCGGCATCGCCGCGCGCAGCGTATCGAGTCCCTTGCGCGGGCCGGCCGCGCCGACGAAGAGGACGAAGGGCTCGCGCTCGATCTGCGGCTCGGGCGCGAACAGCGCGTCCACGCCGTGGTGGATCCAGCGCACGCGCTCGCGCGCGACGCCGAGGTGCTGCACCACCTCATCGGCGATGGCTGCCGTCGGCGTGATCACCCGCGCCGCGTCCCGGGCGCGCCGCAGCAGCGCCTGCGCGAAGTGCCGCGCGCGCTTCGGGTCCTGCGTCGATGCATGCAGCACGGTCGAGAGGTCGTGGATCGTCAGCACCACCGGCCCGCCGAAACGCGGCGCGGCGTGGTTGGTCTCGTGGTAGACGGAGAGCTGCTCGCGCCGGAGTTGTTGCGCCCGCGCCCACTCGGCGAGCGCATAGGAACCGGGCAGCGCTCGCAACAGGCCGCGGAACCGCGAGACGCGGCCGGGACCGAAGAGCGGGCGGATCGAGAGGTCGGGCGGGTGCAGGCGGACCACGCCGTCGAGCAGGCCCGCGATGTAGCGGCCCACGCCGGTGCGCGCGGCGGAGAGAGGAGCGGTGTTGATTCCGACGGTGAGCAAGCGGAGCGCGGGTGTAGCACGGGTGCACGCCGTCGTCGTCTCGTGGGAAGGCAAGGCGCTGCTGCCGTCGTGCCTGGCCGCGCTCGCCGCGCAGCAGCGCGCTTTCGACGCCGTCTGGGTGGTGGACAACGGCTCGACCGACGGCACGGGCGCGATGCTGGCGAGCGACTTTCCCTCGGTGCGCGTGGTCGCGAACGAGCAGAACCTGGGCTACGGCCGCGCCAACAACCTGGCGCTGCAGCGCGCGCTCGATGACGGGGCGGACTTCGTGGCGCTGATCAACAACGATGTCGAGCTGGAGCCGGGCTGGCTTGGCGCGATGCTGGCCGCGGCCGACGCTGTTGCCGGCGCCGGCCTCTTCGCCGGGACGCTGCTCTTCCAGGGCGACGAGCGGGTCAACTCCACCGGGCTCGAGATCGACGCGCTCGGCCGTGCGCGCGACCGTGACTTCAAGGTCGAGCGCGCGCTGCTGCGGCGCGAGGACGGCCCGGTGCAGGGCGTGAGCGGCGGCGCCGCGCTGCTGCGGGCGACGATGCTGCGGAAGGTCGGTCTCTTCGATCCCGCTTACTTTGCTTATTACGAAGACGTCGACCTCTCGCTGCGTGCGGCGCGGCTCGGGCACGGCAGCCGCTACGTCGGCGCGGCGGTGGCCCGGCACCGCTTCGGCGCGACCTTCGGCCCGGGCTCGCCCCGGCAGCGCTACCTGCTCGGCCGCGGGCACCTGCGCACGCTGGCGCTGCACCAGCCGCTCTGGAAGGCCGCGGCGCTCGTTCCCCTGACCGCCGCGTATCGCGTGGCGGTCAAGGCGCCGCTCGAGCTTTTGCGCGCTCGGCCCGCGCTCGCCTGGGCCGAGCTGCGCGCGGCGGCGATGGGATTGGTGGCCGCGGCGCAGGCCGCGCTCCAGCGGCTCACCTCCGGTCGATAATTCATCATCTTCGATAGATGATCAGCGCGGCGGTCGTCGCCCAGCCCGCCAGCGCGACCCAGAGGCCGCGGTCCTGCACCAGCAGGCTGCCGGGGTCGCCGCCCTGCCCCTCGCGCACGAGCAGGTGCTGGTAGCGGAAGAGCGCGTAGATCACGAAGGGCACGGTGTAGACGAGGCTGGTGGTGCCGAAGTGCTCGACCGTCCGCGGCGACTGCGTGTAGATCGCGTACGAGACGATGGTCGCGCCCGACAGCGCGGTCAGCCAGCTGTCCACCAGCGGCAGGCTGTAATGAAGGAGCGCGGCGCGATGATCGGCCG
This sequence comes from Deltaproteobacteria bacterium, assembly GCA_043781235.1. Taxonomy (GTDB): domain Bacteria; phylum Myxococcota; class Myxococcia; order Myxococcales; family 40CM-4-68-19; genus JANYKT01. The sequence continues at coordinate 47,273 of JAYWBT010000051.1, forward strand.
CGGCCTCTTCGCCGAGCAGCGTCAGCTCGGCGCGGCGCTTACCGAGCGCGAGGAAGAGCGCGAGCAGGAACGAGCAGCAGAGGAGCCAGGGCGAGATCTCCGCGCCGATGGCGGCCGCGCCCACCGCGGCCCGCAGCGTGAAGCCCGAGGCGACGATCATCACATCGAGCAGGAAGACCTGCTTGAGCCACAGGCTGTAGGCGAGCGTGGAGACGAGGTAGCCGAGCGTGAGGGCCAGGGTCTCGCGGCCGAGCAGCGCAGCGCCGGCGACGGCCGCGATCGCGAGCACCACCGAGGCCGCGAGCGCGGCGCCATTCGAGAGGCGCCCCGAGGCGATGGCGCGCAGCCGCTTGACCGGGTGGTGCTGGTCCTGCGTTTTGTCGGCGACGTCATTGATCAGGTAAACCGAGCTCGCCGCCGCGCAGAACACCGCGAAGATGGCGGCGGTGCGGAGGAGCGCGCCTTGGTCGAAGAGCCGGCCGGCAAAGACGATCCCTGCCAGCACGAAGACGTTCTTGACCCACTGCCGCGGGCGCATCGCCTCGAGCAGGGCGAACCCGCGCGCGGTGCGGCCTGCGTCGTTCACATTCCCGGCGAGCCGCGCCGCTGCGGAGGAAGTCTCGACCATCGTGGCAGTCATACCTCCAGATCGATGAGTGCGGCGGCCGAGCCCATGCTGGGCAAGAGGGAGAAGATGCCCGCCGGGGAGCACGATGTCGCCCGACCGGGCGAAGTCAGACTCCTCAACCCACCGGTCCGCACGAGCGTTGAGGACGTCCGGTGCCCTCCCCTGAGCGGGACTGCGCCGGGCGGGACATGAGCCGACTCACCGGCGTTCGGCCGCAAGCGGGGCAGACCACTTTGGCCTCGTCCGAGCTGCGAAGAAGAAGCTCTTCGAAAACCTTTTCACAGGATTCGCAACGGTACTCGTAGATCGGCATGTGCAGGTGCCCTCGTGGGGTCCGCTCATAGCACGCGGAGTCCACCTTGCGACGGCAGGTGCGCGCCGGATCCGCTCAGGAGGATCTCACCTGCCTTTTCGTCGGCTGGAGGTGGCTGCTCTGAACGCGGCGGCGGCCGTGTCAGTGAGCAGGAAGAGGCGATCGGGCCTCGACGGGAGCGAAATGAAGCCGTGGGACTCGGAGAAGCTCCGTCCCCGGTCGTCCTTCGCGTCCACCACGATGGCGTAGGCGGCCACCGACTCGGCGGCCGCGAGCACGCGCTTCACCGCGTCCGCGACGAGCAGGTCGCCAACACCCGAGCCCTTCGCGCGCTCGTGGCGAGCGAGACGACCGATCAGCGCCGTGGGGATAGCGTCATACTTCGGAAGCTTGCGCCCCAATTCCTCGGGCAGACTGTCAAGGATCAACGTGAACATGCTCAGGCTGTAGAAGCCGACGACGCCCTGCTGATCGAGCGCCACGAAGACCTGGGCGACGCGGCGCCGCTGGTCCTGGGTGGCCCGCGTCCGGAACCAGTCGTCAAGTGCCTGCACGCCTGAGGCGAATGTCGCGCGGTCATGCCGACGATTCAGCGGCTCGAACCGGATGGTCAAGAGACCCTCAGCGGGTTTGAGCGCGGTGCCGCCGAAAAGCCGCCACCAGACGACGCGCAAGGGGAGCCGGGTTGGAGATGGCCTTCAGGAAGGCATCTCGGTCCTCCCCGCGGAGCACCATACGCTCGTGATCCTCGAGAATGCGCCGGGCGCCCTCGCAGGCGAGGTCGCCCGCAGCAAGCCCCGAAACGG
>JAYWBT010000052.1:0-19308 GCA_043781235.1 Deltaproteobacteria bacterium
CGGGAGGTGCTGTCGCGGGCGGCGGGCGCGTCGCTCGTCCAGCAGCGCGCGGCCGTGCGCGACCTCGCCAAGCCGCGGGCGATCGCGCGCGGCTTGCTCACCACCGACCCGTTCGCGGTGGCGCAGGCGGACGACGTGGAGGTGGTGGTCGAGCTGCTCGGCGGCGAGGAGCCGGCGCGGTCGCTGATCACGCGCGCGCTGGGACGCGGCCGGCCCGTGGTGACCGCCAACAAGCGCGTGGTGGCGTGGCACGGACCGCAGCTGTTCGCGCTGGCTGCGGCCAACGGCGTGGAGCTGCGCTACGAGGCGGCGGTGGGGGGCGGCATCCCCTTGATCGCGCCGCTCACCGACGACCTCGCCGCCAACCGGATCGTCGAGCTCAAGGCGATCATCAACGGGACCTGCAATTACATCCTGACCCAGATGGCGCTCGGCGCTCCTTTGGGCGACGCGCTCGCGCAGGCGCAGGCGCTCGGATACGCCGAGGCCGATCCGCGCGATGACGTCGACGCGGTGGACGCGGCCGACAAGCTCTGCATCCTGGTGCGCCTCGCCTTCGGCGTGCCCTGCACTCCGGACCAGATCTTCCGCGAGGGCATTCGCGCGCTCGACCAGCGCGACCTCGCCTTCGGCCGCGAGCTCGGGTACGCGCTCAAGCTGCTGGCGATGGCGCGGCGCGGCCCCGCCGGCGTCGAGGCGCGGGTGCACCCGGTCTTCCTGCCACTCGCGCATCCGCTTGCGCGCGTGGACGGGCCGCAGAACGCGGTGCACGTGGTGGGAGATCTGTGCGGTCCGGTCATGTTCAGCGGACAGGGCGCGGGCGGCGACGCGACTGCGAGCGCGGTGCTGGCGGACCTGGTGCAGGTGGCGCGCCGGCTGGCGCTGGGAGATCCGGTGCAGCCGCTGCGCGAGCCGGTCACCGACGCGCGGCTGCTGCCCATCGGCGAGGTCCCGACTCGCTGCTACTTCCGGCTCGCGGTGGACGACGCGCCCGGCGTCTTCGCGCAGGTGACGAAGGTGCTGGCCGATCACGGCATCGGCCTCGCGAGCGTGATCCAGCGGGAGCCCGGCAAGCTGGGCTCGGCCGAGGTGGTGCTGCTCACCTATGCCGCGCCCGAGGCGGCGCTGCAAAACGCCGAGGAGGAATTGGCGCGGCTCCCCTGCACCCGCGCAGTCCGGGCGCGCATTCGAGTCGAGGCTCCAGCCGAGCATTCGAGTGTCGCTCCAGCCGAGCATTCGAGTGTCGCCCCCGCGGGAGGCGCGCGATGAGGCGCGGCGTCCTGGCGCGCTTCGGCGACCGCCTGCCGATCACCTCGCGCACGCCCGCGCTCACGCTCGGAGAAGGCGACACCCCGCTGGTGGCCGCGCCCCGGCTGGCGCGCGAGATCGGCTGCCGCGCCCTCTGGCTCAAATTCGAGGGGCAAAACCCCACCGGTTCCTTCAAGGACCGCGGGATGGTGTTGGCCATCGCCAAGGCCATCGAGGGCGGCGCGACCGCCGCGATCTGCGCCTCGACCGGCAATACCTCGGCGAGCGCGGCCGCCTACTGCGCCGCCGCGGGGCTGGCTTGCCGCGTGGTGGTGCCCGACGGCAAGGTCGCGCTCGGCAAGCTGGCGCAAGCGGTGGCGCACGGCGCGCGCATCGTCGTCCTGCGCGGCAACTTCGACGAGGCGCTGATCGCGGTGCGCGCGCTCGCCGAAAAGACCGGCCTCGCGCTCGTCAACAGCGTCAATCCCTATCGCATCGAAGGGCAGAAGACCGCCGCATTCGAGATCATCGAGGTGCTCGGCCACGCGCCCGACGGCCTCGCGCTGCCGGTCGGCAACGCCGGCAACATCACCGCTTACTGGAAAGGCTTCCGCGAGGCGGGAGCGAAGCCCGTGCTTTACGGCATCCAGGCGGCCGGCGCCGCGCCACTGGTCTCGGGGGTGCCGGTCGCGCATCCCGAGACGCTCGCCACCGCCATCCGCATCGGCAACCCCGCGTCGTGGGCGGGCGCGGTCGCGGCGCAGCGCGAGTCGGGCGGGCTGTTCGACAAGGTCACCGACGAGCAGATCATCGAAGCTTATCGATTGTTGGCCGCGGGCGCGGGCGTCTTCTGCGAGCCCGCCAGCGCCGCGCCGGTGGCCGGCCTGCTGCAGCTGGCGCGCGCCCACCCCGGCCGCTTCGCCGGGCAGGAGCTGGTGGCGGTGCTGACCGGCCACGGCCTCAAGGACCCGCAGACCGCCATTGCCGGCGCGCCGCCGCTCGGGGCGCCCGTCGAGCCCGGCGAGCTCGAGGGGGCGCTGCGATGAAGCCGTTCACGCTGATGGTGCCCTGCTCGACGTCGAACCTGGGACCGGGCTTCGACGCGCTCGGCATGGCGCTCTCCGGACCCGACCTGATCGTGCGCGTCACGCCCGGCGGCGAGCGGCTGCGCATCTCGGGGCTCTCGGGCGAAGGCGCGGACCGGCTGCCGCGCGACGCGACCAACCGCGTGATCCAGGCGGCCCACCACGCGGCACTGGCCGCAGGCAAAGATCCAGCGCTGCTCGCGGCCGAGGTGGAGATCCACTCGTCCATTCCTTTGAAGCGCGGGCTCGGCTCCTCTGCCGCGGCGGCCGTGGCGGGCGCGATGCTGGCCGATCAGCTGCTGGAGGGCGCGGTGGGCCTGTTGCTCGTCCAGCAGACGGCGGTGGAGCTCGAAGGACATCCCGACAACGTGGTGCCGTGCCTGCGCGGTGGGGCGCAGGTGTCGGTGCGCGACGACGAGGGCCGGGTGCTGTGGTGCCAAATCCCGATCAAGCTCGCGCTGCGTGCCGCGCTCTACATCCCCGATCAGGAGCTCGCCACCTCGGCCGCGCGCTCGGTGCTGCCGCGCGAGGTGCCGCTCGCGGACGCGGTGTTCAACCTCGGCAGGACCGCGCTGCTGGTCGCGGCGCTCGCGCAGGGGCGCATCGACCTGCTCGGCGAGGCGATGGAGGACCGCATCCACCAGACGCCGCGCGCGGGGCTCCTGCCCTGGCTGCCCGAGCTCTTGCGCGAGGCGCGCGCGGCGGGCGCGGCGGGCGCGGCGCTCTCGGGCGCGGGCACCACGGTGTTTGCGCTCTGCTCGCCCGAGTCGGCGCGCGCGGTCGCGAAGCGGATGATCGACGTCGCCTCCGCGCGCGGCGTCGTCGGCCGCTGCGAGGTCGTCGAGGTTGCAGTGCCCGGCGCTCACATGCTCGGCGGCAGCTAGGAGCCGCTTCAACTTTCGCGCTCTGGACCCCACATCGGCGGTATGAGAGGTCTCGGAGGCGCCTGATGATGCCAGTCGACCACAGCATCGAGAAACTTCAACGGGAGCGCGAGCGCATGGAGCGGCTCGTGCGCAAGCTCAGGAACGCTGGCTTGGCGGTGAACTTTCAGCTGTCAGCAGAGCTCAATGATGCCTGGGTGGAGCTGGAGCGACTGCTGGTGCTCACCGAACCTCATTGGAGCGAGATGGATCTCGCCATCGTTCGCGCCAAAGTGCTGCTCGAGCGGGTGCACGCGTCGTAATCGGCGGTGCTCCTGGCTAGGTCCCCAGGATGGTCGCGATGGCGAAGTCGATGCGCTCGCGGAACTTGTCGTCGGCGTCGATGAACTGCACGCCCACGCCCGCCGGCGTGTTGCGCTCGCGCGCCTGTTGCGGCGTCACCCGATGCACCACCACCGCCTGGGCCTCGACGGGCGGCCCGCCGCCGGGGAGCTCCATGGCGACGCGCATCACCGAGTCCATCGCCGGCGGCTCGTCGGTCTCGACGAAGACGCCGCCGGCGCTGATGTTGGCCGCGTACTGCAGCACGAACTCCTGGACGTTCGCGAAGCGCACCGCGAAGCGCGCGCTGTAGCGCGGGAAGGTGCGCGCGTCGACGGACGCGGGCTGCAGCGAGACCACGCCGATGGGCATGGCCGACGGCGCGCGCAACTTCCTCTCGAGCAGCGCGTCGATGCGCGCCCGCTCGGCCGGGCCCAGGTCGACGAACTCTGCCCAAAAGCCCGCCTCGCGCGGCCCCTCGGACGACTCGCGGACCACGCCGTCGATCTCCGCCTCGAGCGGCGCGCCCGGCAGGTAGAGCTTCATCCGCACCCGGGTGCCGACTGGCGGCGGGGTCAGGCAGCGGACGCGGACGCCGGTCGAGCCGAGCTCGCGGGTGGTGGTCTGCACTGCCTGCGTGCCGGCGGCGAAGCGGATGGGGAAAACGATTGGAGCGCGATCCATGCGGCCCACCTTACCCTTCGATCATGGTGCGACACACGGGAGGCGGGGTCGTACCGGGGACGGCCGAGTAGGTGGAAAAATCCAGCAGGCCCCGGCGCTCGCGCAGCACCTCTTCATCATAAAGCGCGCGGCCGGTCACCTCGGCGCAGCAGATCTCGACCGTGGCGTCGGCGAGGATCTCCGGCGTGCGCCACTCTTCGGGCTTTCCCATCCCGAAGTGGCGCGTGGCCTCGCTCTCGATCATCGTCACCGGCCAGAGCGCGTTCGCGGTGACCCCGCTGTCGCGCTCCTCCTCGGCGATGGCGAGCGCCAACAGAGTCATGCCCATCTTCGAGACGAAGTAGGGCCCCTTGCCCGCCACCTTCGCGACGTTGACCGGCGGCGACATCATCACGATGCGGCCGTGTTTCTGCGCGCGCATGGCCGGCAGCACCGCGCGAGAGCAGAGGAACGCGCCGCGCACGTTGACGCCCATCACCAGGTCGAACTTGCCCGCGGACCAGTCGGCGACCGGTGCCCAGTGGATGGCGCCGGCGTTGTTGATCAGGATGTCGATGCGGCCGAACGCGCGCAGCGTCTCGTCGCGCAGACGCTCGACATCGTCGAACTCGCGCACGTTGCACTGCAGGGCAAGCGCGCGGCGACCCAGCTTCGCGATCTCCTGGGCCGTCTCGTGGATGGTGCCGGGCAGCCGTGCGTGCGGGTCGCTGGTCTTCGCCGCGACCACGACGTCGCAGCCTTCGCGCGCGAGGGCCAGCGCCACCGCCTTCCCAACGCCGCGCGACGAGCCGGTCACGATTGCGACTTTTCCCAGCAGCCTCATCAGGTCCTCCCGGCAGCGGACGCCAGCCGAACGCTCTGCGCGGTTGCCTTTATCAGATCGCCGCTCAGCATCTCGACAGCAACCCTTCGAGCAGGAGCGGACACGCAGGGCTCAGCGCGTAGCATGGAAGAGGTGATCCTGGCCGGCTGGAACAGGGCCTGCACGGAGCGTGAGTCCAGCGTCGCGCGCGACCGCCTCAGGCGTCGGCGCTTCGTCCGCGAGGAAGCTCACCACGAGTTGGCCGCCAGGAGCGACCAGATCGCCCAGCGCCCGGAGCGCGCGCGGCACGTCGCCCAGCACCGCCGTGAACGAGACCACCAGCGGGAACGAGCGCCGTGGAAATGGCGGCGCTGCGAGATCGCCGAGCACGCAGGCGAGCCCCCGCGCACGCGCGACCCGCAGCATCTCAATCGACGCGTCGAGCACCACTACGCGCAGGCCCGGCGCGAACTCGGCGAACAGCCCGGTGCCCCCGCCCGCATCGAGACAGCGCCTGCCGGGAAAAAGCGCGGGCTCCCCGCCCCCGCGCGATACCATCCCCTCCGCATCACCCGTGCGGGGGGGCAGCCCGACCAGCAGCCGCGCGGCCGTCTGGTACTTCGGCCGCTGGAACTCTCGGAACCGCTCGTCGTAGCCGGCCGCGCTTCGATCATAGGCCCGGGCAAGCGTCCTCAAGTCCACGGCGGCATTATAGACGCTTGCGGACTTGCGAACCCGCGGCTAGTTTCGCGCCCCTTTCGCAAATGAGGAGACTCCTTGGCGCTGCGCACCCCGCTCTATCCGGCCCACCTCGAGGCCTCCGCCCGCATGGTCGAGTTCGCGGGCTGGGACATGCCCGTACAGTACCAGGGCATCCTCGAGGAGCACGCCGCGGTGCGCGAGCGCGTCGGAATCTTCGACGTCAGCCACATGGGCGAGGTCCTGATCGAAGGCCCGCGCGCGCTCGAGGAGACGCAGCGGCTGATCACCAACGACCTCTCGAAATGCGCCGATGGCCAGGCGCAGTACAGCGCGCTGCTCAATGAGCGCGGCGGCGTGATCGACGACATCATCGTCTATCGCTTCTCCCCGACGCGACTCTTCATCTGCGTCAACGCCAGCGGGCGCGAGAAGGACTTCGAGTGGATGAAGGCGCACGTCGGATCGGGCGCCGAAGTGAGCCAGCGCTCCGACGACTGGGCGCAGATCGCGGTGCAGGGCCCGCTGGCCGCGGGAATCGTCGACGCGCTCTGCGAGCCGAAGGTGATCGACCTCGCCTACTATCATTTCCGGGAAGCAGCGGTCGCCGGCATCGATGGCTGCATCGTCGCGCGCACCGGCTATACCGGCGAGGACGGCTTCGAGATCTTCTGCCCCCCGGCCAGGGCAAAGCAACTCTGGGACACGCTGCGCGAGAAGGGCGCGGTGCCCTGCGGACTGGGCGCGCGCGACAGCCTGCGGCTCGAGGTCGCTTATCGCTTGTATGGTAATGATATGGACGAGGAGCACACGCCGCTCGAGGCGGGCCTCGGCTGGATCGTCAAGCTCGACAAGCCCGGCGGCTTCATCGGCTCCGAGGCATTGAAGCAGCAGAAGGCGGAAGGATTGAAGCGCAAGCTGGTGGGATTCAAGCTGACCGGCAAGGGGATTGCGCGCCACGGATATCCGGTGCTTTCGCGGAGCGCGAAGGTCGGCGAGGTCACGAGCGGCACCATGAGCCCCGTGCTCAAGGAGCCGATCGGCCTCGCCTGGGTCCCGGCGGCGCTGTCGAAAGAGGGCACCGCGTTCGACGTCGAGATCCGCGGCAAGCCCGTCGCCGCCACCGTGGTGAAGACTCCGTTCATCACCAAGTCCGCGAGCAAATGAGCGCCGCACCCGGCTTGTCGCCGCAGCGCGAGGCGCGCAGGCTGGGAAGTTCCACGCTGGAGCTGGACGGCCAGACCGCCGTCTGGCGATTCAACTAAAGAGGGTTCGTAAAGATGGCCACCTATCCGCAGAGCCTCAAGTACACCAAAGATCACGAGTGGGCGCGCATCAGCGGCAGCACCGCGACCATCGGGATCACCACCTTCGCCAAGGATCAGCTCGGTGACGTCGTTTATCTCGAGCTGCCCGAGGTCGGCGCGCAGGTGAAGAAGGGCGAGCCGTTCGGCGTGGTCGAGAGCACCAAGGCGGTGAGCGAGCTGTTCGCGCCGGTGACCGGCAAGGTGACCAGGGTGAACCGGGAACTGGTCAGCGCGCCCGAAGGCATCAATGACGATCCTTATGAGAAGGGCTGGATGGTCGAGATCCAGGTGGACAGCGCGAGCGACTTCGCCGACCTGCTCGACGCGGCTGCCTATGAGAAGATCGTTGACAGCGAGCAGCACTGAGCGCCTCGACCTGCGGGGCCTGCTTTGCCCGCTCACCTGGGCGCGGACCCGCTACGCGCTGCAGAAGCTCGCTCCCGGCGCGGAGATGGTGGTGGTGCTCGATCACCGCCCCGCGGTGCCCGACATCCGCCGCAATGCCGAAGAGCTGGGGCACGAGGTGATCGCCACGCGCGAGCCCGAGGAGGGCGTTTGGGAAATGCAGCTGCGGCGGGGCTGATGTTGCTGGGAGCGGCGTGCGCGACGGCCCGGCCCGCGGCCGATCGCCCGGGAGCCGCCGCGGAAGGCACCGGGTCCGCCGCTGCCGGCGACGCGCGGTCCGTTGCCAAAGGCGATCCGCGGCTCGCCGCGCTCACCGCCGAAGCGATCCGCTTTCCCACCGTCGCGGGAGATCTCCAGGCGCGCGCCGGCCTCCAGGCCTGGGTGCGGCGGACCGCGCAGGAGCTCGGGCTCCAGACACGCGAGGCCGGCAAGGTGACCGAGGTCGAGCTCGCCGGGCCGCCGGGCGCGCCGGTGCTGGGCCTGGTGGTCCACGGCGACGTGCAGCCCGTCGACCCGAGCGCCTGGACCGAGCCGCCCTTCAGCGGCCTGGTTCGCGACGGCTTCGTCATCGGCCGCGGGGCCGCCGACGACAAGGGCCCGCTGGTGCAGGCGCTGTTGGCGATGTCCGCGCTGCGCAAAGACCCGCGCACGCATACCATCCGATTGCTCGTCGGGAGCGATGAAGAGTCCGGCTCGTCGGATATGAAGGAATACCTTCTTGATCACGCTCCGCCTGACTACAGCCTGGTGCTCGACTCGGCGTTTCCGGTGGTGGTCGGCGAGAAGGCGTGGAATGCGCTGACGGTGACGGCGCCGGCGGACGCTGCCATCGAGCTCAGCGCGGGCCTTGCGCCCAGCATCGTGCCGGACCTCGCGCGGCTGAAGTGGCCGGGCGCTGCGCTGCCGGCGCGTGAGCCCGATCCGGGAACGCGCGCCGAGCTCCAGAACGGCGCGCTCATCGTCCACGGCAAGTCCGCGCACTCGGGCGTCAACATCGAGGGCGGACGCAACGCGCTGGTTTCGCTCGCGCGGCTCGCCGATGGTCTTTTGCCGCCGTCCGGCGCGCGCGACCTGCTCGCGTTCGCCCGCTTCGCCGGGCAGGATCTGTACGGCACCTCGCTGGGCCTCACCCAGGACGATCCGCTCTGGGGCCGCTTCGCCGTCAACGTCGCCACCATCAAGGACGGCACGCTGACCATCAACCTGCGCCGGCCACCCCCGATGACCGGCCCGCAGCTCAAGGAGCACCTCGAGCAGGTGGTCGCGGAGTTCAATGCGCGCACCGGCGCGCGGCTGATCGCGGGAGGCTATTACGCCGACGAGCCGCTGGTGTTCGATCCGCATTCGCGCCTCGTGCGCCGGCTGATGGACGACTACGCGGGCGCGACCGGCAAGCCGCAGAAGCCCGCCATCTCGGGAGGCGGCACCTACGCCAAGCGGCTGCCGCGCGCCATCGCCTACGGGATGTGGTTCACCGACGAGGGCAAGCCCTACCCAGGCCACGACGTGGACGAGAAGATCTCCGTCAAAGACCTCGAGCGCGGCTATCAGGTGCTGGTGAAAACTTTGCGCGATCTGGCCGAGCACGAGCCGCTGCAAGATCCGTTCGGCAAGTGATAGCTTCCCGCGCCTGATGACGTCCCGACGACTCCAGGGCCTGGTCCAGTCCGACATCCGCCGCATGACGCGCGAGTGCGAGCGCGTGCAGGGCATCAACCTTGGCCAGGGCATCTGCGATCTCCCCACGCCGCCCCTGGTCCGCGACGGCGCCATCGCCGCTATCCGCGAGCAGAAGAGCACCTACTCGTTTCCCGAGGGCGCGCGCGAGCTGCGCGAGGCCATCGCCAGAAAGCTTTTGCGCGACAACGGGCTGACCGCCGATCCGGCGACGGAGATCTGCGTCACCGCCGGGGCGAGCGGCGCCTTCACCTGCGCCCTCCACGCGCTGCTCGATCCCGGCGACGGGCTGCTCCTGCTCGAGCCGTATTACGGTTATCACCTCAATGCGGCCATCGTGGCCGGCCTCACCCCGCAGTTCCTGACGCTCGCGCCACCGCACTTCGGCCTCGACGGAGCCGCGCTGGAGGCCGCGCTCACGCCGCAGACCAAAGCGATCGTGGTCTGCACGCCCTCCAATCCGAGCGGGAAGATGTTCGGCGAACCCGAGCTGCAGGCGCTCGCCCGCGTCGCGCGCCAGCACGGCCTCTTGATCATCACCGACGAGATCTACGAATACATCCGCTACGACGGCCGCCCGCATCTGTCGCCGGCGCTCTTCGCGCCCGAGCGCACGGTGAGCATCATGGGCCTCTCGAAGACCTTCAGCATCACCGGCTGGCGGCTGGGATATGCCACCGGCCCCAAAGAGTTGATTGCGCCAATGACGCTGGTGAATGATTTGTTCTACGTCTGCGCACCGACGCCGCTGCAGCTGGGCGCGGCGGCGGGGTTCGCGGCGCCCAGGTCCTATTTTGATGATCTTCAATCGAGCTATCAAAGGAAGCGCGATCGGATCTGCGCGACGCTCAGCGACGTGGGCCTGACACCCATCGTTCCGGAGGGCGCCTATTACGTCCTCGCCGACTGCTCGCGGCTGGGCTTGCCCACCGCGCGCGAGGCCGCGCTGGCGCTGCTCGAGCGCACCGGCGTCGCCTCGGTGCCCGGCAACTCCTTCTATCGGGGCGCCAGCGGAGAAAAGCTGTTGCGCTTCTGCTTCGCCAAGGAGGACGACGTGCTGGCGGAGGCGTGCCAGAGGCTTCGCCAGGCATGAAGCGCAATCCGCTCCTCCCCATCTTCCTGATCGTGATGGTCGATATCCTCGGCCTCACCATCATGCTGCCGCTGCTGCCGTTCTATGCGGAGCATTTCGGCGCCTCGGCCTTCGTGGTCGGCCTGCTGGTCAGCAGCTATGCGGCGTGCTCGCTGGTGGCGGGCCCGCTGCTCGGCCGCATCTCCGACCGCGTGGGCAGAAAGCCGGTGCTGCTGGTCTCGCAGGCCGGCACCTTCATCGGCTTCCTCATCCTCGCCTTCGCCAACACGCTCTGGGTGGTGTTCCTGGGGCGCATCATCGACGGCCTCACCGCCGGGAACCTTTCGCTCGCGCAGGCCTATATCGCCGACGTCACCGAGCCGAAGGATCGCGCCAAATCATTCGCCGTCATCGGCATCGCCTTCGGGATTGGCTTCCTCTTCGGCCCCGCCCTCTCGGGTTTTCTCGCGCATTACTCGCTGCATTATCCAATCTTCGTCGCCGCGGGGCTGTCGGCCACCAGCATCGTTTGCACCGCCACGCTCCTGCCCAGCTCACCGCCGCGGCCCGACGCCCTGCCGGTCGACGCAGCACCCGTCGCTGCAGCGGACGACGCCGGGGCGCCCGCCGAGCCCGCCGGACGCCGCCTGCGGCTCCTCGACTGGGCCACCTATCTCCAATACTTCCGGCGCCCGGTGCTGGCGGGCCTGCTCTGGGAGTTCTTCTGCTTCTGCCTCGCCTTCTCGACCTTCACCTCGGGGTTCGCGCTGTTTGCCGAGCGCCGCTTCAGCTGGCACGGCCTGCCCTTCGGCCCCAAGCAGGTCGGCTACCTCTTCGCCTACTCGGGCCTGCTCGGGATCATCCTGCAGGGCGGACTGATCGGCCGGCTGGTCAAGCGGTATGGCGAGGTAAAGCTGATCACCGCCGGCTTCGTCGCCTTGGCCATCGGCTACACCATGCTCGGCTTCTCGACGACGCTCGCCATCCTCCTCATCGCCGCCACCTTCTCGTCGTTCGGCAACGGCGTGCTCCGGCCCGCGCTCACCAGCCTCATTACCCAGAACGTCTCCCGCACCGAGCAGGGCGTAGTGCTGGGCCTGACGCAGTCGCTGCTCGCGGTGGCGCAGATCATCGCGCCCACCATCGCCGGCATGCTGATCGATCGCGGCCACCTCACCGCCTGGGCGCTGTGGGCGGCGGTGGTCTCGGTGATCGCCCTGGTGCTGAACCGCAACGCGAGGGAGGCCCGCCTGGTCGCCCACGGCCCCGTGGCGGGGCAATGACTACGCGCGGCGCCAGATCTCGAGTAAAAGCTCGACCACGATCAGCGCCGCGATGAAGACCTCGAGCAGCATCATCCGGCGGTCGCGCGCGACGTCGAGCACCAGCTCCAGCGTGTCCTGCACCGAGCGCAGCTTCTGCTCCAGCGCCGCGTAGCGATCGACCAGATCGAACTCGGCGCGCAGGTCGTCGTAGATGCGGTCCATCGCCGCGTCGTCCCAGGTGGCGTCGGGCTTGTCGAGCAGCGTGAGCACCGAGATGACCTCGCTCCGCGTGGCGATGGCGTGGCCGATGAAGCGGTGCAGCTTGCGGGTCGCGAGCGGCACCGTGCCCCGCTTCTCGAGCGGCTCGATCAGGCGCGAGGTCTGCTCGAAGAGCTCGCTGACGATGCGCTCGTAGTACTCCATGGCCGCGCTCTGGGCGACGATGAGCGCGACCACGCCCGCGCGCTCGGGCGTGAAGCGATCGGCCACCAGGACGCCATCGACGATGTCCACCTGCGCGCCCGGCTCTTCACGCGCAGTAAAGCTCTCGCGCACCACCTGCGTGGTCAGCCCCGGCCGCGCGGCGTTGAGCCGCAGCAGCACCGCGTCGCGCTGCGCGGGCGAGGCGTCGTGAAAGGCGATGGCGCCAAACGGATAGAGGAAGAACTCGGCGTCGCCATTGCCGTCGCAGCGCCCGCGCAGCTCGCGGGGTCCGAGCCGCCCGCCGGGGAAGGCGGGCAAGAGCTCGCGCAGGACCAGGTTCTCCTCGAAGGCGACCGCCGAGAACTGGTGGGTGCGCGAGCCTGCCGCGTCGGGCGCCCGCGGCTCGCTCATGGTCGCTAGAACCCGCGCGCGGCGGGAGAGCCAGGCAGGTAGGCGGGGCCGATCTGCATCCGCATGCCTCCGGTCGCTGCCAGCAGCGTGAAGGCGAACGGCAGCCGCACCTCGCCCTGGCCGCCGAGCAGGCCGGGCGGCGGGTTCGGGAAGCGCTCGACGACTTTGAACGCCTCGACCGCGACGGTGTCGAGGTAGGGCACGCCCGAGGAGGTGGCGACCTTGACATCGGTGATCTCGCCCTGGCGATCGAGCGTAAACTCCACCACCGTGCGGCGATCCTTGTACGAGTAAAGCTGGCCGGTGGGGTCGCGGCTGCCGGCGGCGTCCTGCACCTTCTGCGTCCAGACGCGACCGACCGTCTCTTTTACCCGGTTGAGGAAGCCGGCGTACTTGAAGCTGCGGCTGTTGAGCAGGGTCTCGTTGCCCTCGTCGACGTCCCGCAGTTCGTCCGGCATCGGCCCGCCCGCCACCGGCCCGGTCGCGCCGTCGAACAGCGGCGAATCCAGCGTGAGCTTCAGGGGTCCCTTGGCGCCGGGCGCTCCCGACGACGAGCCTGGCGCGCCCGCTCCCACGCTCGAAGGCAGATTGCTGGTGCCCGGGTCGGCCATGGCGACCCGCTTGCCGTCGCCCTTCACCGCCTCGGAGCTTTCGCGGTTCTGGATGGTGCCGTGCTCGGACGGATCGATGTGCAGCGCGTCGCGGCGGCCATGGCTGGGAAGCTCGGCCAACTGCTTCGGCCGCGCCTGCGCGACGCCGCCGCCGTGACCGTCCTCGCCCGGAGTTGGCGTCATCGGCGAAGGCGGCCGCGCCTTCTCGTTCTTCCCTTCCTTCTGCACCTTGGAGAGCGCGTTCTTGAAAAAGGCGGACGTCTCTCGCGCGCGCGTCTCCTTCAGCACGCGGCTGTCGTGCTCGGAGAGGTACTTGGTGGGCTTGTCGGGCGCTCGCTCGTCCGTCGGCTGGCCGAGCGAGACCACCTGGCCATCGAGCTTTTGCTCGGGCTCCGGCACGAGCGCGGGAGCCGGCGGCAGCTTGGGCTGCAGCGCGGGGTTGGGCGCCTCCCCCGGCGTGGGCATGCGTCCGGCCTGTCCCGGCTGCGTCTGCTGGTTCGCATTCCTAGGCTGGCCGACCAGCGAGACGACCTGCCGCTTCACTCGCGTCGGCAGGTGGAAGATGGCGTCCTTGGCGATCCACGGGAGCAACAGGAGATGGGCCGCGACCGACACCGCCAGGGCGAGGGTCAGCCGTCGTCCGCGACGGATTGGCTTCTGCGGCAGGGGCATCCTGGGCGGATTGTAGCCCTTACGCGGCGGAACGGGAGAGTGATCCGCATTCCGGGTGTTCGCGGCGGACGTTTCGGGGGCCAGCACGAAGGGTGCAACAACGGGAAATGCCCACTCGTTCCCGCACCCGGCCCGGGTGGTTCAGTAGATCTTCTCCGGCACCGCGCCCGAGTAGTACCAGCCGAGGATGCTCCTGAACGACGCCCCCCGCTGCGCCCGCCCGATGGCGCCCGTCTGGCACATCCCGCTGCCGTGCCCCCAGCCGCCGCCGGTGAAGATCCACTCGCTGCCGGCCTTCTCGACCACGAACATCCCGCTGTTCAGGTTCTTGAAGAGCCGGCGGATGGCGAGCTCGCCGAAGACCCGCGCCACGCCCTGCACGCCCTCGACGCGCAGCGCACGGGCGCGCCCAGAGATGCCGCGGCCCTCGACAGCGAGCGAGCGGACGTGCCCTACGCCGAGCGCCGCGCAGAGTTCGTCCACCTCCTTGAAAGCGAACGTCTTGCGCCAGCGCAGCTTGTCCGGCTTCACCAGCCCCGAGAGCGCGCAATAGCTCGGCACCGGCGAGAGCCGCACGAAGCGGCCGACGAGAGCCTCGCCGATCCCGTCGGCGAAGCGCGCCATGCCGTGCGCTTTCGGGTCGAAGTCGGGCCGCCCGCGCAGCGACGGATCGGCCGGCCCGCCCCACACCACGTCATTATCCTCGGTATATCCGCCGCAGACTGCCGAGTAGACCGAGTCCACCAGGCGCGACTCGCCGCCGGTGCGTGCGAAGAGCGCCTCGCCGCGCGTCCCGTTCACCGCCGCGTCGGTGCCGCGCTCCTCGGCCTGGATGCCTTTGTAGACCTGGCAGTGCTGTTCCGCGCAGAGCAGGTAGGGATCGCCGAGGTGCCGCGCGCCGATCTTCGCCAGCACCTCGCCGCGCGCCGTCACCGCCTGCGCCTTGAGCGCCTCGAGGTGCGCGTGGGGGAAGATCTCGCTCGGCACCACGCCTTTGACCAGCCGCTCCATCGGCAGCGCCGCGACCAGCGCGAGCAGGCCTTGCGCGTCCACGGTGGCGAAGAGCCGGCCCGGATAGGTGCGCGTCTCGAAGCCGTGGAAGCTATAGCCCTGCCCGAACTCGACCTCCTCGACCGCGATGCCGCGCTCGGCCGATAGCTCGATCGCGCTCTCGCCGACGGCTCTGATTGCGCCCGACGGATCTCTCAGCTCGATGCGCCCCTGCGGCCGCGACGCCAGCTCGCGGTGGAGCTGCGGCCGAACGCCGAACTTCGCCGCCAGCTCTTTCGCCTGCTGCTGCGCGCCCGCTTCGGTCGCGTCGCCCTCGGCGAGGATGGCGTAGCGCCGGGTATCGACCACGTGCCCGGCGATGCCGTAGGCCTCACCCACCGTCGCGACGCGGACAGCGACGCCCTTCGCAATCCAATCGTCTTTTGAGCGCGCAAGGCCCTGCTTGTCGCCATAGCGCAGCTGCTCCAGCTCGACCCAGGAGGCGCCGACGCCGGGCATGCCGTTCTCGAGCCGCAGCATCCAGCGGCCTTCGTCGCCGTCGCGCACTCTCTGCTCGGTCTCGCCCGCGGCGGTGCGCGCGCGGGCCGAGAGCGGGCTCCGCGGCGTCAGCGCGATCTCTTTGCGTCCCTCGGCGACGCGCACGGTGATGAGCGGCTGTCCCTCTTCGAAGGAGAGCCGGCGCGAGTAGAGCAACTCGAGCGGATCGTCCGGCATCGGCGCGCCGGAGAAGAGAGAGGGCGCCTCGCCGGCGTCTGCAGCCGGAGCGCGCGTCGGGTCGCCGGCGTCTCCCGGCTTCGCTCCCGTGGCGCGCGCGGCCGCGGCGACGATCAGTCCGAGAAAGCCGCGCCGCTTCATGCTTTGAGGACATGCCGGCGGAAGGCCTGCCACAGCCTGCGCGTGAGCGGGCCGGGGCCGCCGTCGCCCACCGCGCGCGTGCGGCTCTCGCCTTCGCTCTCGAGGAAGACGAGCGAGGTGACCGGCATGATCTCGCGGATGCTGCTGGTCAGGAACACCTCGTCGGCGGCGGCGAGAGCCTCGGCGCCGTGCGGCTCCTCGCGCACGATCAGGTTTTCCCCGCGCGCGATTTCAATCAGCAGCCCGCGCGTGACGCCCTCGAGCATCCCCAGCTGCAGGGGCGGAGTCACCAGCACGCCGCCGCGCGCGAAGAAGATGTTGCTGGTCGAAGCTTCGGTGACGTTTTGCTCGAGGTCGAGGAAGATCGCGTCGTCGGCCTGCGCCTCGTGCGCCTCTTTCAGACCCAGAATGTTGTTGAGATAGTTGCCGGTCTTGAGCGCGGGGTCGAGCGCCTGCGGCGGGTTCCTCCGCGTGCGGACGATGGCTACTTTCAAGCCCCTCTGGTACTGCGCCTCGGGCGGAACCTCGAGCGGCTTGACGATATAGATGAGCCGCGAGAGCCCCTGCGCGAGGTGCGGGCTGAGCCCGAACTTCCCTTCGCCGCGCGTGACGATGATGCGCGCGTAAGACTCGGCATTGGCGGCGGCGTCGAGCGTGCGCTGCAATTCCGCTTCGATCCTCTCGCTTGCGGGCAGCGTCAGGCCGATGCGCTGCGCGGTCGTTTGCATTCGCTTCATATGCCGGTCGAGCGCAAAGACGCGCCCGCCGTAAGTCCGCACGACTTCGTAAACGGAGTCGCCGTAGAGAAAGCCGCGGTCGAGCACGGGCACCAGCGCCTGCTCGGGCGGGACGAGGCGGCCTTCGATGTTGCACAGGATGGACATCGCGCCGTCTCTGGTACCTCCGCCGATCGGCGGGCGCAACCTCGGCTTCGCGCCGCTCCCGCCGTCCGCTCGTCGGCGGATGCCTCCGCCTGGGGCCGCTCTGCTAGACCATGCGCCATGCGCAGCCTGCTGCTCTGCCTCTGCGCCGCCTCTGCCTGCTCCCGGCCTGATCACATCGAGACCGATCCGAGCGCGCCGCGCCTCACCCACAAGGGCGAGTCGGTGCGGCTGCGCGCCAGGACGCTGGACCGCACCGGCCAAGACTTCCCCACCGAGCGCGCCGCCTGAAACACCCGCGATCCCTTCGTCGCCGCGGTCGACACGAACGGAGAGCTGACCCTCCTCTCTTCGGGCCACACCGTCGCCACCGCTTCGTGGAACGATCTCACCGCCGAAGTCCCCGTCGAGATCGATCTGGTCGAGGCGCTGCGGCTCGAGCCTCCGTCGCTCGATCTCACTGAGTCCGCCGAGCCGGTCAAGCTGACCGTCACCGCCATCGGCCTCGACGGCTACCCCCTGCGCGCCCGCGAAGTCCATTTGCTTTCGGCGAACCCCGCGGTCGCCCGCGTCGATCCCGACGGCCGCGTCTGGGCACCTCACGCGACTCCCCTACTGCGCGGCGCCCCGCTCGCTCCCGGCGACGCCGTCGTCCGCGCCCGCATCGATGACAAGGAGAGCGAAATCGCGGTGCACGTCCGCAAGTGATGGGGTAGAACGTCCCCGCGAGCCGCTAGCTCAGCTGGTAGAGCACCGGCCTTTTAAGCCGAGGGTCCTGGGTTCGATCCCCAGGCGGCTCACCTCAATTCCGCCCAGATTTAGAGCACTTGGCGGACCCTGCACCAAGGCTGCACCAAGCTTCTTTTTTGCGAGTGCAGCCGTCAGAGGCAACACGACAGCGCGGCGCAGGTCGAAGTTGAGCTTGGCAACCTCGTCCCAGACCACCTTCCACTCGACCGTTGTGTACAACTCCATCACGTCGCGCGGTGGCAAATGGGTAGCCCACTGAAGAATGTCCTTCGCGCGCCGCCTGAACGCGCCAGCGACACGAAAGTGCGACGCAGATCGTGGACGCAGTTCGTCATTCTCGCAGCGTGTTCGCGATCTCCTGCAAGCGAAGAACCTCACGATCACATCGCTCGCTGAGCGGAGCGACTTGGCGCAGTCGCTTGTCTCCAAGCTCCTAACAGAGACTGACGCGGCCCGACGCGGTCTCGCATCGAGCATGTTCTCGCGATCGCCCGCGCGCTTGAGATGTCGCCTGCCGAGCTTCTGACCGGGACCGACGCACAGGGCCTGCTTGGCGATTGGGTGCCTCGCTCCGAATTTGAATTCGAGTCTCACTCCCGTCTGGTTGCCCAAACAGAGGCGGCAAAGGCTCGGACCGAACTGGCGGGGGCGCTGGCAGAAAGCGAAGGCCGCACAGGTGAGTGTTGACCAACTCGCTGGGGAGTTGGCCACGCTGGGTGAAAGAATCTGTGACGACGGGCTGGGTAGCCGCCCTCCTCGGAATGATTGGCGGTGCAATCATAGGCGCGGCTGCTACTGAATCCGACCGGCCGGGGCCGCCGACGCCATCTTCCCATCGGTTGCGTTGGGAGGCTGCCGGGCGCTTGCCTTCTCGTGGTTGCCTCGAATGTGTCCGATAGAATCGACGTTTAGGCACTGTCTGCACGTTTTATCGGACTGAGTTGACTGTCCGATACTGTTGACAATAATCGGCAATCCGACGATAATATCGGACATGCCTCGTACCTTCCATCCGCTGTTTCCTTCCCTCGCACGCCAAGTTCGCGCCTTGGGCGAACGGATCCGGCTGGCGAGACTTCGTCGACGGCTGTCGAGCACGGTATTCGCGGAGCGCGTCGGAATCTCACGCGACACGTTGCACCGCCTCGAAAAAGGCGACGCTACGGTCGCCCTCGGAACCTATGCGAAAGCACTTCGAGTACTCGGCCTCGACCGCGATCTCGATGCGGTCGCACGGGATGACGAGCTCGGGCGCAAGTTGCAGGATCTGCCATTCGCACGGAAGACCGGCCTCCCGAAGCCGTTATGAAACCAAAGGTCGGCCGCCAGAGCATCGAAGTCCACTTGGACGCCCGCGAACTCGGCATCCAGCAACGCGTTGGTGTACTGCACAGACCGCTCGCACGGACAGACCTGCCGGCGTCGTTCGAATACGATGCTGAGTGGCTCAAGACCGGCAACGCATTCATGCTGGATCCACGGCTTGAACTGTGGTCGGGCGAACAACATCCGCCAGCACAAACTAAAGCCTTCGGGATCTTTCTCGACTCGGCACCTGACCGTTGGGGCCGCGTCCTGATGGAGCGCCGGGAAGCAGCGGCCTCGGTTCGCGAAGGGCGCTCCGTCCGAGCGTTGCAAGAGATTGACTTTCTCTTGGGGGTGCAGGATTTGACGCGTTCGGGGGCGCTCCGATTTCGCTACCTCGAAGGTGAAGGTTTTATCGACGACACCGAACGATCCGTGCCCCCAGTCACGAATCTGCGCGAGCTCGCAACGATCAGCGCGCGAATTGAGGAACCAGGAGCGGACAAGCTTCCTGAATATGAGCAATGGCTAGCCATGCTGATCGCTCCCGGGACGTCGCTAGGCGGGGCGCGACCAAAAGCGAACTTCCTGGATAACGACCAACTGTGGATAGCCAAGTTCCCAGCGCGCGACGACCGGTACGACGTCGGAGCTTGGGAGTACCTCGTCCATCGCCTCGCGCGTGATGCGAAGATCGTGGTCCCGGATTCCAGGCTAGAGTCGCTGACCGATCGGCATCGCACTTTCTGCTCGCGCCGTTTCGACCGGGTGGAGGGCTCACGACGCATGTTCGCATCGGCCATGACGCTGCTCGAGCGACGCGATGGGGAAGATATTGGAAGCTATTTGGACTTGGCGGAGTTCATCACAGACCATGGCGCGCAACACCACGTCGCCGAGGACCTGGAACAGCTGTTCCGCCGCGCTGTGTTCAACGTCA
>JAYWBT010000053.1:0-6790 GCA_043781235.1 Deltaproteobacteria bacterium
GCGCCTGCGGCTCGCCCGGGAGCGCGCCGATGCTGCGCGAGATGCACGAGGGGAAATAGATCGCCCGCGCCAGCGCCGGGTCGGTGCGCGGCGACGGCCCGGAGACGGTCGGACGGCCCTCTTTGCCAAAGGGGAGCAGCGGGCCGCCGGCGCGGAGCCCGAGGCGGACCAGCCCCTCGATGGCGCCGATGCTCTGGGCCGCGCTGCAGGCGAGCGCGTGCGCGGCGCCGCTGTGCCGCTCGCGGCGGTGCCGCTTGGTCAACTTGCCGGTGTCGATGCCGACCGGGCACGCCGTCGCGCAGAGGCCGTCCACGGCGCAGGTATCGAGTGCGTAATAGGGCCAGGCTTCTTCCAACTCCCCGAGCGTCGCGCCCGCCTCTTTTCCGCCGGCCGAGAGCCGCGCCATCTCGCGGCGCAGCACGATGCGCTGCCGCGGCGTGGTGGTCAGCTCGCGGCTCGGGCATTTCGGCTCGCAGAAGCCGCACTCGATGCAGGCGTCCACCTCTTCCTCCACGGTGGGCATCGGCTTCAGGTTCTCGAGGTGGCTGCGCGGACCCGCAGGCAGGATGACCCCCGGGTTCAACAGGCCGCGCGGATCGGCGAGCGCCTTGAGCCGCCTCATGATCGCGAGCGCCGCGCGGCCCCACTCCAGCTCGACGAACGGGGCCATGTTGCGGCCGGTGCCGTGCTCCGCCTTGAGCGCGCCGTGGTGGCGGTGCACCACCAGCTCGACCAGGTCGTCGATGAAGCGCGCATATCGCTCGACGGCAGCGTCGTCATTGAATGACTGGGTAATGACGAAGTGGAGGTTGCCGTCCTTGGCGTGGCCAAAGACGATGGCCTCGCGGTAGCCGTGCTTTTCGAAGAGGGCGGTGAGGTCGGTCGCGGCGTCGGCCAGCCGCGCGAGCGGGAAGGCGACGTCCTCGATGATGACGGTGGTGCCGCTCTTCCGCACCGCGCCCACCGAGGGAAAGAGACCTTGCCGGACCAGCCACAGCTTCGCCTGCTCAGCGGGATCGGTGGTGAAGCGCGCGGGCTCGAGCAGCTCGAGCCGGGCGCAGGCCGACTGCGCGCGTTGCACCAGCACCGCGCGTTCGGGCTCGGTCGCCGCCTGGAACTCGGCGAGCAACGCCGCCGCGCGGGGTCCAAGGCCCTTGAACGAACCAGGCATGCCGGGCTTGTCCTGCACCGACCGCAGCGAGGCGCGATCCATCAGCTCGAGCGCCGTCGCGCCCGCCTCGCGCAGCGGCGCGATCGCGGCGCAGGCCGCGTGCAGGTCGGGGAAGAGCAGCAGCCCGGTGAGCTTGACGGGCAGATCCGGCACCGTCGCCAGCACCGCCTCGGAGATGAACGCGAGCGTGCCCTCGCCGCCGATCAGGAGGTGCGAGAAAATCTCCGCCGGCCGCGCGTAGTCGAGGAACGCGTTGAGCGAATAACCGGTGGTGTTCTTCATCCGGTACTTGCCGCGGATCAGGTCCGAGAGCGCGGCGTCCGCTTCCAGCTCTCGCTTCAGATCGAGCAGACCCGCGTGCAGCGCGGGCTCGCGCGATCGCAGCTCGTCGTCGGCGAGCGCCTCGCCGGTGTCGATGCGCGTGCCGGACGGCAGGATGAACCGGAGCGAGCGCAGCGTGTGATACGCGTTCTGCTCGACGCCGCAGCACATCCCGCTGGCGTTGTTGGAGAGGATGCCGCCCATCCGGCAGGTGTTGATCGAGGCCGGGTCGGGGCCGATCTTGGTGCCGTGGGGCTGCAGCGCGAGGTTGACGTGGCCGCCGATCGCGCCCGGCTCGACGCGCACCGCGCGACCTCCCTCCTCGACGCGGATGGCGCCGAAGCTGCGCGAGAGATCGACCAGGAGACCATCGGTGATCGCCTGGCCAGAGAGGCTGGTGCCGGCGGCGCGGAAGGTGAGCGGCAGCGTCAGCTCGCCGCTCAACTCGAGGAGCGCGGCCACCTCCGCTTCGGTCTCCGGGAACACCACCGCCTGCGGGACCAGCCGATAGAAGCTCGCGTCGTGCGCGTGAGCGATGCGCTCGGCCGGCCGGTCGAGGACCCGCGCCGCGCCGACGATCGCTTCCAGGCGCGTGCGCAGCTCGCGCGGTGTCAGAGCTGGGTCCGATGCGAGACGGTGCATGGCGTGCCTCCCGTCGCTACGCGACGCCGTGATCTGCTCTAGTCAGTTCTTGATTGCAAGACGCGATCCTGCCGCGGCAACATTGCAGGACGAGCCGCGACTCCCCTTTTGCGGCTGTGCCCCGGCGCGAATCTTGCGGTCGTATTGCCGCATGAAGGACCCCACATGAAGGACCCTGTCTCTCAATGTTCACGGACCGCGCGCTCCGGCTCGGATCCCGAGCCGTTCCCGCGATTCGCGATGCTTGCGTCGGAGAGCCCGGTAATGGCGGAAACAATCGCGCAAATCGAGGAGACCCCGCGGACCCCGGTGGCAGCTCGCCCGCTTCGCGCGCGCCTCTGGCGCTACCGCGGGTGGCTGAAGATCCTCCCCTTCGCGCTGGTCATCGCTCTCGTGGTCCGGCAACGCCTGGTCGCGCCGATGCCCGTTTATCGCCACGTCGTCGATCGGGGGGACGTCGTACGAGAGGTCTTCGGGCGCGCGACCATCGAGAGCCGCCGCGAAGTGCAGCTCGGCTTCGATCTCGTCGGCCGCGTCAGCGATGTCCTCGTCGATGAGGGCGATCTCGTCAAGCTCGGTCAAGTCGTGGCCCACCTCGCGCCCGAGCAGGTGAACGCCGACGTGCATGCCGCCTCGTCCGGTGTCTTCCTCGCGAAGGCCGCGATGGCGCGCCTCGCCGCCGACGAGCGGCGGGCGCAGGCGACGCTTTCGTTCGCCCGGCCAGAGGCGGCGCGCGCGCGAATCCTCGCCGCCGCGGGCAACGTCAGCGCGCGCGACCTCGATCTCGCCGAGCAGCAGCTCGCGCTCGCCCAGGCAGATCTGGGCCGGGTGCAGGCGACGCAGACCGAAGCGCAGAAGCAGATCGCCGTCGCCAGCGGCGCAACGGCATCGAAGGCGGCGACGGTGACGCGCGCGGTGCTGGTCAGCCCGTTCGACGGCGTGGTGATCCGGCGCTTCAAGGATCCGGGCGACACCGTGGTCGTCGGCGGCACCGTGCTGCGGATCGTCGCCGTGGACCGGCTCTGGGCACGCGCCGCCATCGACGAGTCGATGCTCGCGGATCTTCGCGAAGGGATGCCGGCGGAGATCGCGCTGCTCGGCGAGGCCGGCGATCCGCTTCGGGGAACGGTGGACCGCATCGGTCGCGAGGTCGACCGGCAAACGCACGAGGTGCTGGTCGACGTTCTCCTGGCGCAGGTTCCCGCCCGCCTCGCGATCGGTCATCGCGCCGACGTCCACATCGCGCTCGAGCGACGAGCGAACGTGACGCGCATCCCGCTCGCATTCCTCCGGCGCGACCCGGCGGGCACGTTCGTGTTCGCCGACCGCGCCGGGCGGATCGCGCGCGCTCCGGTGCAGATCGGCCAGGTCGGCCGCGATCTCGTCGAGGTGACCTCGGGGCTGCAGCCGGGTGACATCGTGCTCGACGCGCCCACGCCCGGCGGCACGCTCACCGCCGGGCGCCGCTGGAGCGCTACGCCATGAACCTCGCCTTCCGCGACTTCCGCCATCACCCCGGGCGGTTCGTCGCGACGAGCGCCGTGATCGGCTTGCTCTTCACCGTCGTTCTCGCGATGGCCGGCATCTACCAGGGGCTGGTCGACGACGCGACCGTGCTCCTCGACCGGATGACCGCGGATCTGTGGGTCGTCCAGAGCGGGACCCGCGGTCCATTTGCCGATCCGTCGCGGCTCGATCCCTCGCTGGAGCTCCGCGTCGCCGCTGTTCCGGGCGTCCTTTCGGCGCGCGCGTTCACCACCCAGGTCCTCCAGCGCGATCACCGAAACCACCAGCTCCGCTTCGCTCTCGTCGGCCTCTCGTTTCCCGAGGATCGCGGCGGCGAGCTCTCGATCGCGCAAGGTCGCCCGCTCGCCCAGGCGCACGGCGAGGTGCTCGCGGACGCGTCGCTCGGCCTCGCGATCGGCGAGGTGCTGCGCCTCGGCCGCGACGACTACTCCGTGGTCGGCCTCACCCGGCAGCTCCTGGCCTCGGGGGGCGATGCCGTCGTCTTCGCCACCGTCCCGGACACGCAGCGCATCCTCGCCGACGACTCGTCCGACGCGCTGGTCGCAGAGCGGGAGCGCCGGCTCACGCGGCTGCGCGCCACCGACCTCGGGCGCTCGCTGCCCGCGCTGGAAGACCTCGCCGTCGATCCGCGCTGGACCTTCCCCGCGCTCGCCGCGCCGCCGATCCATGCGGTCCTGGTGCGGGCCGCGCCGGCGCGTCTCGACGAGGTTCGCGCGACGCTCGCGCGCTGGAGCGATGTGAGCGCCTGGACGCACGCCGAGGAAGAGCAGCTCGTCCTCCAGGGGATGGTCGCGAAAGCGCGCATGCAGCTCGGCCTCTTCTCCATCATCCTTATCGTCACCTCGTCGTTGCTGCTCGCGGCCGTGCTCTACAACCTCACGCTCGAGAAGGCGCACGACATCGCGGTCCTCAAGCTTCTCGGGGCGCGCACCACGCGCATCATCGCGCTCGTGCTCGAGCAGGCGTGGGCGACCGCAGTCCTCGCTTACGCGATCGCGCTCGCGATCGGGAGCCAGGCGTTCCCGCATTTCCCACGCCGGGTGGTGCTCACCGAGGCGAGCGTGGCCGGGGTCGGGCTCCTCCTCCTGGTCGTGAGCACGCTCGCGAGCGTCGCCGGCGTCGTCTACGCGCTCCGCATCGACCCCGGCCCCGTGCTGGAGAGCTGATCATGGAAGCGCTGCGCGCCAGCCGCCTCGACAAGCGCTACGGCGAGGGCGAGACCGAGGTGTGGGCGCTTCGCGAGGTCGACCTCGTGCTCCACAGCGGCGAGGTCGTCGCTCTTCTCGGGCCGAGCGGCGCGGGAAAGTCCACGCTGATCAAAGTGCTCGGGCTGGTCACTCGCGCGGATCGGGGCGATCTCTGGATGAACGGCGAGCGTGTCCTCGACGACGGCGCGCCGGTGGCCGACGTGGGCGACCTCCGGCGCTCGCACCTCGGATTCGTCTTCCAGAAGCCGAACCTGATTCCCTTCTTGAATGCGCGAAGCAACGTCGAGCTCGCGTGCGAGATCGGTGAACGATATGAGCCGCGCGCGCGCGCCGAAGAGTTGCTCGATTACCTGGGTATTGCCCACCGCGGCGGCGCCTATCCGCACACGCTGAGTGGCGGAGAGCAGCAGCGGGTGGCCATCGCCCGCGCGCTCGCCAATGCCCCTTCGCTGATCCTCGCCGACGAGCCGACCGCCGCCCTCGACAAGGAGCGTGGGCGCGCCGTGATGGAGCTGCTCCGCCGCGTGGCGCACGAGCAAGGGACGGCGGTCGTCGTCGTGACCCACGACCACCGCGCGCTCAACGTCTTCGACGCGACCTACGAGATGGAGGACGGCCGGCTGACCGGACCGACGCCTCGTTGAAGCTTGCCTGTCAGGCCTTCTTGCCGGGCGTCTCCAACACATCCTGGACCCAGGTGTAAGCGGCGACTGTGCTGGGCATGCCCAGGGTCGAAGCCCCCAGCGCCACCACTTGATAGATCTCTCCGGGTGTAACGCCGGCCAGCAGGGCCTTGCGAACGCTGGCGTGCACCGCGCCCTCCTTCAAGGCCCCGATAGCAACGGCCAGCTTGATGAGCCGGGAGCTTTTCTCATCCAAAGGACCCACGGCCTCCGCCTGGTGGATGCAATCCCAGGCCTCGCCCAGCTTGGGGAAGGCATTCCTGAATGCGGTGTATTTCCTGGGCGGTTCGTTGCCGGTCTTCATGGGCACTCCTGAATGAGGGACGGAGGCTTCGGTTCAATCGAATGCCTCCGTTTGCAATGCTTGTTCCAAGGCGCGCGCAAAGGGTTCGCGGCCTCCTGCTGCGCCACCTCTCGTCGAGGCGCGCAGGGTGCGCGTCAGAGCGTTCATGCAACCGAGGGTTCGTCAGCAACACGAGCGCGTCCTGGCAGGCGCTTATTTGCGCGCGCTTCTCCGGTCGTCCGCAGTTCCTGCACGCGGTATCGTCCGGAACCCCCCGAAACCCCGTTTTGACGTGTGCCCGTTTCTTGCACCGATCTAGCGATATCTCTATGTCGCCATATCCCGCCAGCCGCGCAGTCCTCCCCACCAGCCGCGAGCGCGCGTTCCACTGCGCCGAGGTGCTGAAGGCGATCGCGCATCCGCTGCGGCTGCGCATCGTGGCGACGCTCTGCCGAGGGCCGCAGCACGTCGCCGCGCTCGCGGAGTTTCTCGAGGAGCCGCAGGCGATCGTCTCGCAGCAGCTCCGCATTCTGCGCTTGCGCAGTTTGGTCGCGGTCGAGCGCAAGCAAGGCTTCGCTTTCTACCGGCTCGCCGAGCCGGCCTTAATCGATCTCGTCGGCTGCATGGAACGGTGCTCGGTACGCTGAAGGAGGAACGATGTCTGTTTCGCGCAGGCAATTCATTCAGATTGGCGGCGGCGTCGTCGGGGGAGCAGCGCTGGCGTCGGGACTCACCACCAAGTGGTGGGGTCTCGACCCGAGCCGCATTGAAGACCCCGGCACCGAAGGCGACCACGTCGTGCCCGGGTGCTGCGAGACCTGCTTCTGGGGTTGCGGCGTGCTCGCGCACGTGAAGGACGGGCGCGTGACCAAGGTGGTCGGCAACCCAGCCCACCCGCTGTCGCGCGGCATGCTCTGCCCGCGCGGCGCCGGCGTCACCGGCCAGCTCTACGATC
>JAYWBT010000054.1:0-6735 GCA_043781235.1 Deltaproteobacteria bacterium
GACGAAGTCGATGTTGAGCGGCTGCCCCTGCTGGGTCATGGTCACGAACGGAACGTTGAAGGGCGCCTGCTCGCGCGAGCTCAGGTCGATCTTGATGCGCTCGGCGAGGTCCTTGATCCGCTGCATCGCCACCGGGTCGGTGCTGAGATCGATGCCGTGCTTGTTCTCGAATTCGCGGATGACGTAGTTGATCATCGCCTGGTCGAAGTCGAGCCCGCCCAGGAAGATGTCGCCGCCAGTCGCCTTCACCTCGAAGACGCGGTCGCGGATCTCGATGATGGAGACGTCGAAGGTGCCGCCGCCGAGATCGTAGATCACCACCGTTTCGTGCAGGCCCTTGCCGATGCCGTACGCGAGCGCCGCCGCGGTGGGCTCGTTGATGATCCGCACCACCTCGAGCTGGATCATCTTGCCCGCGTCCTTCACCGCCTGCCGCTGCCGATCGGTGAAGTAGGCCGGCACCGTCACCACCGCGCGGCCGACCTTTTCTTGCAGGTAGTCCTGCGCGACGACGCGTATCTTGTTCAGGATCTTCGCGCTGATCTCCGCGAGCCGGAAGCTCTTGTGGCCGATGTCGAGCAGCACGTCGTTCCGCTCGCCGGGCTTCATCTGGTACGCGACCATCTTCTGCATCTCGGCGACGACGTCGCTGTTGTACGAGCGCCCGACCAGCCGCTTCGCCGCATAGACCGTATTGCGCGGGTTGAGCTGCCACTGGCGTTTGGCCTCGTGGCCGATCAGCTCATTTCCCTTCTCGTCGATGGCGAAGATCGAAGGGATGATGAACTCGCCGCCTTTGTAAGGGATCAATTTGACCGCGCCATTCTCGACGATGGCGGCGCAGCTGTTGGTGGTTCCGAGGTCGATTCCGATGATCTTGCTCACGGAGTGTTAGACTATCATGGTGGATTCCCTCCGCTACTTGAAGACCGTTGGGGATCAGGTCCGGCGGACCTTCCTCGACAACAAGACCATCCTCGCTTTCCAGGAATACATGGAGGCGTTCTTCGAGGCGCCGCGGGTCCACGCGCGGGACGGCGCGCAGTACATCCGCGACACCTTCGACTACTACGGCACCGAGACCCTGCAGAAGCCGGACGGGGCGGTGCGGCGGTTCAAGCTCTTCGACCGCCCGTTCGACCAGGCGGCCTCCACCCAGGAGGGCGAAGGCGGAGCGCCGGTCAGCGGGCTCGAGGATGTGCAGAACGCCATCTATCGCATCCTCAATACCTTCGTCCGTGCCGGCCGGGTCAACAAGCTCATCCTGCTGCATGGTCCGAACGGGTCGGCCAAGAGCTCGATCGTCGCGGCGATGCATCGCGCGCTGGAGCACTACTCGCGCAAGGAGGCGGGCGCCCTCTACCGCTTCAACTGGATCTTCCCCTCCGAGAAGCTGGTCAAGGGTTCGATCGGCTTCGGCGAGGGCAAGGTGGTCGGCGGCCAGCGCGTGGAGAGCTACGCGCACCTCGAGGGCGAGCAGGTCGACGCGCGCATCGCCTGCGAGATGAAGGACCACCCGCTCTTCCTCATCCCCCGCGGCGAGCGGCAGCGGCTGCTCGCCGACGCCTGCAAGCCGGGCGACGACTTCCAGCTGGCGGCGGGCGTGCTCGAAGGCGAGCTGTGCCACAAGTGCCGGCAGATCTACGCGGCGCTCTTGCAGAGCTACAACGGGGACGTCCTCAAGGTGCTCCGGCATGTGCAGGTGGAGCGCTTCTACCTCTCGCGGCGCTACATGATCGGCGCGGTCACGGTCGAGCCGCAGATGTCGGTGGACGCCGACTATCGCCAGATCACTCACGACCGCAGCCACGGCGCGCTGCCCGGCGCGCTGCAGAACCTCGCGCTGTACGAGCCATTCGGTCCGCTCGTCTCGGGCAATCGCGGCGTGATCGAGTTCAGCGATCTGCTCAAGCGGCCGCTCGACCATTACAAATATCTGCTCGGCACGGTCGAGACCGGCATCGCGCGGATGAGCCACTTCCTGCTGCACCTTGATAGCGTTTTGATAGCATCGTCGAACGAGAAGCACCTCTCCGCCTTCAAGGAGATGGGCGATTTCGCCTCCTTCAAGGGCCGCATCGAGCTGGTGCGCGTGCCCTACCTGCGCCGGGTGTCCGAGGAGCAGCGCGTCTACCAGCACCGCCTGGCCGAGACCACCGGCAAGCACGTCGCGCCTCACGCTACCTTCGTCGCGGCGCACTGGGCGGTGCTGACGCGCCTCAAGAAGCCGGTGCCGGACCGCTACAAGGGCGACCTGCGCAAGCTCGTCGATCACCTGACGCCGCTGGAGAAGGTGCGGCTCTACGACGCGGGCAAGGCTCCCGACCGCCTCAGTTCGCAGCAGGCGAAGGAGCTGAAGAAGCACCTCCAGGATCTGTGGCGCGAGTCGGACTCTTATCCGAACTACGAGGGCCGCAGCGGGGCGTCGGCGCGCGAGGTGAAGACGGTGATCTCCAACGCCGCGCAGAACCCGGACTACAAGTGCCTCACGCCGCAGGCGGTGCTCGAGGAGCTCGAGGCGCTGACGCGCGACAAGTCGGTCTACGAGTTTCTCCAGCAGGAGGTCGTCGACGGCTACCACGATCACGAGGAGTTCGTGCGCCAGACCGAGGGCGTCTACCTCGACCTGCTCGACGACGAGGTGCGCGAGGCGATGGGCCTCGTCAGCGAGAAGCAGTACCGGGAGCTGTTCGAGCGGTACGTGCTGCACGTCCTCGCGTGGACGCGCGGCGAGCGGCTGCGCAACAAGCACACGGGGGACAGCGAGCGGCCTGACGAGGAGATGATGGGGCAGACGGAGGCCATCGTGATGGGGGACGGCGAGGACCGGCGAGATTTCCGGCGCGCGCTGATCAGCACGGTGGGCGCGCACCGGCTCGACCACCCCGAGGGCGAGATCGACTACTCGCAGATCTTCCCCGACCTCTTCCGCCGCCTGCGCGATCACTTCTTCGACGAGCGCAAGCGGACGCTGCGCAAGAACAGCGAGCGCGTGCTGCGTTACCTCGGCGAGGAGCGCGCGCAGCTCTCCGCCAGGGACGTCGAGACGGTGGAGAAGATGCTGCAGGCCATGAAGGAGCGCTACGGCTACTGCGAGAGCTGCGCGCGCGACGCGCTGGTGTTGCTGCTCGGCCGCCGCTACACGGATTGACTCGGCGGCGGTCCAGCGGCAGTGCCAGGCCGTTCGCGGCGCTCCGCGCGTCGTCTGTCAAGGCCGCGGTGGTCCGGCGGCGATGAGCTCGCCGCGGCGGGCGAGTGGGACCCCTCAGCTGGGAAACACCAGGTGGAAGAGCTCGGCGCGGCCGGCGACACCGAGCTTCGCATAGACCTGGGTCAGGTGCTGCTTGATGGTCTTCTCGCTGTTGCCGATCAGCTGGCCGATCTCGCAAGAGGACAGCCCCTTCAGCACCAGGCGGGCGACCTCCTCTTCCTTGCGCGTCAGCCGGGCCTTCAAGAGCGCTCGGTTCACCAGACGCGCGAGATCCACGTCGGCGCTGGTCACCTTCTCGAGCACGGCGCGCAGCGCCTCGGTGGTAAAGGGCTTCTCGAGAAGATGGGAAGCGCCGGCGTTGAGCGCGGCCTTGACCCGCTGCTGATCGGCGAAGGCCGTGACCAGGACCACCGGCGCGCGGATCTCGTCGCGGCGCAGGGCAGAGATGAGCTCGATGCCGGTCATCCTCCCTTCGC
Organism: Deltaproteobacteria bacterium; assembly: GCA_043781235.1. GTDB lineage: Bacteria > Myxococcota > Myxococcia > Myxococcales > 40CM-4-68-19 > JANYKT01. The sequence continues at coordinate 3,688 of JAYWBT010000054.1, forward strand.
CGAGCACCACGTCGGCGACCACCGCCTCGACGTAGCGGAGCTCGGAATCGCGCAGCGCCGACTCGCCGCTCGCGTGCGCGAGGCAATTCCAGCCAAAGGCCTGCAGCCGGCGCGAGAGGATGGTGCGCGCGTCCGCCTCATCCTCGACCAGCAGCAGCAGGCGCGGCGCACGCGGTGATGCGACGGGCTCGGTCACCAAGCCACTCTATGCCGCGGGGAAGGTGAAGCGGAAGGTGGTGCTTCCGGCCGAGCCGGGATCGATGCAGACGAGATCGCCGCCGCCCGCGCGCGCGAGCGCCCGGGCGATCGCCAGCCCGAGGCCGGTGCCCTGGTGGCCCGAGGCGAATGGCGTGAAGAGGCGGGCGCGCAGCGGCTCCTCGATGCCCGGCCCGTCGTCCTCGATGAACAGCTCGACGATCGCCTGCTTGCGCGCCGCCGTCAGCAGCAGCCGTCCACCGCCGCCGCGCCGCTGCAGCGCCTCGAGCGCGTTGGCGGCCACGTTCTCCATCGCGCTGCGCAGCGCCAGCGCGTCGCCGCGGATCTCGAGGCCGCGCGGGCAGACGATCTCGATGCTGGTGCGGCCCGCCAACGCGGCGGGGTGCAACCGCTCGCGCAGATCCTCGAGGGCGCTGGCGAGGTCGATCGGGCTCTGCGCGCTGTCCAGCGGCCCCTGACCGGCGCGGGCCAGATCGCCGAGCCGCTCGGTCGCGCGTGCGAGGTTCGCGCGCAGCCGCGCCAGCAGCTCGGCCCTGCGCTCGGCGGATGTCTCCTCGCTCAGCTCTTCAACCAGAAGCTGGAGGTTATGGAGCGGGTTTTTGAGGTCGTGCGCGATGCCCGCCGCCACCACCCAGAGCGCCTGACGCCGCTCGGTGCCCGCGAGCCGCTCGGCGAGCACCTCGGCGGCGGCGCGCTCGGCGGCATGCAGGCGCCGCGCGCGCTGCGCGTACAGCAGGGCGCCGGCGAAGAGCGACCCAGCGAGCGGCGGCGCGACCCAGTCGACGAAGACGACCACCCAGGTGGCGACCCGCGCGTGCGGAAGGACGTGATCCAGGCTCGCCAGCATGAGGCCGATGACGAAGCCGAGCACGATGGTGAGCTGGGGCAGGACACGGCGCAGCACGGCGGTCGAAAATCGTACCTCGGCCGCTTGGGAAATCAAACGGCCTCCTTGTACTGTTCATCGGGAAGCACACGGGAGGTGCACCTCTTGCGATCCTGGAAGCTGCTCGCTGCATCGTTGTCGATCTTCCTCGGCGCCGTGGCGCCTGCGCAGGCCAAGACCGAGCGCAGCCGGGTGGTGCAGAGGGCGCTGCGCGAGAGCGTGCGCGTCGAGGTCACGGTGGGCGGGAAGGTGGCCCGCTCCGCGAGCGGCGTGGTGGTCGCGACCGAAGGCAAGACGAGCTACGTGCTGACCAACGCGCACGTCGTCCAGCGCGACGGCCTGAAGGGCCCGGCCTCGTTCGCCGTCGTCGTCGAGCGGCCGAAGCTGCATCGTCTGCGGGCGCGCGTGATCCACGAGGGCAAGGTGCCCGACGAGGACCTGGCGCTGCTCGAGATCGAAGGCGAGGCACTGAGCGCCGTCCCGATTGCGGCCGAAGATGAGGTGGACGTGGGCGACGACGTGGTGGTGATCGGCGCGCCCTACGGTCGGTCGCTCAGCGCCAGCTCCGGCATCATCAGCCAGCTCGAGCTGGACGAGCAGGACGCGCGCGTGCAGCGCACGATGAAGACCGACGCGCCCATCGGCTACGGCGCCTCGGGCGGCGGCGTCTTCGAGGTGCCCGGCGGCAGGCTGGTGGGTTTGGTCGAGGGCTACCGCACCGCCAAGGTCAACTTCGGAGGCATCGCGAACGACGACTTCTCTTTCGACGTGCCGATGCCCGGCGAGACCTTCCTCGCGCCGCCGACCAAGATTCGCAACTTCATCCTGCGCGCAGGGCTGGGCAAGCTCGCGGGCCTGCGCGAGAGCACCGGGACCGCGCTCGCGGCTTCGAGCGCCCAGAGCGCGCCAGTGAGCGCCTCGGCGCCTCGGCGTGCCAGGCCGCTCCGCCGCTTCTAACTCGCCTCGTGGTTGCCGCCGGTCTCGGTCGCCGAACCCGGTCTGCGCCGAGCGCGACTTGGGCTAGACTCCCGCCTATGCGCGCCGAGTGGGATTCTTACTTCATGCAGATCGCGCGGGTGGTGGCCTCGCGCGCCACCTGCGACCGCAAGCACGTCGGCGCGCTGCTGGTGCGCGACCGGATGATCCTCTCCACCGGCTACAACGGCTCGATCCGCGGCATGCCCCACTGCGACGAGGCGGGGCACATGCTGGAGAACGGCCACTGCGTCGCCACCATCCACGCCGAGGCCAACGCGATCCTGCAAGCGGCCAAGAACGGCGTCGGGATTGACGGCGCCGACATCTACACCACCGCGAGCCCCTGCTGGCCGTGCTTCAAGCTGATCGCCAACGCCGGGCTGCGACGGGTCATCTACGGCGAGTTCTACCGTGACGATCGTATTTTCGAGATCGCGGAGCGCGTCGGCATTGCGCTCGTCGATCTGGCGGCGCCCACGTCAGATGCGGCGCAAAAGACAACTGCTTGACAGCAGCCCAGTTCCCGGCTGAACACTAAAGGACCAACCGACCGCCGGTCCGGCTGATCACCGGCCGGAGGGGGGCCCTCAATGCACTCGTTCAAGCTGCTGTCCGCCCTTCCTCTCGCTCTCGTCCTCGCAGCCGCACCCGCGCTGGCCGATGCGCAGCAGCACGTCGGTGCAGCGAAGAAGGCCGAGCACCGCGGCGACTGGTCCAAGGCGCTCGGCGAGTGGAAGGCGGCGTACAGCCAGGACGTGAATGCCGAGTACCTGATCGGCATCGGCGACGCGTATGCGAAGCTCGGCAAGAAGGACGAGGCGAAAAAGAACTACGACGCTTACCTGAGCGACCCGCTCGCGCTGCCCGCCAACGTCGATAAGGTGAAGGCGAAGATGGCCTTGCTCGACGCGGGGCCTGGCCTCGATCTCCCCGGCTCGGGCGTGGGGCTGGCGCTTCCCGGAACGGTT
>JAYWBT010000055.1:0-6734 GCA_043781235.1 Deltaproteobacteria bacterium
CTGGCGATCGCGCAGCAGATCTGCGAGGCGCTGGTCTACCTGCACGAGCACGGGGTGGTGCACCGGGACCTGAAGCCGGAGAACATCGTGCTCACCCCCGAGGGCGGGATCAAGATCCTCGACTTCGGGATCGCGCTCGACAGGTCCGCGCGCAGGCTCACCTGGTTCGGCCTCTCCTCCACCCTGGGCACGCCCGATTACATCGCGCCCGAGCAGATCGGCGGGCGCCGCGGCGACGTGCGCACCGACGTCTACTCCGTCGGCACGATGCTCTACGAGATGCTGACCGGCAACCTCCCTTTCTCCGGCCACGACGCTTTCACGCTGATGCGCGCGAAGACCCACGACGAACCCAGGGCGCCGAGCTACTTCGTGCCCGGGTTCGATCCCTCGCTCGAGGCGATCCTGCTCAAGGCGATCGAGCGCGATCCGCGCGACCGCTACCAGAGCGCGGCCGAACTGCTTCAGGACCTGCGCAACCCGGCGGCGGTGCAGACGCGCGAGGTCGCTTTGGGTGGAAGCAGCCGGCGCCGCCGCGCAAGGACCGCGCAGCGCGCGCTGCTTCCGCTCGTCATTGCCGCCGTTCTGGCCGGCCTCGCTTCGCTGGTCTGGCTCAGCGGCCGCCATCCAGCTGAGCCGAACCACGCGCCCGCCCAACCCAGGGGAAGGTGACATGACAGAGGCGCAACCCGATCCGTCGCAGCTCGCGCAGTCCCTCAACCTCGCCTGGGTGCTCCTGGGCGCCTTCCTCGTCATGTTCATGCAGGTCGGCTTCGCCTTGGTCGAGACTGGCTTCACCCGCGCGAAGAACGCCGTCAACACCATGGGCATGAACCTGATCATCTATCCCGTCGGGGTGATCGGCTTCTGGCTGGTCGGGTACGCGCTGATGTTTGGCGGCGTGAGCGAGTTCCCTTCGCTGGGCGCGGCAGTCGCGGGGGCGCACGAGGTGGCGCTCACCGTGGGCGGACACGCGTTCGGGCTCTTCGGCGCCTCGAAGTTCGCGCTCGTCAGCGTCGCCCACGATCCGGCGAACCTCGCCATGTTCCTCTTCGCCGTGGTCTTCATGGACACTGCCGCGACCATTCCCACCGGCGCGATGGCCGAACGATGGAAGTTCTCCGCCTTCATGATCTACGGCCTGTTCATGTCGGCGTTCCTTTATCCGCTCTACGGCAACTGGGTCTGGGGCGGAGGCTGGCTGGCCTCGCTGGGTGTGAACGCCGGGCTGGGCCACGGCCACGTCGACTTCGCCGGCTCGTCGGTCGTGCACATGACCGGAGGGCTCGCGGGCCTCGCGGGCACGTTGGTCCTCGGGCCCCGCGCGGGCAAGTTCCGCCGCGACGGCAAAATCGTCGGCCTCCCCGGGCACAACCTGCCCCTCGCGATCGCCGGCACGCTCATTCTCGCCTTTGGCTGGTTCGGATTCAACGCCGGCTCGACGCTCTCGGCAACCGATCCGCGCATCGCCGCCATCGCCGTCAACACCATGCTCGCCTCCGCGGGCGGGGCCCTCGCCGCGCTGCTCTACATCTGGACCGCCATGCGCAAGCCCGACATCGGGATCGCCTGCAACGGACTCCTCGGTGGCCTCGTCGCCATCACCGGGCCGTGCGCGTTCGTGAGCCCGGCTGCCGCGGTGCTCATCGGCGTGGTCGCCGGCCTGCTCACCACCTGGAGCGTGATTGCGCTCGAGCGCAAGCTTCGCATCGACGACCCCGTCGGGGCGGTGGCGGTGCACGGGGTCAGCGGCGCCTGGGGGGCACTCGCGCTCGGCCTCTTCGCCGACGGCAGCTATGGCTCCGGCTGGAATGGGGTCGCGGGCCCCGTGCGCGGCCTCTTCTTCGGCGATCCCTCGCAGCTTGCAGCGCAGTGCATCGGCGTCGCGGCAAACGTGCTCTTCGTCTTTCCCGTCTCCTACCTCTTCTTCCGGCTCGTCGGCCGCATCATTGGCAACCGCGTTCCGGCCGAGGTGGAGTGGACCGGGCTCGATTCGCTGGAGATGGGGTCGGAGGGATATCCGCGGAGCTGACGCTATCGGCCGGTGAGGGCCTCCGCGGGCCGCTGCTCGAGGTAGACGGCCTTGCCCCGCGCCTTGCTCCCGCGGAGAAAGTAGGCCCCGCCGTAGACGCCCCAGGCCGCGCATACCGCGAGCGCGATATAGGGCTCCTTGATGCTCATCCCCGAGACCATGAACGGGCCCACCAGGTAAAAGAGCATGCAGACGAGGTTCGCGACCAGCCCGAAGAGCGGCACGGCCATATGCTTGAAGCCGTTGTACATATGGTGCTCGCGGAAGGCGACGATGGCGATGAAGCAGGTCAGCATGTAGAGGAGGAAGGTGCCGAAGTTGCTGACCAGCGTCACGATCACGAGCGTGTTGGGGAGCTTGGCGAGCAGCGCCGGATCGAAGATGCCAAAGCCGTACCAGAAGTTGCGGTATTTCTCCTCGAGCGGAGCTGGCGTCGTGCCACCGAGGTAGACCGAGACGGTGATGATGCCAATCACCGCCGAGAGAACGGCGAGCGTCCAGATCGCGCGATAGGGCGTCAGCGTCTTTCCGTGCAGCAGGCCGAAGTGACCGGGCATTTCTTCGTCCTTGCCCATGGCGTAGGTGACCCGGGCGCCGGTCGACAGGCACGCGAGCGTGGTGCCGACCAGCGCGAGGAAGACGGTCAGCGCCTGGACGAGCATGAACGCGCGACCGGCCGAGTAGCTGCCGAACAGCCAGGTGCCGACGATGACCATCATGTCGCCGATCGGCGCGCCCGACCCCGCCGCGTTGGCGAGGGTATATCCTTTATTCAGGAAGTAATTGGCGGCGAAGTACTCAATCAGGTAGCAGACGCCGCCCTGGATCGCGAGCGAGAGGAGGACCGCGCGCGGGATATCGCGCGTGGGATTCTTCGCCTCCTCGCCCATCGAGGTGACCGACTCGAACCCGACCAGGATGAGGATGGCAATGCAGGCCTGGATGATGAACCAGGAGAAGTGCTGCGGCGCCACCACGGAGCTCATGGTGCGGTGGAACTTGAAGTGCGGCGTCAGCTCCTTGGGGTGGTCGGCATCGACGGGCTCCATCGCCACCGCCTCCTCCGGGAGGTAGCTGAGCGTGAACGGCACCGGCTTGCCGTCCTTCATCTCCGCGACCGGAGTGCCGTCCGCGTCCATCCTGTTCTGCAGGACCGGCTGGCCCACCGTATCGAGCTTGGGCTTTCCGTTCTCGAGCACCGGCTCCTGCGCGACAGCGTAGTCGACCGGGATGCCGTTCACGAGTTGGAAGGCCCTTGACCCTTCCGGGTGCTGGGCGCGGTAGGCGATGGCGATCACCGAGAAGACGAGGAGCGCGCCGATCTGCACGATGTTGACGATCATGTTGACAGCGGTGGTGCCGGTGACGCCGCGATGGGCAATGAAAGCGACCCCCAGCGCGAAGACGACGCAGAAGAGGATCATGAAGAGCGGGCTGTTGAAGGTGCCGCTGAAGGTGTTGGGAAAGAACTGGTTCAGCAGGTACCCGCTCAGGATCGCCGTCACCCCGACCATGCAGCCCGGATAGACCCAGTAATAGAGATGGCTGGCCCAGCCGGTGATGAACTTGGCGAGGCGGGCGAAGCGGAAGGCCTTGCTCTGGCGCAGGAAAGCCTGCTCGGCAAAGATGTACGAGGAGCCGGAGCCCGGGTAGAGCTTCGAGAGCTCGGCGTAGCTCACCGCGGTGGCGAAGCAGAGCAGGAGCGCCGCGACGATGCCGAACAACATCGACGCGCCGGCCATCGGCGCTCCGTAGAGGGCCTGGATCTGGTAGGTCAGCCAGAGAAAGGCCCCGGGCGCAATCAGCGCCATGGCATTGATGGTGAGCCCGGTGAGCCCGAGGGTCCTTCTGTTCGCCGTCTGGCCAGCTCCGGGAGCCGCCGCCGCCTTGACCTCAGCCATTGTGTCGATCCTCCTTTGATGCAGATGCCGATGCAAAAGCTAGTAGACGAAGAGTGTGTTGGCCCCGAAGGTGGGCTGGGTCTTGCCCAGCGAGCCGTCGTTCTGCGGGTAAACGCCGTCCTTGCTGCCGTCGAGCCGGAACTCGCCACGCACCACGAAGTGGGATGACAGCTTGTAGAAGGCGGTGGCGGTGCCCTCGTAGATCGTCGCCGGAACGCCCAGGCCGGTGCGGGTTCCGCCGGCGTCCCTGAAGGCCTCGGCACGCACCGCGAGACCGTAGCCCGAGGGCGCGTCGAGCCGGAGGTACGCGGCCCCGCCGTACCAGGTGGCGTCCGCGCCATTTGGCACCTTGCTTCGGGTCTCGATCCCGTAATCGCCGTTCAGCCCCAGCGTGAGCCAGGGAGTTGCCTTGAAGATCGCGACCGCGTCGAAGAGCTGGCGGATCTCGTCCCCTCCCGGAGCGACGTTCTCGACGCCGCCGCAGTAGTTGAGGACGAGCGAGAGCGGCTCGATGAGCGTGAGCGCGACCTCGGCGCCCACCATCTTGCCGCGTGTCTTGCTGAGCGCGGCGTCCCAGCCGTTCGCGACCATCACCATCGCCGACAGCATCGGCGAGACGGTGTAGCTCAGCTTCGCGCCTGTATGGGTGAAGGGGATCGCGTAGTTGAAGAGGAAGGAGCGGCTGTAGTTGTCGTTGTAGTTTTCATACCCCTCGATGACTTCGTAGCCGGTGTGGGTGACGAACTTGCCGAGGTCGAGCCGCAGGCCGCTGCCGACCGGCGCAACCCAACTCGCGAACGCCTGGCGCAGATCGAAGTTCCCGGCCGTGTCGCCGGTGGAGACCGTGCGGGGGGAGATGACGCCGCCGAAGTCGAGGTCGAAGCGGAAGCCGACCTCAGCGGGGGCGGAGACCGGCTTCTGCAGCGAGACCTCGGCGACGCCGATGCTGAAGGTGTTGTCCTCGGCATCGAAAACGCGCAGCGCGTTCATCCGCGTCGATGGCCGGTTCAAGTTGTAGAGATAGCCCGCTGAAAAGAAGGCGTTCAGGCTCAGCTCCTCGTACCAGGCCCTGGACTTCGGCTCGGTCGGCGGGACCGCCGGCGTGGAAGCCGCCGCGGCGATCCCCGCGACCGGGGGTGCGCCGGGAGCCGCGGGCGTGGCTGGAGCGGGAGCTGCCGCTGGCGGAGCCTGGGTCTGCGCAAGAGCCGCGTTGCACACCAGCGCGGACAGCAGCAGCACGATCCGGATGTGACACCGCCGGAGAACCTTTCGCTCCATGGTCCAGCCTCACTCTGAAGCGATGAAGGCAGGCAACTTCCGCCGCAGGACCAATCTGCAAGCAAGGCGCCAACCGCCGGCGCCGCGCCCGGCCCGGACGATCGCGCTCGCAGGCGACCCGGCGGACGCGGCGGCGGCCTCGATCGCCGAGCTACATTTTGGTAGGTTATCGCCACGCGTCCGACAATTTCCGTCGGGCGGGGGGCGAGACCTCTTGCCGACGTGCAGTTGGACCGCCCGTCAGGCAAGCGCAGCCGCTCGCCCGTCCGACAACAACGTAGGAAGAACGGATCGGAGTCACGAAACCGTCCGCCCAATTGCGGCGCGCCCGGGTCGGCGCTAGAGCTGTGACGGTGATGAAGCACAAAGACGCCCAGGAAGAGGTCCTCAAGCTCACCACGCTCCTCGAGGTCAGCCAGGCTCTGGCGAGCACCCCTGATCTGAAGACCGCGCTGCTGCGGGTCCTCGAGCGGCTGGAGCAGCACCACCAGGTGGTGCGCAGCGCGGTGATGCTGCTCAACCCGGAGTCGAGCGAGATCTACATCGAGGCGGCGCTCGGCATCACCACCGAGGGCCAGCGGGCGCGCTACCGGCTGGGCGAGGGCATCACCGGGCGCGTGGTCGCGAGCGGCAAGCACATCGTCGTTCCCCAAGTCAGCCGCGAACCGCTCTTCCTGCATCGCGCGACGCCGCAGCGCCAGACCCCCGGCGGTCCCGAGCTGTCGTTCGTCTGCGTGCCGATCATGCTCAACCGCAAGCCGGCCGGCGCGCTGGCGGCGGACTTTGCGTTCGAGAAGGACCGCGACTTCGAGCGCACCACGCGGTTCCTCGGCGTGGTCGCCTCGATGATCGCGCAGGCGCTCAAGGTGCACCGGATGATCGGGGAAGAGCGGCGCCGCCTGCTCGACGAAAACAGCCAGCTCAAAAGCAAGCTGAAGCTTCGTTACGACTTCAGCAACATCGTCGGCACCAGCGGGCCGATGCAGCAGGCCTACCAGCAGATCGAGCAGGTGGCCCGCACCAACACCACCGTGCTGATCCGCGGCGAATCGGGCACCGGCAAGGAGCTGATCGCCCACGCGCTGCATTACAACTCAACGCGCGCGCAGAAACCCTTCCTCAAGGTGAGCTGCGCCGCGCTGCCGGAGACGCTGATCGAGAGCGAGCTGTTTGGCTACGAGGCGGGGGCGTTCACCGGCGCGGCCGGCCGCAAGAAGGGCCGCTTCGAGCTCGCCGAAGGCGGCACGCTCTTCCTCGACGAGATCGGCGAGCTGAACCTCTCGACGCAGGTGAAGCTGCTCCGCGTCCTTCAAGAGAGGGAGCTGGAGCGGCTGGGCGGCACCGAGACCATCAAGCTGAACGTGCGCCTCATCGCCGCCACCAACAAGAACCTCGAGCAAGCCATCGCCGAGAAAAGCTTTCGGCAGGACTTCTATTACCGGCTGAACGTCTTCTCCATCTTCGTGCCGCCGCTGCGCGAGCGCCGGCCGGACGTGATGATGCTCGCCGATCACTTCCTGCTC
>JAYWBT010000056.1:0-2134 GCA_043781235.1 Deltaproteobacteria bacterium
GCCCGGAATGCCGCCGCCCGCAGCCGCGCCGCCCGGAATGCCGCCGCCCGCAGCCGCGCCGCCCGGAATGCCGCCGCCTGCTGCCGCGCCGCCCGGAGATCCGCCCGGAATGGACGGACCGACCGCTGCTGCCGACGCGCCTCCAGGAGCAGGAGCCGCAGACCCTCCCGTCGCCGCGCCCGCGGCTTGGCCGCCCGCACCCTGCGCTCCGGCTGCCTGGCCCGCGACGCCCTGCGCTCCAGCTGCCTGGCCCGCGACCCCCTGCGCTCCAGCCGCCTGGCCCGCGACGCCCTGCGCTCCGGCTGCCTGTCCCGCGACGCCCGCAGCCTGGCCCGACGCGCCCACAGCCTGGCCCGACGCGCCCGCAGCCTGGCCCGACGCGCCCGCCCCGGCCTGCGCTCCCGCGGCCTGCTGCGCACCGCCCTGCTGCGCAGGTCCGCCGTCCGCCGGCGGCTTTTGCCCGGCGTCCGCCTTCGGCGCGTCCTCGCGAGGCGGCTCCTTCTTGCCCGCCGCGGTCGCCGCGCTCTGTTGAGACTGCTGGGCCGCGCCCTGCGCTCCCGCCGACGCGCTTGCGGTGGCGTTGGCCTGCCCTTTCGCCTGGCCCGCGCTCTGCTTCGCCCCGGCGCTGTCCCCGTTCCTGGCGCTGTCCACCGCGCTCTGGGCCGTGTCCGCCGTCTGCTCAGCCTTCTTGGTCGCCTTGGCCGCCTCGTCGAGCGCGCTGAGCGCCCCGTCGCGCACCTTCTCGTCGTCCGGCACCTTGCAAGCGCCGGTTGCCGTCCCCTTGGCCTCTTTCGAGGTGCTGGTCGCCGACTGCGCCGCGCCCGTGGCGCTGTCCGCCGCCGATTTCGCGCCTTCGGCCGCGTCTCCGGTCCCGGGCCGCTGCGGCAGCCCACGGAACAGCTCCTGGTTGCGCGCGATCTGCTGCTTTGCCTGGTCGAGCGCTGCCTCGGCGCGCTTGACCGCCTCGTCCGCCTGCGCGGTCAGCTTCTCCGCCTCGACCTCGATGGCGCGCTCATGCTCCTTCACCGTGTTGCGCGCGGTCTCGTACGCCTTGTTCCCCTCGTCGTACGCGCCCTTCAGCTGCTCGAACGCCTTCTCCATGTGCTCGCGAATCTCGGGGATGCGCGAGACCAGATCCTTGATCGACGCGCGATGCTTCTGCGCCTCGTCGAACGCCGCCTTCGCCAGCCCGTACGCGGCCTGCACCTGGTCGACGGCACCGCGCGCCTGCGACATGAACACCTCGGCGCTCTTGCCGATGGCGACGTGGCTCTTCTTGATCGCGTCCTGCAGCGGTGCCTGCATCTTCGCGCCCGCGTCGTGCAGCTGCTTGTACTGATCCTTCATATTCTTCAGCGCGTCGTTCGCCTGCTGCTCCGGCTTGTCCTTCTCTTGCTCGTGCTCCTTCGCGAGCCGATCGTGCTCGGGCGCGGCCGATTTGTGCTGGTCGTCGGCCTGCCTGACGGGATTGTTCTGCGTCTCCGCGACGGCCTCGGAGGTCTTGTCGGCCATCGATCCGGCCGCGTCGGTGCCCATGGCGAGGTCCGTCAACATCTGCGTGCCGTGCTGCTCGGCCACGCCCTTGAAGTCCTCCCACAACTTCTTCATCTCGGCGCGCGCGTCCTCGAGCGCCTGCTTCATGATCGCCTTGAGCTGCTGCGTCGCCTCGTCGGCCCCTTTGCTCTCGGCCTCCTTGAGGTCCCACGAGTGGCCCGCGCCCTCGAGCGCCTTCTCGAGCACCTTCTTCGCGCCCTCGAGCACCTCGCTCTCGATTTTCTTGAGGATGCGATCCACCGCGTCGGCGATCTTCTTCTTCATCTCCTGCGCGATCTGCTCGAGCTGCTTCTTCGCCTCGTCCCACGCCTTGCCGGCGAACTCGGCGACCTTGCCGGTCAAATCCTGCGCCGCGGCGATGCCGTCCTTCTTCGCCTCCTCGAGCGCTTCCTTCCCGTGCTGCAGCAGCGTCTGCGCGGTCTCGTAGGCCTGGCGAGCCTGATCCAGCAGCTGCTTCCCCTGCGCCGCGGCGCCCGGCACCTGCGCCTGCAGGTCCTGGTACTTTGCCATTGAATCTTCGTAGGCGGCCTTGCATTGATCGACGACGGCCTCGGCCTGCTTGACGGCCTTCTCGACGCCC
>JAYWBT010000057.1:0-18906 GCA_043781235.1 Deltaproteobacteria bacterium
GTCTCGGAGCTGCTCCACCGCCACGGCGCGCTCTCGTTCTGGGACTTCGCCGCCGCGGGGCCCTACGTGAAAATCGACATGAACCAGGGCGGCGGCCAGCACAAGGACGCCATCTTCCTTTCTCCGCACAAGTTCATCGGCGGGCCCGGGACGCCGGGCGTGCTGGTCGCCAAGCGCAGCCTGTTCAAGAACCGCGTCCCGACCATGCCGGGCGGCGGCACGGTGGCGTTCGTCAACGCCGAGGAGCACCGCTACCTCGACGATCCGGTGCACCGCGAGGAGGGCGGAACGCCGTCGATCGTCGGCGCCATCCGCGCCGGCCTCGTCTTCCAGCTCAAGGAGGCGGTCGGCCACGAGCTGATCCGCGAGCGCGAGGGGGACTTCATCCGCCGCGCCATCGCCGCCTGGAGCGCGAACCCGAAGCTCCGCATCCTCGGCAAGCGCGACGCGTGGCGCCTGTCGATCGTCTCCTTCGTGGTCAAGCACGGCAGCGGCTGGCTCCACCACAACTTCGTCGTCGCGCTGCTCAACGATCTCTTCGGCATCCAGTCGCGCGGCGGCTGCTCGTGCGCGGGGCCATACGGGCACCGGCTGCTCGGCATCGGGCTGACCACCAGCCGCGAGTTCGAGCGCGAGGTGCTCGCCGGCTGCGACGGCATCAAGCCGGGCTGGGTCCGCGTCAACTTCAACTACTTCATCTCCGAGGCGCAGCTCGCCTTCATCCTCGAGGCGGTGCAGCTGATCGCCGAGGACGGCTGGAAGCTCATGCCGCGCTATGAGTTCGACGCCGCGACCGGCGGCTGGCGCATCCGCGGCGGCAACGCGGCGCCCGTCAGGCGGCTCGGCGAGGTCAGCTATGCATCGGGCGAGCTGGAGTTCTCCTCGACCCGGCAGACCGCGACCGAGTCGGCGCTGCCCGGCTATCTCGAGGAGGCGAAGCGCATCTTCGCCGCCGCAGCCGCCGAGGCGAGGGGCGCGGCGCCCGCCGCGCACCCGCCGCTCTCGGAAGGCGTCCAGCGGCTGCGCTGGTTCCCTCTGCCCGAGGAAGCCTTGGCCGAGCTGCAGGGCGAGACGCCCCAGCCGCACGGCGCGGACGCCATCCACCTCGGCGGGTAGCGTCCTCAAGGGCACCAGCTTCTCGCGGGAAAGATGCGCAGCGTCGGCGAGGTCCTGGTCGCGCGACGGCTCCCCGGAGGCGCACCAGCACAGGGCTCACCGGAGCCGCGCCAGGATCTGCTCGGGCACTTCGGGGTCCTCGCCGCCGTGGCTGACGATCTCCGCGTTCACGGGCGGCTCGTACGCCGCGTCCGCGCCGGGCAGGTCGGCCGCCTCTCCGCGCGCCGCCCGCGCATAGAGGCCCTTGGCGTCGCGGCCGCGGCACTCCTCGAGGGACACGTCGACGAAGACCTCGAGGAAGCGCGGCGCCAGGGCGCGCGCCGCCGCGCGGTAGGCCCGCCGGTTGGCGGTGGCCGGAACCAGCACCACCAGGCCCTGCCGCGCGAGCAGGGCCGCAAGCTGCGCCAGGGTCGCGTAGAAGGCCTCGCGCTCCGCGGGCGCATAGCCTGTCCTGGGCACCAGCGCGTCGCGCACCTCGTCGCCGTCGAGCAGGGCCGCGGGGACTCCCGAGCGCTGCAAGAGCGAGAGGACGCGCCGGGCGAGCGTCGTCTTCCCCGAGGAGGGAAGCCCGGTCAGCCAGACCACCGCGCCGGTCACCGGAACAGGTCCTCCGCCCAGGACGGCTCGAAGCGGTGGGCGTCCAGCGCCCGCTCCGCGAGGCCGAGCAGGGCGTCGCGCGCGGCGGCGGGAAGGTTCGGGTAGAAGCGCGGGCTGGAGACGACCAGGCACCTCCAGGCAAGCCAGGGCGCCGCTACCTCCAGGAGGCCGCGGTCTCCGCTCTCAGCCAGGTAGACGGTCCAGAAGCGGCGCCACAGGCGGCCCAGGCCACCCGCCCACGAGGCGCGCCGGTCGATGGCGAAGAAGACGAAGTTCACCGCCATGCTGACCACGTCGTCGGCCGGGTCGCCCTTGCCGCCGCGGCTGGCGTCGAGCAGCGTAAAGCCTTTGCCCTCCTCCTGGATGACGAGATTGAAGGGGTGGAAGTCCCCGTGGGTCCGGCAGAGCCGGGCCTCCCGCCCGCGCAGCCGCCAGCGGAAGCCGAGGCAGCGCTCCTCCAGGGCGCGCAGGCGCGCGGGCGGCGCTCCCGGGACGTCCGGGCCATAGCCGTCCACCATGCCGAAGATGCCCTCGCCGTGGCCGAGCAGGTCGCGCACCGCGCGGGTGTACGAGGCCGGCTCGTCGAGGCGCTCGGCGTGCAGGCGCGCCAGCCACCGCGCCAGCTCCTCGCAGCGCGCGACGTCGCTCTCAAGGGCGACGCCAGCGTCCGCGATCCGCCGCAAGTCCTCTGCGTACATCCGTCCTTCGGCGAACCCTGTCAGAAGGTAGAACTCGCCGCTTTCGCGCAGCGAGAGCAGCCGCCCGTCGGGCAGGATCGTTCCCACGTCGAGCGCGCGCACGTGGTCCGGGAGCGCGCCGAAAGTGTCGAAGGCGAGCAGCGTCCCGGCCGCGCGGTCGCTGCGCCGGTCGTGCCCGAAGCAGTTCGAGGTCGCGGTGTGGAAGACGAGCACGCGACGCCCGCCGTCCCCGGTGCGGATCGCGAGGCGCAGCGGCAGGCCGTAGCCCTCCACCTTGTGCGTGTCGTCACCCCCGGCGTCGGCCGAAAGCAGCTGCAGCCGCTCGATGGACGCCCCGGGAAACAGCGTGCCGATCAGCTGGTCGAGGTGCCCGGGTTCGTCCGCCATCACGCCTCCGGAGAATCCAGCGGGGCGCCTGGTCCCTCGGGCGCCACCTCGCGCTCGGCCCAGCGGTAGAGCACTTCGTCCTCCCGCCGCGCGTGCGCGCGCAGTGCCTCGATGAGCTCGTGCGCCAGGTCGAGCGGCACCAGATGCAGGTCCACCCCCACGCCGAGCTCGGCCACCGTGCTGCAGAAGCGCGCGTGCTCGGCGCGCAGCGCCGCCGCCTCTGCAGGGTCCCCCTCGGCGAAGAGGGGCAGCAGGAACCTCTCCTCGAAGGCAAAGTGCGCGATCAGGCCGGACTCGAAGTCCGTCCACAGAGTGCGGATCTCGCACTGGTGGCCTTCGCGGAACACCTCGAGCAGCTCCTCGAAGAGCGCCTCGAGCCGCTCGTGATCCCGAAGCAGGAGCTGGCGAAGATTCGACGGGCCAAGGATTGCCATTTTGCTCTCCGCGACGAGGGGGGCACGCCCCTTCGTTTCGAATGCATGCGGCGAGCCGGGGCGCGCTCCGGCGAGAAGGGCGGCAGGTAGCTCCTGAACCAGGCTGGCGCGCCCGCCTCCGAACCCACGTCCAGGGTAACCTTTGCGCAGGACCGCAGCTCGTGCGCGGCAGCCGTGCAGCTTCGGATCCATCCGCGCCGACTGGCGTCGTGAAGGAACAGATCCTCGGCGTCCACTCGCTGCCACTAGGGCGCCGGTGCGGGCAGCACCTGGGCAGGAACGAGGGCACCAGTCGCCTTGATCTGATTGCAGAAGACGTATTTGGTGCCGTCGAAGCACGTCTTAAGCGGGCCCGGATCGGTCAATGCACCTGTGCTGTCGTAAAGGTGCTCGCTGAGCGGCCACCAGGAGTCCGCGTTGCGCGCGTTGTTGGCGGTGCTGCCGCTGCCGCCCTGCGGGTAGAGGCCGGTCAAATCCGGCACCACCAGCGTCGCCTTGCGCGCGCCGAGGTGGCACTTGCCGCACGAGTTGGGCATGTACCCGTAGTAGTCGTACCTCTTGGCAACGGGGTTGCTCGGCCCGGCGCTGCTCGGGTTCGACGACGGCAGCCCGTTGTTGAGGACGTAGCCCTTGTAATTGTATTGACCCGACTGGAACGTCGGCCCACCGGAGCTGAGCGGCGGAATCGTCGAGGGCATGATGACGTCGAAGGTGTGCGACGCTTGATCGCCCTCGACCAGTGCCAGGAGGCCCGCAGCATCCGTGTCGTTGTAGTAGCCGCCAGACTTCGCGAGCTTCGGCATGTGGCACGACGCGCAGCGTCCGATGGGACCATTGATCACGATCTTCGCGGCGTTGATGCTGTAGCTGGCGCCCGTGACGTTGCCGGGTACCGTCGTGTCCGCCGTCGGATTGTACGACGTCGTCTTAAGCACCATTCCGGCCCTGGTCTTCATGTGGGCGGTGACCGCGGCAGCGATGTTGTTCGTCGCCGCTGTCGCCGCAACCGGCGCGCCATTCTCGGTGACCGTTCCGCCCACCGCGATATGCACGTTCGCCACATCCTGCTTGGTGACGGACAGGTAGTCGCCGAAGCCGGCGTGGCAGGCGAGGCAGAGCACGTTGTTGCGGAAGTCGGCGCTGCTGAACTGCCACTTGTTGGACGAGTTGTCGCTCGCCGTCGGGGTGCCGAGGTAAGTCGAGTGCGAGTCGTGGCAGCTCGAGCAGGTGAGCTGCTCGAACTGGTTGTTGGCGTGCTTCGAGTACTGCAGCATCGTGTACTGCTGCCGGTGCGCTTGGCCGAGATACACGTGCAAACCCTTCTCGCCGACGCCCTCGGTCGCATACTTGTTGGGCGGCGTGAAGTCCGGGTTCCAGCCGGCCTCGCCGTCATGCGTCCGATCGGCCCAGTTGCCGATGAAGTCCTGCCCGGGCACGCCGTTGTACAGGTCGTTCACGCCGGGTACGAAGTTGCCGTCGCCGCCGTTGGCAGCCGCCTTCTCGGAGTTCCACGGCGCCTCGAACCCGTACGACTGCTCGACCCACTGGTTGCGGGTCAGCGCCGCGTCCTTCACCCTGCCGCCCGCGCCGTCGTCGTAGGCGTGGCACTTGCCGCACGCCTGCCGCTCGCCGTTGGCGGTGAGGTACTTCGGGTTGATGATCGCGCCGCCGTTCAGGTTGGTGTGGCCCGCGCCCAGGGAGGTGCTGTCGCTCGCCGCGACGTGCGCCGAGCCCGGCCCGTGGCAGTTCTCGCAGCCGATGTTGAAGTCCAGGTTCGAGCTGTTGTTCGCCCAGCTGTACGACTTGACCGCGGCCAGAACCATCGTCTGCGTGCCGTCGTCCCGCGGGAACGCAAGCGGCTGCGCCACCACGTCGAAGTCGAGCTTCAGGCCGTTGTTGTGGCAGCCGGCGCACGCGTGCGAGAAGGTGCGGGTGCGCTGCGACCACGATTCTCCGGGAAACTTCTGCTCGGTCGGGTGATAGCCGTTCAGCTTATACGCGCCCTTGAGCCAGCCATCGCCGTTCTGCAGATCGCCGGAGTGCAGGAGTTGGATGGGCAGGGTCAGCGTGTCGCGATTCATGTCGCCCGCGCTCGTGTATCCGTGCGGCTGGCCGGGCTTCCAGTTGTCGAAAGCGTACTTCACGTCGGAGAGGCGGCCTTGGTATCGCTGCTTGAAGACGCCCAGGTTGGGAAGATTACCCTGGACGCCGGTGCCGTCATTGTCGCCCTGGCCGCCGTAGAGGTATTCGATGTGCACCAGCGGTGCCGCGGGGGCGGTTACGCCGTCATAGAAGGTCCCGTCGCTGCAGGTCCAGGGGTTGCCGCCGAACTTCTGCACGTACTCGTCGTTGGCGTAGGTGACTCCCTGCACGGTGGAGCCCTTGAGGTTGCAGAAGTAGACCTGCACCTGCGTGCCGCCGCCGGCCGAGTTCGGGTCCGAATTGGGGCTCGTCGCCTTCACGCCTGGCCAGTTGGGCGCTACGATGTCGGTCGCGTCCATCGGCATCTCGTTGGCGTCCGTCTTGGACAGGCGGTCGACGCCGAACCTCTGGCTGCTGATCGATACCACCTGCGGCGCGAAGCTCGCGTTGGTGGTGAGCGCGAGGTTCGTGTCGTCGGTGATGGAGGCAACGGTGCCGAGCGTGTACTGCCCGAGGCCAGACGGCGTGTACACCAGTTTGTCGCCGACCAGGATGGTGCCGTCGGTGAAGGTGGTGGTCGTGCCGACCACGGCCGCCGAGGCGGAACCGATCGCGATCGTCCCGGCGCCGATCGGAACCATCACGTGGCGGGGCGACGTCAGCGCCTTGTTCGTCATCCGGGTGAAAGCCCCCGCCACGGCCGAGCCGTCCGCGTTGCGCGCGACTTTCGTGACCGAGCGGCTCATCGCCGACCCGGCCTCCTTGTTCGCGTGCGCCGTGTGACAGCCCGTGCATGCCTCGCTGCCCGTGTACGTCGCGTTGCCGGGTGGCGCGACGACAAGCTTGATCTGGCCCGCCGAGGTGGAGCCGGCAGTGGAAACGAAGACCGCATTGCGCGTCTCCGCGCCGACCAGGTTGCCGAGGGGGCTGGAGACGGGCGGGTCGACGCGCAGGAAGGCAGGGCCCGGCTGTGCCGCCAGCGAGAAGCTTCCGGTCTTGTCGGTCGTGGCGCCGGCCGGCTGCACCACGCCGTTGACGATCGCTTTCACAGTCGCGCCGGAGACCACCGTGTCTACCCCGGTCGTCCCGTCCACCGCGACGACGGTTCCCGTCACGGTGCCCATCGCAGTGAACGTCACCGCAGCGGTCAGGCTGACGCCATCGACGGTCGCGGTGACCGTCTTCACTTCGGCCGCGGTCGACGCCAGCGTGCCGGTCGCAACGCCATCGGCGCCGGTCACCGCCGGCCGGACTATGGTGTTGTTGGTGCCGGTCGCGGAGAGCACGACGGTCTTGCCAGCGACCGGCGCGTTCGAGACGTCGCGGACGACCACCGTGATGGTGCTGGTGTTCACGCCGTCGGCCTGGACCGAGACAGGAACCGCAGCCATCGAGGACTGACTGGCGCTGGCCTGACTGGGCACGTGCCCGGCGATGTCGAAGCTGACGTCCACGAACGTGTCCGCGAAGGGCGCGGCCGCTTCGTTCGGCGTCGTCATCTGGCACGTCATCGCGCTCGGCGTAGCGGGCGTACACCCGGACCAGGTCGGGGTCGATCCCGTCGCGGGAACCGCCGTGAGCGTGACGACGGTGGCCGGCGCGAACAGCGTGCTGCAGACCTTTCCGCCCCCCTCGATCGCGCCGCAGCTGATCGCAGCGCTGCCGCCTATCAGTCCCGCGGACGAGGAGGTGATGCCACCGTTACCGGCGCCCGAGCGCAGGATCGCGACGTACTTCCTGTCGATGTTGCTCGCGCTGCTCGAGATGCCGGAGCGATTGCTTCCGCCGCACCCGGCGGCAAGGAGCAGGGCGGTCAGCCACAACCTCAAGGGCGTCGCGAGGCTGCTGTTGCAGAGCTCATGGCCGGAGTTCCGGTTGCCCTGCGCGAACGCAACCGGATGCATCACGCTGGCGTCGAGGACCCAATTCTTCATTGTTGCTTTCCTCCATGAGCACGTCGTGATGCCACTCAACGGTGGCAGGCGAAGCAGCGGCCGTCGCTGTGCGCCTCCGCGAGGGTGTGGCGCGTCCGGAAGCCGGCGGGATGCGGGTCGCCGCCGAGGCCGCCGACCTTGTGGCACTGCACGCAGTTGGACTGGTCGCCCTGGTCGTGGCAGGCGGCGCAGCTCTGGATGTCCCTGCGTGCGGCCTCGCCGTGGAAGTCGCCGGAGCCGGGCAGTCCCCAGCCGGGCGGGTGCGGGTTGCGCGCATCGGGAGCGCCGCTCGCGACGTGCTCGAGCTGGTGGCAGCTCTCGCAGGAGCTGCGGCCACCGGCGCTGCCGCTGCCGTGGCAGCGCGCGCAAGAGGCTGGGTCGCTCCGCGCCTCGACCGCGTGGCGGCCGAGGAAGTCGTTGCGGTGGATGAAGCTCCGATCAGGCCGATCGGCGAGCTTCGTCTCCAGGCCCACCATCGTCGTCTTTGCGTGGCAATCGAGGCAGAAGTTCTGGTCGTGGCAGGTCGCGCACGAGCTGCCCGAGGCCTTGGCCACCAGCGCGTGGCGGCGGAGGAAGTCGCCCTCGTGCGACACCTCGGTGAGCGGCCGCAGCGGATAGGAGGAGAGGTCGGTGTGGCAGGTCGCGCAGCTCGCGTCGGCGTGCTGCTGCGCATGCTCGTGGCACTGCAGACAGGCGGCGTGGCCGTCGGTCAGCGGCGCGGGACGGCCAGGCTCGGAGAGCCGCGAGTGGCACTTGGTGCAGTCCTCCTTCACCCGGTCGATGTGCGCGGCATGGTCGAGCTTGAGCCGCGGCTCACGCTTGGGCCAGGGCGCAGCAAAGCGCACCGCGGTGTGGCAGAAGGCGCACTGGTTCTCCGCCTTCTTCTCGCGGTGGCACTCCAGGCACTTACTCTCGGGGGGCAGGAAGTCGCCCCCCAGCGTCTTCGCGTCGTAGACGTTCTCGTGGCAGGTGATGCACTCGACCTTCGCCGCGAGGTGGCGCGCGTGCGGGAAGAGGATCTCGTCGGCCGTCGATCTGGTGCCGAGCACCGTCGCGGCGGTGGCGCAGGCGAGGACGGCCGCGCCGCCGATCAGCCAGAGGCGCCTCATCGCAGGCCCCCAGGGAGCCCGAAGCGGTAGGTGAGGCGCGCGATCAGCTCCTCGCGGTGCTCGAAGTACGGCGTGGTACCCAGCGAAGCGGCGAGCATCGCCTCCCAGGCGGGGCTGAACGCCCAGCCGCACGAGAGCGAGGCGACGAACGAGCGCTTCTGCGCGTTGACCTCGCGCTCGAGCCAGTACGCATCGAGGTCGAGCGTGACGGTCAGGTCGTGCGGCAGCTTGCGGATGGCGAACAGGCGCGCCTGCTTGTAGCCGTTGTCGGGCTGGGTGAGCAGGCGAAGCTCGGCGCCATAGGAGGCGCCCTGCACGGTGTGCAAGGTGGCGCGCGCGCCGGCGCGGTGGCCATGGCCGCCCTCGACGCGCAGCCAGTGGTAGTCGGCGGTGAGCGAGACGGGCTGCACGACGCGCCAGACCACTTCGCCGCCGGCCTCGTTGCGAATCTCCTCGGCGAAGACCGCGAAGATCGAGCTGCGGTCGAGGAACAGGTCAGGCGAGGTCCGCTGCACGTCGCCCACCAGTTGAAGCTTCTGCGTGATCTGCCAGAGCGCCTGCAGCCGCGCCTCCGCGAGGCGCTTCTCCTCGAGGCTCCACTGCACCAGGCCGCTCACGGTGACCGCGCGCAGGGGCGTGTAGGAGCCGTCGAGCGCGACGTCCTTGCGCGCGAGGTAACCGCGGTGCAGCGCATAGACGAACGAGGCGCCCACCTCCGAGTCGAAGGACCGGGTCCAGAAGAGGCGGCCGCCGGCCAGCGCATCGCCGCTGGAGACGCTGAAGCGCGGCTGCACCGGCGCGCCGCCGAAGAGCTCTGCGCCGAAGCCGCCGCCCACCAGAGCGCGGGCGGTGGCCCCGTCGAACTGGGTCGCCCGCACCGCGCCGCCGATCGCCAGTTGCCGGCCCACGCGCAACAGCAGGTGCCGCTGCAGCAGGCGGCCCTCGACGTACATCGAGTCCACATCGCCTGCGGTCCGGTGCTCGTCGAAGGGCGGGCCCAGGGTCAGCCGGCCCCAGCCGCGCGCCACGATGCGCACGTCCTGCAGCCAGTCGGTGCCGTCGCTGCGCGCCGAGAGCGTGAAGCTCTGGTAGATCGGCGTCTCCTGGTACCCGCCGTTGCGCAGGTAGGGTCGCGAGTCGAACAAGGTGCTCGAGGTGCCGTCGGCGCGCGCGGCCGCCGCGGCGAGCAGGACGAGGATCAGCGCTTTACGGGGTGACATCGACCACTCCGTTGATGTGGGTGCTGGTTCGCGCTCCCGCGGGCCCGGACACCAGGATGCCGCCGTTGGGGGCCACCGTGGTGGCATGGCACCGGGCGCAGTCAGGGAAGGTGATGCCGGCGTGCACGAAGTCGCCGGGCGGCAGGCCATGACACGACCCGCAGAACGCCTGCGAGGTCCCGAGCGTCCACACCGGCATGCGCAGCTTGAAGGCCGTGTCGTCGGCGAGCCTTGTCCCGCCGCCGTGACAGTAACTGGTGGAGCAGGAGGCG
Source organism: Deltaproteobacteria bacterium (assembly GCA_043781235.1). GTDB lineage: Bacteria > Myxococcota > Myxococcia > Myxococcales > 40CM-4-68-19 > JANYKT01. Next base: position 9,910 of record JAYWBT010000057.1, read on the forward strand.
GTGTTGCGGTCCCAGGTGGGCTTTGCGCCGTCGGCGAGCGCGAGTCCCGAGAAGGTGACGGTTGCGGGTAGCGGGTGATCGATGTGCCCCGGGCTGTGCACCACTGCCGGCACCTGGTGGCAAGCGCTGCAGGCGATGGGGGCGGACAGGTCGTGCGTCCCGATGAGGTGCGCCCGGTGGGCGCCCACGCCAAGTGCGGAAGGGGTGGTGTTGCCCGATAGATCCCTCGGCGGCGCCGCCGACTCCGCGCTGCCGTGGCAGGCCGAGCAGGTGCCGCTGCCGTCGCCGACCTGCACCGTGCCGTCCACGTGCAGCGCCGCGTTGATCGGCTTTCCGCCTGGCGGCGTGACCAGGTGGTGGCAGGCGCTGCAGGTGGTGCTGGAAGCGTCGTGGCTCGCGGGGGGAAGGCCGTGGCAGCTTCCACAGGCTGCGGAGCCGCCCTTCCAGGCCGGCTGCGTGCTGGAGGCCTTCGAGTCCTGGAAAGCGCCGCCGTGGCAGGCGACGTTGGAGCAGGTGGCGCCGTTGAAGGACGGCGCCCCGCTGCGCCCGGGCCCGGCGAGCGCGGCCTGCGCACCGAAGGTGATCGTCGCCTTCTGCTTCGCCTTGCCGTCCGAAGTGGTGAGGTGGCCGGGATCGTCGAACTGGGCCGGCTTTACGTGGCACTCGCCGCAGTCGAGCTTGCGGCCCACTGCGCCGAGCGCGTGCGCCTGATGCGCGCCGGTGTCGGGCGGCTGCCCGTGGCAGGTGTCGCACGAGGTCGGTCCCTTGGTGTGGCACTGCGTGCACGAGACGCCTGCGACGCCGCCCATGAAGTCGGCGCCGTGGCACTTCGCGCAGGAGCCCAGATCCCAATTCTTCGCGCGCAGCACCGCGCCGTGGAACTCATCGGCGTCGCGCGGGTTGAGGATGCCGCCTTCGTGCACGCCCGAGCGGAAGAACGACAGCCGGCCGTCCACCACCCAGTCCCGCACCGCGCCGAACACCCTGGAGACTGGCGCGTGCGTCGCGTCGGCCAGCGTCGGGTCAAGCGTGCGCAAGAGCAGCGAGCTCGGGTCTCCGGCGACCGCCACCGGTGCCGCCGTGGGCCCGAGCGCCTCGAGATAGGAGGTCGCCCGGTAGCCTCCGCCCGGCGTGGCTCCCGAATGGCAGGAGGTGCAGTTCGAGGCGAAGAGCGGCGCGATCTCCTCCTGCCAACTCACGCGCGGCGGCGTCGCTGCGAGCGACCGCGCCTTCGAGCACGAGGCCCCCGCGAGGGCCGCTACTGCGAGAATTGCCGCGAGCGCTCGCATCGGTGACCTCCGCCTACGGCAAGTTGTCGATCTGCTGCTGCGTGAGCTCGAAGTGCCCGCCCATCTGCTGCATGTGATCCAGGTACAGGGGCTGGGCGTGGCAGGCAGAGCAGGTCGCGGTGGTCCTGGTCGTGCGCAAATACGAGCTTGGGTCGGTGAGCGTCGCGGTCGAGGTGGTGGTGCCATTCGCAGGCGCGAAGCCCGCGCTGTAGGTGCCCGGGTTGTGGCAGACCTCGCAGTTGGCGACCAGGCAGCGGGCGGGGTCGCTCCGGCACCCGTCGTTCCCGGGGAAACCCGCCGCCCGGAAGTCGTTCGCCGCGCCGCCGAAGCCGTAGATGACTGGCCCCTGCCCGCTGTAGCCCGCGCCGTGGATGCCGTGGATCAGCCGCTTGAAGTCGACGCTCGCCTCGGCCTTGTTGTCGAGCGTGGGGCCCGTCTTGGGCCGCCGGCTGATGTCGGTGGCGTTGGTGTTGTGGCACGCCACGCACGCCTCGATGGTGCTGGTGCGATTGCTGCCGTGCAGCGTGAGGTTGCCGTGGCAGGCGTTGCACTTGTCGACGTCTACCACCGCGCGCCGGGCGTCCGTTTTGGTGCCGGTGATGGCGAAGGTCTTGATCGCGTTCTTCACCGGGAGGCGCGCGTTGGGCGTGACCGAGGTGTCCGCCGGATGGCCCTCCATCACCACCTCGCCCACCCCCACCGCGTTGGCGGGGACTGCCACCTTCGAGGTGACGGTGAAGGTGCCCGCCGCGGTGCCGGCGACCTTGCTCTTGAGCGCGTCGATGGAGACGGGCTGGCCGGGGTCCGCGCCGCTGCCCTCGTTGGTGTAGTTCGTGTCGCCCGGCGCGGTGACCGCCCGCGTGCTCCAGGCGAGGTCGATGAAGAGCCTGCTCGAGCCGCTCGCGATCTGCGCCCACGCCGGCTCCGTCAGCGCGTAGGGCGTGTTGGAGTTGGTGGGATCGACCACCTGGTACGTCACCACCGGGAACTGCCCCGGCGCGGTGTTGGTGACGCCGAGGATCTGGTACTGGAACTTCCCCGACCGCAGCGCCTGCTGCGCGGCGAGGCCGGTGTGCCTCACGTCCACGGGGCTGATGGCCGAGCCCGAGGCATGGCAGACGGCGCATTGGTTGTTGTCGGCCTGCGGGCCGCCGCTGTGCAGCGTGAAGCCGGGCGGCGCGGTGGCCGCGAAGCTGGTGAGGTCGTGGCAGGACTGGCAGGCGACGATGGTCGGCTTGTTCTTCCAATTGTTGGCCGCGTCGCTGGCTGTCGCGCTGGTCAGCACGTGGCAGGCCGTGCAGTTGCCCGTGTCCGAGGTCGCGTTCGAGGTCATCTGCGGGAAGGTGACGTCGCTGAAGTCCACGCCGTGGAAGAGGAACTTTCCGCCCGCGAGCACGCTGGGGAGGTTCTTGCCCATGTGCAGCTTGTGGAGCACGCGCTTGAAGTCCACGGTGTCGCGCGTCGCGGTGGGCAGGCTCGGGTCGAGGCTGAACGCGTTGTGGCAGGTGACGCAGTAGTTCACGTCGAGGCGGCGGCCGTGCGCGGTGAGTCGCTGGTGGCACTTGTTGCAGGCAGCGGTCGTCACCTCCGCCTTGGGATCGGCCGAGGGCGCGCCGCTCGCGTCGAGGTCGAAGGTGGCGTTGAACGGCGGCGTCGGCGGGACGGTGATGGTCGCCGGCGGCGGCGGGAAGCTGCCGCCCCACGGAGGCGCGGAGAACTTGAGGACTGTTGGCGCGGCGCCCGGGTTGGGTGCGGCGCTCTGCAGGCCGATGCGCGTCGGCAGCGACGGATCGAACGCGTTGGTCACCACGGCGTAGTCGGGGTTGAGCAGCTGCACCACCGAAAGGTCGTTGCCGAGGACGCAGGTGTACGTGCCGCCGGAGGGAGGGGGGGACTCCGTGCAGGAAGACACGGCCGCCCCGGGGAACTTGACCACCGGGAGCGAGCTCTCGGTCCCGCCGCCGATCGAGGGGTCGCTGGCCGCGTTGTAGTTGCGGTTGAGGAGGTTTCTCCAGTTGAAGATGCCGCCGCCGCCGGGGCCGGCCGGCACCAGTTGCGCGACGGTGAAGTTGAAGTAGGTGAGGCCCGGAACGGGCGCGCCCCCCGTGGCGGCGTCCATGACGGTGAACACCACGGTCGGCTTGAGCGGAGGCGAGCCGGGGATGGTCACGGAGGTGATGGTCGCGAAGTTGCGCGACACCGCGACCGACGAGATCGCCTTGTGGAACGAGATGTCGTCCACCAGCTGGCCGACTCCGTGGCAGAGGCTGCAGGTCTCGGCGGTGTTGGTCACCGGGCCCGGAGGTCCGGCGATCCCGCCATCGCCGGCCGCTCCGCTGCCGCCGCCGGGGCCCGCGGGACCCGGCGTGCCGTCCTTGCCTGCGGGACCTGCACAGGCCAACGCGGCTGCGAAGAAAATCAGAACGATCGAACATCCCTTTGCAGGCATCAAGTCCTCCGGGATCCGCGCGCTACACTTCCTTCTTGGCCTTGCAACCACGTTCGCCATTGCAACGAGGGGGCCATGCTGCGCGACGCGCAGGCAACGACTCTGCAGGGTCGCGAATCGGACCAAGGCGTGGCCGCAACACTTGCACCTGCGAACACCGGAACGCAGGAGTTGCGCGGACGCTTTCGCCCGGTCGAGTTGACCGCGCGGCCCGCAACCCGCAGGGCTTTGGGAAGAGGAAGCATGGCGCCCGTGCAGGATCGCCGAGTCCGATCGGGAATCAGTCCGCTTCGCCCGGAGACGATCGAGAGCGCGTCTCGCGGCTGGCGACACCACCACCTTCGCCAAGACCGGTCCGCAGCACCGAATCGTTGGCGCGTGATCGCCGTTCGCGCCGCGCCTGGGTTCACACGCGAGTGGCTTCAGCGGAGCATCCACCGCCACGTCGCGCGCCTCGCGCTGCGTGGCAACGACCCGCCGGGCATGGAAGCCTGCCCGTTCGCGCCCGGTGATCTGGAGGCGCGGGTCTCATCGAGTGGCGAGGGATTCCGGATCGAGCTGCGCGCCTCCAACCCGAAAGCCGCCGTGGAGATCCTGCGGCGCGCGCAATTACTCGCCGTCGCGCGGCAATGATCGGCCCACTGCCTGCGAGGGCGCCTCAGCGCAGTCCTCGCGCACTCCGCCGTGCACGCTTGCTTTGAGAGAAGCAACCTGCCGTTCCGATGGATGGAGACGACGACGCTGTGTCATTTGGAATACGAAGTCGGCGTTCACATCGCTTTTCATCCCGGACTTCTACGAAAACCGGTAGAACCCCCTCGCGTTCGGTCGTCGCAGGTAAGGAACCGCCGATGAAGATGAGATCACGCTGCACGCTCGTTCGAGAGACCTTCCTGCCCTCTGCTGCCACTGGTGGGACGCAGGCGTGCGCAACGTCGAGGCTGGCTGGAGCAGAGCGCTTTCCATCGCGGCTACCCGGCAAGCAGGCCGTCGGTGCGAGGCCCCACGCGCAGCATTTGCGGTCCGGCAAAATTGGCGCGCAGGGCTTGCGCGGCTCGATTATCGTGGGGCTCTCCTCTCACTCTGCGACAGGTATTGGCACGCTCTCTGCGTTAGCCGACTCCCGAACCTTGTCTCGCTAAGGAGCGGACCCATGCGCCGTATTGCACTACTCGCAGCTCTCCTCACGGTGGCGCTCTCAGCGCCGGCCCAGGCGATCCCTTCATTCGCGCGCAAATACGGCACGAGCTGCACGACGTGCCACACCGTCTATCCCAAGCTCACGCCGTTCGGCGAAGCGTTCCGGCGCAACAGCTTCCGCTTCCCCGGCGTCGATTCTGATTACGTGAAGCAGGAGAAGGTCCCGCTGGTTCCCAAGACTCCGGGCGACGACGATCAGTACGGCATCAACGCCATCCCGCCGCTCTCTTTCGGCTTCAACGGCCAGACCGTCGTGCACCCCGACAAGAACTCGTCCGGGGGCCGCGCGGACAACGGCGCGATCTTCCTGACCAAGGACATCGTCGCCGAGGGACACCTCTGGGCGGGGGGTAGCTTCAGCGACCTGGTCAGCTACTTCGGAGAGGTGACGTTCGCCTCGAGCGGGTCGATCACCGTCGAGCACGCCCAGGTCTTCGCCAACGATCTGGTGGGCCCCAAGCATGCGGTCAACTTCCGCGCCGGTCGCGGGTTCGCAACGCTCAGCAGCTTCGGTCCACACTCGAGCTATCTCGGAGATCAGATCATGCCCTCCTCGGGAGTCACCGCATTGAACGGCGCAAGCGGCGGAACCTGGAACGTCTTCGATCACGTCAACGGCTTCGAGATGAACGGCGTTCTCGACGGGCGTGTCGACTATTCGGTCGGAATCAACTCGGGCAGCAGCGTCGACACGCGCCCCAGCGAAAACTTCTACGGTCACGTCGGCTACAAGTTCGGCGGCATGCGCCTCGACGGCGAGGGTGACAGCAAGGTCAAAGACGCGATGCGGCCGTGGGAAGAGCAGGCGGTCACCATCGACGCTTTCGCCTATCGATCGGTCAACAGCGCTAACTTCGCGGTCGTCAACGTCGATCCGACGGTGGCACCGACCGTGGTCACGCAGCTCGACTCGGCGACGGTGGTGGGTGGCAATCTCCGCGCGCAATACGACTCGCTCGAGCTGAATGCCGGCGTCTACTACGAGATCCACAACCACGCGGCCGTCGACGGCTCCGGCGCCAAGCTCCTCGCGCCCTACGGCGAGCTGTCGTACGTCGTCCAGCCCTGGCTCGTGCCTGCGGTGCGGGTCGAATACTCGTCGTTCTCGCCCGACGGAGGCGCGCGCGTGGACAACGTGCGCATCCTGCCGGGAATCGCCTCGGCGGTGCGGCCCAACATCAAGCTGGTGCTGACCGCCGACCTCGAATCGGCGAGCGGGCAGCCTCCCGCTGGCTGGGGCGCTCTCGGCGGCGTCGCAGCGCCTGGGCCCACCAGCACCTCCACCTCGGTGGGGCTTGAGTTCGAGAACATTCAAATCTACGGCGCGTTCGCCTTCTAGGAGAATTCCATCATGAAAAACATCATCGCGTTGGCTCTCTTCCTCTGTCCTGCGGCCGCCTTTGCGGGGGAGATCACCGGCAAAGTCGAGGTGACCCCGGCCAAGTATCTCGAAGATACGATCGTCTATGTCGAGAAGGCGCCGGGCACCTTTGCGGCCAAGACGCACAAGATGAATCAGAAGGGGATGAAGTTCATCCCGCGTCTCATGGCCATCACCGTCGGCGACACCGTCGAGTTCCTCAACTCCGACGGCGTCGATCACAACGTCTATTCGCCGGACAATGAGGGCTACAACCTGGGAATGATGGCGGCGGGCAAAAACGGCAAGCACACCTTCGACAAGCCCGGCACGTATTCGCAACTCTGCAGCGTGCACCCCGAGATGCTCGCGTACGTGTTCGTCGGCCAGAACCCGTTCTCGGCGATTGTCGGCAAGGACGGCAAGTACAAGATCGAAGGCGTGCCTCCGGGCCAGTACACGGTGGCCATCTGGAACGCGCATCTCAAGGCAAAGAGCGAGAGCGTGACGGTGGGCGCGAGCAAGGTGGAAGCGAACTTCTCGGTCAAGCGGTGATCGCACTGCGCGCGGAGAGCGCTCTCCTGCTGCTCTGCGCGCTCGCCGGTTGCCAGGCTGTCGCGGCGCCGGAGCCTGTCGCAGCTCCGGTGTCCGCCGAGGCTGGGGCCGCGGAGGGACCGAAGGTCGCGTTCAGCCATAAGACGCACGCCGGCGATAACCTGATCGGCTGCGGCGTCTGCCATCCCTACGCGCGCCATTCGCCGTCGGCCGGCCTCGCGCCGGCGAGCGTCTGCATGGGCTGTCACAAGTTCGTTGGCAAGGACAAGCCGGATATCAAAACGCTCGCCGCCGAATTCGCCGCTGGCCGGCCGCTCACCTGGACGCGCATGCACCGGCTGCCGGACCACGTCTTCTTCAGTCACGAGCGGCACCTGGCCAAAGGCGTCGAGTGCAAATCGTGCCACGGCGACGTCGCCTCGATGACGCTCGACAAGAAAGTGCACGAGCTGCAGATGGGTTTCTGCATGGATTGCCACCGCCAGAAGCAGGCGACCATCGATTGCCTGACCTGTCACAAGTGAGGTGAGCTCGTGTCCGGGATTGGCCGCCGCTTCTTTCTCAAGATCGCCTCCGCCACCGGCGTCGCCGCTGCGTGCTCGCCTTCGCATGCGCCCGAGAAGCTGGTGCCGCTGCTCAACCCGCCCGAGAACATGGTGCCGGGGAAGCCGCTCTTCTACCGGACCGTCTGCCGGGGTTGCGCCGCGGGCTGCGGCGTCACGGCGCGCTCGCGTGAAGGGCGCGTGGTCAAGCTGGAAGGGAACCCGGACGATCCGATCGGCGCGGGCGCTTTGTGTGCGCGTGGGCAGGCGGAGCTGCAGGCGCTCTATTCGCCGGATCGATTGCGCGGGCCGCTCGCGCGCAAGGGCGGCGAGCTCCTGCCCCTGCCGTGGGCCGATGCGCTGGCGCAGCTCGGCACGGCGCTGGGGAAGCTGCGCGGAGCGGACGGCCGCGTGCCCGGGCTGCGCATGATCTCGCGGTGCGAGCCCGGCAGCGCGGGCGCGGTGCAAAAAGAATTCGTCGCCGCGCTGACTCCAGCTCTAAAAGCGCGCGCCGTCTTCGAGCCGCGCGATCAACGCCACCTGCGTGCAGCGAACGAGCAGCTGTTCGGCGCAGCCGAGCTCCCGGTCCTCGACCTCTCCCGCGCGCGCGCCGTGGTCTCCTTCGGCGCCGATTTTCTCGAGACCTGGCTCTCGCCGGTCGAGCAGGCGCGCACCTTCATGGCCGCGCGCTCCGGGCCCGCCCGGCCGCACCTCACCTGGGTCGGGCCGCGGCTTCCGATGAGCGGGGCGAACGCCGACCACTGGCTGCGCGTGCGTCCGGGCGATGAGCTGCAAGTGGCCATCGAGCTCTTGCGCTGGCTCCTCGATCCCGCGAACCGCGTCGCGCAGCTCGCGCCGGAATCCGCCGCGATCCGCGCAGCGCTTCCGCCTCCCACGATGCCCCAGGGTGTTTCGCCCGAGCAGATCGCGCGCCTCGGCGGGGAGCTGTCCTTGCGGCGGCCTTCCGCTCTGCTGGGTCCCGGAGCGCTCTCGTCGGGCAGCGGCGCGTTGGCGCTGGCGGCGGCGGTGCAGCTGACGAACTTCGTCCTCGGCAACTTCGGCAAGACCGTGCTCCTGGGTCTCGGCAGCGAGCAGGACGCGCCCTCTGCGGAAGCGGACCTGCTCGCTCTCGTCGAGGAAGCCCGCCGGGGTGAGGTCACGGTGCTCTTCGTCCACCGCGCCGATTTGCTGGGCCAGCTGCCCGCTTCGGCGCGCGTGGAAGAAGCCCTCCGCAAGGTGCCGCTCATCGTCGCCTTCGGCGAGCGCCTCGACGCCACCGCGCGCCTCGCGCATTTGGTTCTGCCCGATCACCACGCGCTCGAGTCCTTCGGGGACCTCGAGCCGCGCAAAGGGATCCTGGAGCTGCAGCAGCCGGCGCTGGTCCCGCTCTGGGATACGCGGGCCACCTCGCAGGTGCTGCTCGACCTCGCGGCGGCGCTCGCGCTTCCGGGTATCGGCGATAAGGATTTCCACGAGCTGTCGAAGTCGCGCTGGCTGGCGGCGGCGAAGGCGCTCGGCGCGCAGCTCGATTCGCCGCAAGCGGAGCGCGATGTGCAGGCCCGCGGCGTGGTGGTGGGCAAAGCGGAGGCGCGGGAGCGTCCG
>JAYWBT010000058.1:0-6643 GCA_043781235.1 Deltaproteobacteria bacterium
AGCTTGTGCTCAGGATGAGATCCTCACCGCCGGCGGTGGCGATGCAGCCGGACCCCCCGAGCAGGCCCTGCAGCCGCTGCGGCAACAGGCCCGACCGCAAGGACGTACGCTCCTCGGGCCCGGTGCCGAGCCAGCCGTCGAGCTGCTCCTGGGAGACGGTCAATTCGGGCAGCTCCCCGAGAGGCCTGAGATCCAGTCGCGGATCAGCGTCACGCCTTTTTGATGCACGAGCGAGCGGCCGATCTGCGGCATGGCGGTTCCCGGCTCGGTCGATTGCAATCGATAGGCGACGATCGAGGCGTCCGGATTGCCGGGCACGACGTCGTATTTGAGGTTCCCCGAGGCCTGCCCCGCGGCCACCGGCGGCTTGCAGATACCGAGGCGGGTCGCATTGGTCTCGCTGCCGGTCAGATAGAGGCCGGTCGGCCCCGCAGCCCCCGTCGCCGAGTGGCAATGCGAGCAATTGACCTCGAGGTAGGCGCGGGCCCGCTCGGCGACGCTGCCGGTCGTTGCATCGCTCCAGGCCGCGAGCCGCGGGGCCGCGCTGGGGGCGGGCGCGCCGGTGAGGAGGCCGAGGCGCGACCAGTGCGCCAATTGGTTCTCGGCGCCGGCTGGATAGGCGAAGTCGCGGTTCAAGTTGCGGGCCTTGACGCCGAGCAGCCCCATGCTGCCCGCCCCGGCCGTCTCGTGGCACTGCTTGCATTGATTGAAGCTCGGGATCAGGTAATTGGCTTGCTGCCGGGCGCCGCCCTCGTCGAGCAGCGAGATGGCCTGCACGCGCCCCCCGTAATCGAGGGTGGCCTCGGTGCGCGCGTCATTCCAGAGGTACGCATATCCTTGCCAGCCGGCGTCGGTCTTGATCAACAGGCGCGTCTCCAGCCACGAAACCGCTGCATCGGCATTGCGCAGGTCGTCGGTGAATCCAAACGACTTGATCAGGACGGCGCCGGTCGGGAAGTCGAAGGCCTTGCTCTCGTCGTAGCTCGCGCTCTTGCCCGGCGGGAGCCAGACGGCGCGGGATTTCTGCGCGTGATCGGAGAACAGCGGCGTGTTCAGGTCATAAGAGATCGCCGCGGGCTGCAGCGCGATCTTTCCGGCCTTGATGCTGACGAGGCAGTACTGCGAAAGGTTGTCGAACGGCTTGACCACATAGCTGCCGTCGCCGCCCGGCGTGCAGGGCTTGTCCTGGTGCGAGCCTCCGCACGCGATCACCAGGAATGCGGCGGCAATCGCAGCGAACACGAATCCAGGCTTCATTGAAGCTAATCCCCACCCGCAGCGACGTCGGGCGGCGCGGCGATGGTGACCGCCGCCAGCGCCGGCAGATCGCAGCGGAAGGCCGTCGCGTCCTCGCTCTTGACCTGCGGCAGGTTCGTGCCCTGGGCATTGAACTGGTCGGCGTGGAGGTTCACGAAGGTCGCATTGGCGTTGTTCTTGAAACAGATCTGCATCGGATTGCCGGCAGGCCCGGCCACCGCGGAATCGACGATGCCGTCGTAGAGCTCGGCGGGGACCACCTTGCCGGTGAAGGAATCGCGGAACAGATAGAGCAGCGTTCCAAGCCCCGCATTGAGCTGGTCGGGGAAGCCGCCATTGCCGACGAAGGTGTTGTCGTGGATGTGGACGCGCCGCGGGAACGGATAATAGGCCGGGTCCTGCTTCGGATCATATCCGGTGATGAGATAGCTGAGGACGCCGCTGCCGCCGGTCTTGTTGTCGAGGATCTGGTTGCCGAAGACCTCGACGTCGTGGTTCGCCACCACCAAGAGGCCGGTGCCGGCGGGCACGATCGAGACGGCCGCGCCCGCGGCGCCGAAGTTGGTCCGGTTGTTGGCGCGCAGGGTGTTGTTGAAGACGCGCACGTTGTGACCGCCCTGCTGCTGGAGGTTCGGCAGATCGAAGATCAGGATGCCGGCGGTGTTGTCCTGCGCGCTGTTCTCGGTGAGGTCGGCGTCGAAAGAGTTCTCGATCTCGATGCCGGCCACGTTCTGTTCGACGCGGTTGCGCCGGACGATGATGGTCTTCGACTGGCCGACGTAGATGCCGGCGTCGGCGGCGCCGATGACGACGCTGTCCTCGATCAAGACGCTGGTCGACTGCACCGGGTAGAGGCCGTAGCCGCCGTGGGTCTTGACGTCCGGGTTCTTCCAGGAGGCCTTCACGCGCCGGAAGGTGACGCCGGCCGAGCCGATCACCTTGATGCCGTCGCCCTTGGTGTCGCGCACGCCGAAGTCGACCATCACCACGCCGTCCGAGCCGGCGCCGACGTAGAGGCCTTCGCCGCTGCCGGCCGTCTGCCCGGAGAAGTCGAGCACCGTCTTGTCCATGCCGGCGCCTTTGATGGTGATGCCCTTGGCGGCGAGGTTGACGGTGTTGGTGAAGCGGAACGTGCCCTCGCCGAAGGCGATGGTGCTGCCGGGCGGGGCGGTCGCGAAGGCGGCGGCGATCTTCGACTCGGAGGCGCCTTCGTCGAGCGCCGCGCAGGTCGAGGTCACGCCCTGGCAGGCCGGGACCTTCGAGTGGCAGGACGCGAGCGCCGCGGCGGCGAACACGAGGAACAAGCGCATGGGGCCAAGCCTACTGCAAACCAGGGCCATCGGGACGGGCGGCTGCGCGGGTGTAAGATCACAGGCATGGCCACCGAGGCCTCTCCGCGTCCCTCCGATGCGCCGTCCCAGCTCGGCGTGTACACCGTCGAGCGGCGCCTCGGCCGGGGCGGCATGGCCACCGTCTACCTCGGCAAGGACCCCGAGGGACGCACCGTCGCCCTCAAGGTCATGCTCCCGCAGCTTGCCTTCGAGCCGTCGTTCCTCGAGCGCTTCGTGCGCGAGGTCGACGCCACCCGGCGGCTGTCGCACCGCAACGTGGTGCAGGTGTTGGGCGCCGGCGAGCAGGACGGCCTGCCCTACATGGTCTGTGAGTACGTCGAGGGCGGCACCCTCGAGACGCTGCTCGAAGAGTGCCCCAAGCTGGCCGCGCCGCTCGCGCTCGAGATCGGCGCCCAGCTCTTCGAGGGGCTGTGCGCGGCGCACGCCGAGGGCATCGTCCACCGCGACCTGAAGCCCGCGAATCTATTGTTGACCACCGGCGGGGCGCTGAAGATCGCCGACTTCGGCGTCGCCAAGGTCGCGGGCGCCTCGTCCCTGACCCGCACCGGCGCGCTCTTCGGGACGCCCGCGTACATGAGCCCGGAGCAGACGCAGGGCGTGCACGTCGACCACCGCTCCGATCTGTTCTCGGCCGGCGTGATCCTCTACGAGCTCCTCACCGGCATCAACCCGCACAAGACCGAAGATCCCTCGGCGGCGCTGCTCCGCGTCCAGCTTGGGGTTCCGCCGATCGCCGAGGTCGAGCCGACGATCACGCCGGAGGTCGAGGCGGCGATCGAGAAGCTGCTCGAGCGCGAGCCCGAGGCGCGCTTCCAGACGGCGGCAGAGGCGCTGGCCGCGTTCCAGCCGCTGGTCGAGCAGATGCGGCACCAGCACACGGCGCTGCTGGTCGAGGCGGTGCTCGACCCGGTGGGCCTCTCGCGGCGGCTCCGCGCCGAGCAGGCCGAGGCGTTTCGCGGCAAGGCCCGGCAGATGATCGCCGAGAGCTCGTTCTTGCCCGCGGCGCTCTGGCTGCACCGGGCGACGCTGCTCGACCCGCAGAACGAGGGCGCGCAGAAGCTGCTCGCCCAGCTCGGCCAGCGCGAGCGGCTCTCGTTCGGACCCTCGACCAATCCGCGCATTCCCGAGCTCGAGGCGCAGGTGGCGAAGGCCCCCGACAACGTCAAGGTCCTGCTGCCGCTCGCGCAGCTCCATCGCCTCGAGGGAAATCTTCCCAAGGCGGTGGCCTGTCTCAAGCGCGTGCTGCGGCTCCGGCCCGGCGACGCGTACGTGGCGGCGCAGCTCAGCCAGATGACGGGGGAGCGGTTCCTGGCGCGGCCGAGCTCGAGCAACCTCGCCCAGGGCATCGACACCGGCGGCCACCTCGCGGCCCGGCGCGCGCTGCCGATCGCCGAGGGGGCAAAGCCCGTGCCGTTGCCGATGCCCGCTTCGCTGACGGCGCCGACGCAGCCGCCGACGCCCCCCGCCTCGCCGGTTGGCCAGGCTGGCTCGGCGGCGGTCACCGATCCCGCGCAGCTCGGCGGCTCCTCGGGCCGCACCGCGCCCCCCTTCCTGCTCTCGCCCCCGAAGCCGCTGAAGGCCAGCGCGCCGGCGCCCGAGCTCTCGCGGCCGCGGACCGCGCCGATCGAGCTGCGGATCTTCTGGCGGGCCCATGGCCGCAAGCTCGCGACCGCGGCGGCGGTGCTGGCCGTGCTCGGCTGGGCGGTGCAGCGCGTGGGCTCGATGATCCAGCGCGTGAGCGACGAGACCGAGCGCAACTCCGCCGCGCTGCGGGCCGGGATGGCAGCGCCGGTGGCGACCAACAGCCAGGAGCGCGCCCTCGAGGCCCGGCTCACCGCCGGCATGCTCGCGGCCGATCGGCAGCTCGAGGCGGCGCGCGACGCCTACGCCAAGGGCGACTTCATCGGCGCCATCGAGGCGTGCGACACGCTGCTCGAGCGCTACCCGATGCTGCCGCCGGCGACGGAGGCTTCCTTCCTCCGCGGCAAGGCCTACCTCGCCGCGGGACGGCCCACCGAGGCGCGCGAGGCGCTGGCCCGATTTGCGGGCGCGCATCCCGGCCACAAGCTCGTCGTCGAGGCGCTGTTGCTCCGGGGCGCCGCGTCGCTCGGCCAGGGCGACGCGACCTCGGCGCTGGTGCCGCTCGATGAGCTGTTGCGCTCGCAGCCCGACAGCCCCTTTGCGCTCGAGGGGCGCCTGCTTCGCGGCAAGGCGCTCGCGGCCAAGGGCGACCGGCTCTCCGCCGAGGCCGATCTGAAGCATGTCCTCGGCCACACCGGCCTCGCCGATGCGCTTCATGTCCGCGCCGAGGATGCGATGATGAAGCTCTACGCGAAGGCTCCATGACGGCCGCCGCCGACCGGCCGCGCAGCTTCTGGGGCTGGGGCTACGCCGACAAGTTCCCCGACGACGAGGCGCGGGCAGCGATCGCGCAGCACGCGATGGGCCTGCTCAGCCTCGAAGGGCTCGAGCCCCAGCCGGCGCCGTCCCTCGAGACGATCCGGATGCCGGCGTCCCGCATCGCCGCGCCGGCAGCGCTCGCGGCCTTCGCCTCGACCGATCGCCGCGAGCGCGCGCTCCACACCTACGGCCGCAGCTACCGCGACCTGATCCGCGGATTCCGCGGCGACTTCTCGGCGGCGCCGGACCTCGTGCTCTTCCCCGGCAGCGACGCCGAGGTGGCGGCCTGCCTCGCCTTCTGCGCCCGCGAGCGGGTGGTCGCCGTGCCCTTCGGAGGTGGCACCAGCGTCGTCTCCGGGATCGAAGCGGTGGCCTCCGCGGGCCAGCAGGGCGTGGCGGCGATCGATCTGCGCCGCATGGATCGGGTGCTGGAGATCGACGAGACCTCGCGGGCCGCGCGCATCCAGGCCGGCGTCTATGGCCCCGCGCTCGAGCAGCAGCTTGGGCAGCGCGGCCTCTCGCTGCGCCACTATCCGCAGAGCTTCGAGTTCTCGACCCTCGGCGGCTGGATCGCGACCCGCGCCGGCGGCCACTACGCGACGCTCTATACGCACATCGACGATTTGGTGGAATCAATCAAGGTGGTGACGCCGCGCGGCACCATCGAGACCAAGCGCTTTCCCAGCAGCGGCGCCGGACCGAGCCCCGAGCGGCTCTTCCTCGGCAGCGAAGGCATCCTCGGCGTCATCACCGAGGCCTGGCTGCGGGTCCAGCGGCGCCCCCGGTTTCGCACCTCGGCGAGCGTGCTCTTCGACGACTTCTTCGCGGCCGCCCGGGGCGCGCGCGCGGTGGCGCAAGCCGGGCTCTTCCCCTCGAACTGCCGGCTCCTCGATGCGCGCGAGGCGATGCTCAACGGCGTGCCTGCCGAGGGCTGCGCGGTGCTGCTGCTCGGGTTCGAGTCGGCCGACGCGCCGCGCGGACCTTGGATCGACCGCGCCCTCGAGCTCTGCGCGGCCGAGGGCGGCCGTTGCCCCGGCGGCGTCAAGACCCGCGACGAGGGCCAGCGCGGCGGCGACGCAGCGGCCGAGGGTTGGCGCCAGGCTTTCATCGACGCCCCTTATCTCCAATCGGCGCTGGTCAGCGTGGGCGCCATCGCCGACACCTTCGAGACGGCGTGTACCTGGGACCGCTTCGAGGCGCTCCACGCGGGCGTCCTGCGCAGCGTCGGCGAGGCGCTGCGCGCGCAATGCGGCGGCGGCAGCCTCACGTGCCGCTTCACGCACGTCTATCCCGACGGGCTCGCGCCCTACTTCACCTTCGTTGCCAAGGCCGAGCGAGGGCGCGAAATCGAGCAATGGACGGCGATCCGCAAGGCCGCGGGCGACGCGCTTGCCGAGCACGGCGGCACCATCACGCATCATCATGCGGTCGGGCGATTGCACAGGCCTTGGTATGACCGCGAGCGGCCCGAGCTGTTCGCGGCCGCGCTCCGGGCGGCCAAGCGCGAATTGGACCCGTCGGGGATCTTGAATCCCGGCGTGCTGATCGATCCGTAGCTACGCGCCGAGCCCGGACGCACTCTCAGCACCGCTGCGGCCGTCGATGGTGGCGGAACCGCGCTGGTGCGGGCGCTG
>JAYWBT010000059.1:0-18820 GCA_043781235.1 Deltaproteobacteria bacterium
AGCGGCGGATAGAGCGGGCGCAGCACCGCCTCCTCCTGCCCGACCAGCCGGTCCACCGCGACCGCGAAGGTGACCCCGTCCACCTCCATCACGGCGAACGGCCGCCGCCCCGGCGGCGCCAGCGATGGCAACCCGAACAGCTTGGCGAGCGAGAAGGCGCGCACCAGCTGCCCCATCACCACCAGCGAGCGCGCCTCGAAGCCTTCACCGCCGCGCGCCGAGAGATCGTACTCGAGCGTCGAGAGCACGCGGTGCAGCGGCAGCCCGTACAGCTCGCCCCCCACCTGCACCAGCAGGAGGTTCGCCATCGACACCGAGAGCGGCAGCTCCAGCGTGAAGCGCGAGCCCTTCCCGGGAAGGGAGCGAATCTCGAGCTTTCCGCCCAGCGCCTCGACCGCGCCCTTGACCGCGTCGAGCCCGACGCCGCGGCCCGAGACGTCGGTGGCCTCGTCGCGCGTCGAGAGGCCCGGCAGGAACGCCAGCTCGTAGGCGGCCTGGTCGGACAGCCTCGCGGCCTGATCCGCGCTCAGCTCGCCGCGCTCGACCGCGCTCTTGCGCAGCCGCGCGGCGTCGAGGCCACGCCCGTCGTCGGCGACGTCCACGTAGACCTTGTCGCGCTCGCGGCGGGCGAGCAGCGTCAGCTTGCCGCGCGGGGGCTTGCCCGCGGCGAGGCGCACCGCCGGGGTCTCGAGGCCATGATCGACCGCGTTGCGCACCAGGTGCGTGAGCGGATCGCCGAGCACCTCGATGACGGTGCGATCGAGCTCGACGTCGGCGCCGGAGACCTCGAGATCGATCTCCTTGCCGAGCTTGTGCGCGAGGTCGCGGACGGCGCGCGGCAGCCGCTCGGTCAGCGCCGAGAACGGCGTCAGGCGCGCGTTCATCACATGGCCGTGGAGCTCGCGCGCGGTGCGGCGCAGGCGGTCCACCTCGGCCTCGAACGCGGCCCCCTCGGGGAGCTTGCGGGCCGCGTCGCGCAGGCGCGCGATGCCGTGCAGCACCTCGGCCGCCTGATCGAGCAGCTGGTCCAGCGCCTGGGCGCGCACGCGCACGGTCGGCTCGGGCCGCTGGTCGTCGGAGAGAAGAGGCCCTTCGGCGCGCACCGGCTGCGACGGCAGCGATCCGGACGGCGGCGACAAGCCAGACGGCGGCAGCGTCGTCGCGGCGGCAAGCGGCGGCGCGGCGGTAAGCGGCGCCAGGCGGACCTCGATGGCCTCGACTTCGGGAATGCCCGCAAACGCCGCCTTGATCTCCTCGAGCGGCCGGGCCGAGGCGAGCAGCGCCACGATGCGCGCCGCGCCCTTCTTCTGCATCAGCTGCGCCGGCAGCGGCTCCATCTCCAGCAGCACGCCGAGCGCCTTCAGCTTGCGCTGCACGATCAGCGCGCGCGCCCCCGGCGCCTGGCACCCCTTGGAGAGCGCGACCGAGACGTCCACGCGCGGGATCTTCGCGTCGGCCACCGGCCGTCCTCTCTCGGCCTGCAGCGACGCGGGAGGCGGCGGGTCCGACGGAACGGTCTTTGCCGCCGCCTTGAGCCGCGCCACCAGCTCGGGCGAGACCTCGAGCGCCTTCTGCCTCTCGAACTCGGTCGCGGCGCGCTGCACCAGCTTGCCGAGCGCGTCGGTGGACTCGAGCAGCAGATCGATTTCGCGCCGCTCGGGCTTCTGCTTCTGCGCCTTGAGCTTGCCGATCAGCGCCTCGGCCTCGTGCGCGATGTCGACGATCTCGGGGAGTCCGATGGTCGCGGCGCTGCCCTTCACCGAATGCACGCGGCGGAAGATCGAGTCCCAGAGCGGCCCGCCGGGGGGCTCCTTCTCGATGCGCACCAGCTCGCTCGCGAGCAAGGCGAGGCTCTCGCGAGACTCAGCGATGAAGAGCGGCAGGTACTTGTGCGCCGCGGTGGCCAACTACTCTCCGAGGACCTTCTTGACGACCGCGAGCACGTCCTCCCCGCGGAAGGGCTTGACGATGAAGTCGGTGGCGCCGGCCTCGATGGCCTCCATCACCAGCGACTCCTGCCCGAGCGCCGAGCACATGATCACCACCGCGCCGGGATCGAGCTGCACGATCTCGCGGGTCGCGTCGATGCCGCTCTTGTAGGGCATGACGATGTCCATGGTGACGAGGTCGGGCTTGAGCTCCCGGAAGAGGTTGACGGCCTGCACGCCGTCGTCCGCCTCGCCGGCGACCGCGAAGCCGGCGGTGGCGAAGATATCGCGCAGCGTGTTGCGCATGAACAGCGCATCGTCGACGATCAGTACGCGCCTCTGAGGCCCCACTTTACGCCTCCACCAGGTTGTCGATGGCCCGCTGCAAGAGTTCCGGATCGATCAGCTTCACTGGGCCCTCCGGCGTCTCGACCTGCGCATGCGCGGCGCCCTGCCGCTCGGTCAACACCTGCATCTCGGCGGGCAGCTCTTCGATGCCCGCCACTTCGGAAACATAAATGCCCAGGTCTCCCTTGGGCCGTTGGAGCATCACCACCCGGCCATCGGGCCGGGCCGGCCGCGCCTTGAGCCCCACCAGCGGGCCCAGATCCACCACGCAGGCGACGCGGCCCTGCTCGTTCATCACCCCGAGCAGTGCCGGCGGGGCCCGCGGCACGCGCGCGATCGCCGAGACCTCGGTCACCCGGCGCACCGCGGACAGGGGAATCGCGTAGCGGTCGCCTCCATGGATGCAGATGACGGCTCGGGACACGTTGATGGTCACTCCAGCTTGAAGCGCGAGACGACGGTCTGCAGCTCCAGCGAAAGATTGGTCAGCTCCTGCGCGGCGGTCACCATCGAGGCGGTGGTCGCCTCCTGCTCGGTGATGGCGTGGGACACTTCCTCGGTGGACTTCGCATTCCCGGAAGCGACCTCGCGGATGTCGCCGATGGCCTTCACCATCTCTTCGGATCCCGCGAGCTGCTCCTTGGCGGCAAGCGAAATCGCGCTGACGCGCTCGGAGCCGGCCTGGGTGGCGTGGACGATCTCGTCGAGCGAGAGGATGATCTGCGCCAGGTCCTCGCGGCCCTGCCCCAGCTCGTCGATGCCCTCCTTCATGGCCGCGACCGCGTGCTGGCTGCGCTGGCTGATCTCCTGCGCGAGGCGGCTGATCTGCTCGGCGGAGCGGCCCGCGCTCTCGGCGAGCTTGCGAACCTCGTCGGCGACCACCGCGAAGCCGCGGCCGTACTCGCCGGCGCGTGCCGCCTCGATGGCGGCGTTGAGCGCCAAAAGATTTGTCTGCTGCGCGACCCCGGTGATGGCGACGACGATCTTGGAGATCTCCTGCGTTTTCTCACCAAAGGCGAACACCGTTTCGGAGGCGGCCTCGATCTCGGCGAAGACCTTCTTGATCTTCTCGGCCGCCAGCTGCGCCGCTGCCCCGCCGGCCTGCGCGGCGTTGCTGGTGGCGCCGGCCGCGTCGGCGGCCTTGGCTGCGGTGTCGGCACTGCGCGAGATCGACGCGGCGATGTGGGCGATGAGGGCGCTCGCGCGCTCGACCAGCGCGAGCTGGTTCTCGGCGCCGCGCGCAATCTGCGCCATCGAGCCGCCGATGTCCTCGGCCGAGGCGTTGACGTTGCCCGACGATTCCTGCATGTCGTCCGCCGAATCGGCGACCGCGCGGCTGGTCTCGGTGATGCGATAAACGAGCTCGCGCAGGTTCTCCTGCATGTGCGCGATGGCGACGGTGAGCTCGTCCACCTCGTCGGTGCCGAGCAGGCCGGCGGGCTCGGTGACGAGCTTCTTGGAGAGGTCGCCGCGGCTGATCTCAAGCGCGCTGCGGTTGAGCCGGACCACGCGGTTCGCCACCCGCTTGAGGCCGATCGAGACCGCGATGGCGACCACCAGCCCGGCCGCCGCGCCGCCGATGGCGTGCTGGGGCTCCATCCCGCGGCGCACCACCTCGTAGGTGAGCACGCCCGAGAGGACCGCCCAGATGGTCATGTCGCCGAGGAAGATCTTGAAGAAGAGGCCGGCGCGGCGCATCGACGAGCGCGCCGGCAGCGCCGGGAAAGCCGCCGGCCGAAGACGCGAGGACGACGGAGTCGCCGGGATCGGCGGCGGGCGGCTTCCCACCGGGCGCAGCGGCTCGACGAGCGCGCGCGCACTTGGGTCGGATGCGTGGTCCTTTTGCGCCGGGGTCGCCATCGAACCCCGCACTGTATCCCTTAGGCGAGCAAGGGCAAATGCCGGACTTCGGCGCAGCGAAGGTCGCGGCAGGCGCGCAGGGCGGCTGGTCGCCTGCTGTCAAACCGGCGCCCGCCGTTCCACCGGCGGCGCACGCCTGGCTAGCCGCGGGGCCGGCGGTTCGCTACAACGTAGCCATGCCCGTGGCCCGGCCACTCGACGAGCGCGCCCGCCGCATCCTCGGCGCCATCGTGCGCGACCACATCGAGGGCGGCGAGCCGGTCGGCAGCCACGTCATCGCGCGCCGCGCGGAGGTGGACTGTTCATCGGCCACGGTCCGCGCGGTGATGGCCGATCTCGAAGCGCTCGGCTACCTCGAGAAGCCGCACCCCAGCGCGGGCCGCGTGCCCACCTCGCGCGGCTACCGTTACTACGTCGATGCGCTGCTGCATGTGAAGAAGCCGCTGCCGCAGGAGCGCGAGCACATCGAGCAGAAGGTGCAGGACGCCAAAGGCCAGGTCGACGGGCTGATGGCGGCCACCTCGCGGATGCTCCACGCGCTCACGCGGCACGCCGGCGTGGTGGCGTCGCCGCGCCTGCGGTCGGAGCGCCTGCAGCGCATCGAGTTCCTGCCGCTGCGCGAAGGCCGCATCCTGGCGGTGCTGGTGGCGCGCTCGGGCGCGGTGCACAACCGGCTCCTCACCGTCCCCTCCGGCCAGCCGATGCCGAGCGCGTCCGAGCTGGAGCAGGGCGCGAACTACCTCAACACCCTGGTCGAGGACCTGACGCTGGACGAGGCGCAGGCGCGGCTCAAGGTCGAGTTGGAGCGGGATCGCAAGCAGCTCGACGAGCTCCAGGCGCGGGCGCTCGCGCTCGGCTCGCAAGCGATGCGGCCGGGCGAGGAGCCATCGGTGCACCTCGACGGGCAGAGTTCGTTCCTCGACCACCCCGCGCTGCTGCAGGACCTCGCCAAGATGCGCGCGCTGTTCAAGGCGCTCGACGAGAAGTCGCGGCTGCTGGAGGTCCTCGACCGCGCGCTCGCCGCCGAGGAGCTGACCATCTTCATCGGCGCCGAGAGCGGGATCTCGGGCCCCGAACTGTCGATCGTGGCAGCGCCCTACCGAATCGCCGGCGAGATCGTCGGCGCGCTCGGCGTGATCGGGCCCACGCGGATGGACTACTCGCGCGTGGTGCCGCTGGTCGAGTTCACTGCCCGCACGGTCGGGCTCGCGCTCGACCCGAGCGATTAGGCCGCAGCGCCCTTGGCGAACGCTCCCGCTGCGCTATGTTACGCGCCCCTCGCAAGGAGGCCCCGTGGTCCCTGACGATACGCTGCCTCACGACGCCCGCTCCCAATCGACGGAGGAAGAGATCCTGGTGGACGACGCGCCCTCGGGCGCCACCTCCGAGGCCCAGGAGGAAGACCGCGGAAAGCTGAAGGCGCGCGTGCGGCTTCTCGAGGCGCAGCTCGAGGAGTCCTTCTCCCGCGCGCGCGACACCTCGGAGCGGCTGAAGGAGACGCACGAGCGGCTCCTGCGCAGCGCCGCCGAGTTCGAGAACTTCAAGAAACGCGCGCAAAAGGAGAAGGAAGACCTCCAGAAGTTCGGCGCCGAGCGCATGCTGCGCGACTTCCTGCCGGTGGCCGACAACCTGGAGCGCGCGCTCGACCACGCCGAGGAGCACGCGCTCGCGCAGGTGCTCGAGGGCGTGAAGCTGGTGCAGAAGCAGCTCGAGGCCGCGCTGGGCAAGCACGGCGTCACCGTCTTCTCCGCGCTGGGCAAGTTGTTCGATCCCACCCTGCACGAGGCGCTGATGCAGCAGGAGAGCGACGCACCGCCGAACACCGTAGTCCTGGAGATGGCGCGCGGGTACAAGCTGAACGATCGCCTGATCCGCCCCGCCGCAGTGGTGGTCGCCAAGGCGAAGGCGGCACCGGCTGGAGGAGGAGAGGGAGCGCCGCCCACCTCAGCCTAGGCGAAAGGGCGGACGCTTCGGGGAGCTCAGGGGTTTGACCCGGGCGCCGCCTTCTGTTCAGTTAGTTCCCGGAAGTTCCTGGTGGGGAGAGGCTTCATGGCGAAGGTGATCGGCATCGATCTCGGCACCACCAACAGCTGCGTCGCCGTGATGGAGGGCGGAGAGCCGGTGGTGATTCCCAACTCAGAGGGAAGCCGGACGACTCCGTCGATGGTGGGCTTCACCGAGGCCGGCGAGCGGCTGGTCGGGCAGATCGCCAAGCGCCAGGCCATCACCAATCCCGAGGCCACGGTGTTCGCAGTCAAGCGGCTGATCGGGCGCAAGTACGACTCGGACGAAGTGCGCAAGAGCATCTCGGTGAGCGCCTACCGCATCGTCGCGGCGGACAACGGCGACGCCTGGGTGGAGATGCGCGGCAAGCGCTTCAGCCCCGCAGAGATCTCGGCGATGATCCTCGGCAAGATGAAGCAGACCGCCGAGGACTACCTGGGCGAGCCGGTCACCGAGGCGGTGATCACCGTCCCCGCCTACTTCAACGACGGCCAGCGGCAGGCGACCAAGGACGCGGGCCGCATCGCCGGACTGAACGTGCTGCGCATCATCAACGAGCCCACCGCGGCGGCGCTGGCGTACGGCCTCGACAAGGCGCAGCAGGCCGGGAAGGGCGCCGCCGGGTCGGCGCTGCGCACCAGCGCGGCCGAGAAGGTTTGCGTCTACGATCTGGGCGGCGGCACCTTCGACATCTCGGTGCTCGAGCTCAACTCCGGCGTCTTCGAGGTCAAGGCCACCAACGGCGACACCTTCCTCGGCGGCGAAGACTTCGACCAGCGCATCGTCGAGTGGCTCAACGAGCGGTTCCTGGCCGCGACCCGCATCGATCTGCGCCGCGACCGCATGGCCTTGCAGCGGCTCAAGGAAGCCGCCGAGCGCGCCAAGCACGAGCTGTCGTCGGCCACCGAGACGGACGTCAACCTCCCGTTCATCGCCGCCGACTCGACCGGCCCCAAGCACCTGACCGAGACCATGACCCGGGCGCAGCTCGAGGAGATGGTCGCGGACCTGGTCCAGCGCAGCATCGAGCCGTGCAAGCTCGCGCTCAAGGATGCGGGCCTGACCGCCAAGGAGATCGACCGGGTCATCCTGGTCGGCGGCATGACGCGCATGCCGCGCGTGCAGCAGGTGGTCCAGCAGTTCTTCGGCAAGGAGCCGCACAAGGGCGTCAACCCCGACGAGGTGGTGGCGGTGGGCGCGGCCATCCAGGGGGGCGTGCTCAAGGGCGAGGTCAAGGACGTCCTGCTGCTCGACGTCACGCCGCTCTCGCTCGGCGTCGAGACCGCGGGCGGCGTCTTCACCAAGATCATCGACAAGAACACCACCATTCCCTGCCGCAAGGCGCAGGTGTTCTCGACGGCGGTGGACAACCAGCCCATCGTCAACGTCCACGTCCTGCAGGGCGAGCGCGAGATGGCCTCCGACAACAAGACTCTGGCTCGCTTCGAGCTGGTCGGCATCCCGCCTGCGCCGCGCGGGGTGCCGCAGATCGAGGTCGCCTTCGACATCGACGCGAACGGCATCGTGCACGTGAGCGCCAAGGATCTCGGCACCGGCAAGCAGCAGTCCATCCGCATCATCGCCTCGTCCGGCCTCACCGAGCAGGAGATCCAGCGGATGGTGACCGAGGCCGAATCGAACAAGAGCTCGGACAAGAAGAAGAAGGAGCTCGCCGACGCGAAGAACAACGCCGACGGCCTCGTCTACACCACCGAGAAGGCGCTCGAGGAGTACGCGACGCTGCTTCCCGCCAAGGACATGGCCGAGATCAGGGCCGACCTCGAGGCGCTCACGGCGCTGGTGGGCTCCGAGGATCTGGTCAAAATCAAGAGCGCGGTGCAGCGTCTCGAAGGCTCCGCGTACCGCATCGCCGACGCGCTCTACTCGAACACCGACAACAAGGCGGCGGCAAACAAGCCGTAGCCTCGACCGCGTGATCGCCGACCGGGCTGCGTCGCAGGACGCCGCAATAACCGCCGCCCTCGAGCGGTTGACAGCTACAATCGGCGCCTTACGTTGACCGCGCGGGAGCTGTGCGCCCGCTTGCCTGAAGAGAGGCTCTTTGCAGAAGCGCGACTACTACGAAGTCCTCCAGGTCCAGCGGACCGCCACTGCGCAGGAGCTGAAGAGCGCCTTTCGCAAGCTCGCCATCCAGTACCACCCGGACAAGAACGCGGGCGATAAAGCATCCGAGGAGAAGTTCAAGGAGTGCTCCGAAGCGTACGAGGTTCTCGCCGACCCCGACAAGCGCGTGAAGTACGATCGCTTCGGCCACTCCGCGCCCGGCGGCTTCGGGCCCAGCCCGTTCGAGGGCGGGTTCGCGGGCGGCAACATCAACGACATCTTCGGAGACATCTTCGGGGAGATCTTCGGCCAGCGGCAGCGCCAGCAGCGCGGCGGCCGGCAGCGCGGCGCGGACCTGCGCTACAACCTCGAGGTCAGCTTCACCGAAGCGGCGTTCGGCACCGAAGCCAAGGTGAAGATCCCGCGCCACAAGCAGTGCGCGGTGTGCCACGGGCTCGGCTCCAAGCCCGGCACGCAGGCCAAGACCTGCCCCACCTGCCACGGCGCGGGCGAGCTGCGCATGACGCAGGGGTTCTTCCAGATCTCGCGCCCGTGCAACCACTGCCAGGGTAGCGGCAAGGTGATCACCGACCCGTGCCCGGCCTGCCACGGCGCCGGCAAGACCGAGGCGGAGTCGGTGCTCACGGTCAAGATCCCCCCGGGCGTGGACACCGGCACCCGCCTCAAGCTCACCGGCGAGGGCGAGACCGGCGAGAAGGGCGGCCCGCCCGGCGACCTCTACGTCGTGGTGCACGTGCAGGAGCACCCCATCTTCGTGCGCGAGGACACCGAGGTCATCTGCGAGGTGCCGATCTCCTTCACGCAAGCCGCGCTGGGCGCGCAGATCGAGGTGCCCACGCTCGACGGCAAGGTGAAGATGCGCATCCCCGGAGGCACCCAGAGCGGCAAGGTGTTCCGCCTCAAGGGCAAGGGTATCCAGGCGCTCAGCGGCTACCAGCGTGGCGACCAGCACGTCCGCGTCACCGTCGAGGTGCCGGAGAAGCTGTCGCGCAAGCAGAAAGAAATTCTCGAGAGCTTCGCCGCCATCTCGGGTGAGGACGCGCACCCGCAGGCCAAGACCTTCTTCGCCAAGGTGCGCGAGCTGTTCGGCACCGAAGAGGGCGACGACATCGACGCCGCCAGCGGCTGACCTCGGTGCCTACTGCAGCAGCTTGCGCAGCTCGTCGGGAGAGAGCTCAGGCGGCCAGCCGCGCAGCTTGCGCGCGTGCAGCGCCGGCTCGGCCAGCGCGAACAGCCAGGTCCCGGCCTTCCCGCGCGTGAACGGCATCCACGAGCCGACGCGTCCCTTCGCGAGCACGAAGTCGCTCTCCTGCCTGGGCACCGCGCGCTCGTAGATCACCAGCTGCAGCGCCTGCACCGGCCCCTTCACGCGCAGCGACATCGCCGACGCCCGCTCGGCCAGAAGTTGCGCGCGCCGAGAGAGCTCGACGCCCGGCAGCCGCTCCCCGGAAGCCACCGCCACCAGTTGCACGCCCGAATGCAGATCGCCTGCCCAGAGCTGCTCGTACTGCGGCAGCCCCGCGAGCGACTCGAGCGCCGCCCGCGCGGTCATGGCGGTCGCGTCGGGATGCACGCGCGCGAGCCCGTTCTCCTCGAAGAGCGCGGCCAGCCGGATCTGGAGCTCCTGCCGTGTCATCAGTGCGAGAGGATGGGAAAGCGCGGGCGCGGCATCCTCGCCGCCAGCTCTTCCATCGGGAGGTTCACCGCCGCCGCGCGCGCCGGCGACAGCGCCACCGCGGGCCCGCCGGCACCGACGATGCCACCCACCAGATCGTAATCGCCGGCCTGCTCGATCTCGACGCGGACGATCTGTCCGGGGCTCGCTTCGCCGCGGTTGACGTAGACCTTCCCGTCGATCTCCGGCGCCTGCCCCTGCCAGCGGCCCTCGAGAAGCAGGTCGGTCTCGTCGGACACTCCCTCGATCAAGACGTCGAGCGTCTTGCCGACCAGCGCTTGCTGGTGCGCCCGGGAGATCTTCCTCTGCAGCCCGAGCAGCTTCTTCTGCCGCTGCGCTTTCACCCGCTGCGGGAGCTGGTCCGGCAGGGAGAACGACTCGGTCCCTTCCTCCTGCGAGAACTGGAACACGCCGACCTTGTCGAAGCGCATCTCCTCGACGAAGTCGTAGAGCTCCTGGAAGTGGGCCTCGGTCTCGCCGGGGAATCCGACGATGAAGCTGGTCCGAAAAGTGAGGTCGGGCACGCGCTCGCGGATCTTGCCGACCAGCTTGCGGACCCAGGCCGCGTCGCGACCGCGCTTCATGCCACGCAGCACCGGGTCGGCGATGTGCTGCAGCGGCATGTCGAGGTAGCGCGCCAGATTTGGCTGCTGGGCGAGCGCGTCGATCAGCGCCTCGGGGAAGTCGCGCGGATAGGCGTAGTGCAGCCGGATCCAGCGCGCCGGCACTTCTCTCAGAGCGTTCAGAAGGTCGTGAAGCCGCGGCCGTCCGGGCAGGTCGTGGCCGTAGGCGGTCAGATCCTGCGCGACCAGATTCAGCTCGACCGCGCCCGCCGCGACCAGGCGGTGCGCCTCTTCGACCACGTCGGCGATGGGCCGGCTGCGCTGCAGCCCGCGCAGCGTAGGGATGATGCAGAAGGTGCATTTGTTGTCGCAGCCTTCGCTGATCTTCACGTACGCCGTCCATCGGGGCATCGAGTTGCGGCGCGGCGTCTTCGCGTCGGCGATGTAATCGGGATTGGGAATGACGGCGCGATCGCGCTCGCCGCGGATGATCTCGGCGATGCGCGGATAGGCGCTGGTCCCGACGAAGTAATCCACCTCCGGCATCTCGTTCTGCAGCACGTCCGCATACCGCTGCGTGAGGCAGCCCGCGACCACCAGGGTCTTGCAGCGGCCGGTCTCTTTCAGCTGCGCGTGCTCGAGGATGGCGTCGATCGACTCCTGCTTCGCCTCGCCAATGAAGGCGCAGGAATTGATCACGATCACTTCCGCCGCCTCCGGCTCCTGCACCAGCTGGTACCCTTGGTCGAGGAGGGTGCCGAGCATGACCTCGCTGTCCACCCGGTTCTTCGGGCAGCCGAGCGAAAGCAGGTAGAGCGTGGGATTGGGCGACAGCTCGGTCTTCTGCATCGAATCCTTGGGGGCGAAGCGGGGGGCCTCTTATAACGGATCTCGCGCGGCGATCCATCCGACCGGCCGTTGAAGAAGTGGCCGCCGCGAGGTGTCGGCTGGTCTGGAGACCGTATGCGCACCCTGGGAATCGCGACCATCCTCTTTTCGCTGGCGGCGTGCGGCGGCTCGGCGTCCTCGTTCATCGGCCACTGGCGCGAGCAGGGCACTTCGCCCGGCACCGGCTATGAGCTGATGCTCACCGGCAGCGGGACCACCATCGGCGGCACCGGCGTGCGCCACCGCGAGGCGGGCACCGACGCTCCCTTCACGGTCTCGGGCTCCAGCACGCCCGTCCCGGGACATGGCGTCACCTTCGACTATGGCAGCGGCGTCAGCGAGGGCTTCGTCTTCGGCCAGCCCGATGCGAGCCACCTCGAGCTGCAGGACACCCGGGGCGTGGAGCACATCTTCCTCCGCATCTAGATCCGCGCGAACGCGGCCGACCGCGCGGGCCGCTAGTCGCGGAAGTTCTCGAAGGAGATGTCGATGGAGAGCTCGTC
The DNA here is from genome assembly GCA_043781235.1 of Deltaproteobacteria bacterium. GTDB lineage: Bacteria > Myxococcota > Myxococcia > Myxococcales > 40CM-4-68-19 > JANYKT01. The sequence continues at coordinate 11,855 of JAYWBT010000059.1, forward strand.
CTGCTTGCTGCGGACGAGCGCCATCGCCTCCTGCAGGTCGTCGCGGTTCTTCCCCGTGACCCGCACGGTGTCGCCCTGGATGGCGACCTGCACCTTGATCTTCGAATCCTTGATCGCCTTCACCAGCGCCTTCGCCTTCTCGGTCTCGATGCCCTGCGCGAAGGTGAGCGTCTGCGAGACGACCTTGCCGCTGTGCTCCAGCTCGCCGTACTTGATCCCGCGCAGCGCCACGCCGCGCTTGGCGAGCTTGGTCACCAGCACCTCGCGCGCCGCCTCCAGCTTCTGCTCGGTCGAGCTCTTGATCTTGAGGCCGCCGCCCTTCTCCTTGTCCACGGTCTTCTCCAACGCCGTGTCGGTGCCCTTGAAGTCGTAGCGCTGCTCGACCTCCTTCCTGGCCTGCTGGAAGGCGTTGTCGATCTCGGGCTCGCTGACCTTGCTGACGATGTCGAAGCTGGGCATGTGCGATTCCTCCTGGTGACTTTGCGTTGCTACATCTCGATCACGATGGGCAACACCATCGGCCGTTTCTCGACCCCGCGCTTCCACGCCGAGCGCACCCCGCGCCGCAGCGCCTCCTCGACCGAGGCGTGATCGGTGCGCTGGGCCGGCTGCAGCGCCTCGAGCGCGTCGAAGGCGGCCTTGCGCGCCTGCGCCACGCGCGTCTCGTCGAAGCCCGCGACGCCCTTCGCCAGCAGCTCGGGGCCGCGCACGATGTCGCCGGTCTTGCGGTCGACGAAGAGCAGGCAGACCAGCATGCCCGTTTCGGCGAGCAGCTGGCGATCGCGCAGCGCGATCTCCCCGACGCCGTCCGCAGCCGCGCGCGCGTCCAGATAGATGCGCCCCGTGCTGACGGCCGCGCGCTGCACCGCCGCGATCTCATCGGGCCGCAGCTCGATGGCGTCGCCGTCCTCGGCCACGATGCAGGCATGGGCCGACACGCCCGCGCTCTCGGCCAGCCGCGCGTGCGCGGCGAGCATGCGGTATTCGCCGTGGATGGGCAGGAAGCTGCGCGGGCGGACCAGGTCGAGCATCATCCGCTGCTCGCCCTGGCAGGCGTGGCCCGAGGTGTGGATCAACTCGGCCGAGCCCGACGCGCTCGAGAGCACGCGGCAGCCGCGCCGCACCAGGTGGTCGATGATGTTCCCCACCGAGCGGTCGTTGCCGGGGATGACGCGGCTCGAGAGAATGACCAGGTCGCCCTTGTCGAGGTGGACCGTGGGGTGCTCGCCGAGCGCCAGCCGCGAGAGCGCGCTGCGCGGCTCTCCCTGCGCGCCGGTGGCGAGGATGACCAGCTCGCGCGGGGCGAAGTGCTCGGCGCTCTCGGGATCGATGAAGAGATCGGGCGGGCAGCGCAGGTAGCTCAGGTCGCGCGCGAGCCGGACGTTGGTGGTCATCGAGCGGCCGAGCAGGCAGATCTTGCGGCCGAGCGCGAGCGCGGCGCGGACCACGCTCTGGATGCGGTGGATGTTGGAGCCGAACATCGACACCACCACCCGCCCGCGCGCGAGCGGCCCGGCCATGATGCGCTGGAGCGACTCGCCGACCTCGCGCTCGCTGATGCTGGTGCCTTCTCGCTCGGCGTTGGTCGAGTCGGACAGGAGGCAGGCGACGCCCTCCTCGCCCAGCTCGGCGAAGCGGCGCACGTCGAGCAGGCGGCCGTCGGTGGGCGACCAGTCGATCTTGAAGTCGCCGGTATGAATGATCAGGCCCGCCTGCGTGCGCAGGGCATAGCCGACCGAGTCGGGGATCGAGTGCGGAACCTGCAGCGCTTCGAAATCGAGCGAGTTTCCGGCGGTCCCCAGCCCGCGCGGCCACACCTCCATCAGCTGCGGCGAGATGCCGTACTCGGCCAGCTTCTCCTTCACCACCGCGAGCGTGTACTTGGTGCCGCAGACGGGGACGTCGGGGAACTCGCGCAATAGATAAGGAAGCGCGCCGATGTGATCTTCATGCGCGTGCGTGAGCAGCACCGCGTCGGGCGGCTTGCCGATCGACTTGAGGTACGAGAGGTCGGGCGCGATCACCTCGACGCCGAGCGCCGCCTCGCCACTGGGGAACATCAGGCCGCAGTCGATGACCACCCGGTCCTCGCCCGACTCGACCACCATGCAGTTCATCCCGACCTCGCCGAGTCCCCCGAGGGGGATGACGCGGACGGGCGCTCTCGCGGCCATGGCGCGCATCTAGCACATTCCCGAGGCGCCGTTGCCTTTGCGGCGTGATACTGGGGGCGCCTTGGATCCGCTCGCGAAGCTCTTGAACCCGCCGCAGCTCGAGGCGGTGCGGCACGGCGAAGGCCCGCTGCTCATCCTGGCGGGCGCCGGCTCGGGCAAGACGCGCGTCCTCACCCACCGCATCGCCTTTCTGTTGTCCGAGCGGCTGGCCCGCGCCGGCGAGATCATGGCGGTCACCTTCACCAACAAGGCCGCCGGCGAGCTCAAGGAGCGCGTCGCGAAGCTGATCGGGCCGGAGGCCGAGCGGCTCTGGGTCGCCACCTTCCACGCGGCGGGCGCGCGCATCTTGCGGCGCGAGGCCGAGGCGCTCAAGCTCACCCGCAGCTTCGCCATCTACGACGACGGCGATCAGCTCGCCGCGGTCAAGCGCGTCACCTCCGATCTCGGCATGGACGTGGGGACGGCCAAGCAGCACCTGGGCAAGATCGATCGCTGGAAGAACGCAGGCCTGCTGCCGGGTGAGGTGCAGGTGGCCGATTACGACGTCCCCGGCAAGTCCGCATTGAAGGTGTATGCGCGCTACCAGGCCGCATTGCAGGCTTCCAATGCGGTGGACTTCGGCGATTTGATCGTCCGCGTCATCGAGCTCTTCAAGCTGCGGCCTGAGATCGCGTCGTATTACAGCGGGCGGTTCCGCTTCCTGCTGGTGGATGAGTTCCAGGATACCAACCCGGCCCAATATGAATTGCTGCGCTTGCTCTCGGCCACGCACGGAAACCTGTGCGTGGTGGGAGACGACGATCAATCGATCTATCGCTGGCGCGGGGCCGAGGTGGAGAACATCCTCGATTTCGCCAAGCACTTTCCCGGAACGCGCGTCGTCAAGCTGGAGCAGAACTATCGCTCGTCGGGGCGGATCCTGGGCGCGGCGCACGCCATCATCGCGCGCAATGAGCGCCGGGCCGACAAGAAGCTCTGGACGGCGGCGAGCGAGGGAGACAAGGTCCGCGTGGTGGTGGCGGAGGACGAGCGCGACGAAGCCACGCGGATCGCCGCGGAGCTGTATGCGGAGAATGCGCGCGGGACGCCTTATGACGAGATGGCGGTCTTCTATCGCGCCAATGCGCAGTCGCGGTCGCTCGAGGATCAATTGCGCGCGCGGCGGATCCCTTATCGCGTGGTGCGGGGGCGGTCGTTCTATGACCGCGCCGAGGTGAAGGACGTCGCGGCTTATCTGCGCCTCTGCGTAAATCCGCGCTCCGACGGCGATCTGCTGCGGGTCATCAATACGCCGCCGCGGGGGATTGGCGATACCACGGTCGAGGCGTTGCGGCGCAGCGCCGCGCGGCAGGGCCTGTCGCTGTGGGAAGCGTTGACCTCGATGGAGCGCGATCTCGAGCTGGCGTCGAATGCACGGACCAAGCTATCCCCTTTTCGCGCCTTGATTGAAAAGCTGCGCGCGGCGGTGGCGCACGACGGTGCGGCGGCGCCGGCCATCGAGCGCGTGATGGAGGAGACGGGATATGCCGACCGCCTCCGCGTCGAGGGGGAAGAGGGAGAGGACCGCCTCGACAACCTGCGCGAGCTGGTCGGCGCGGCGCGCGACTTCGATGCGGCCTGGGCCGAGGCTCGCGCGCTCGCGGCAGCGGATGGCTCGGAGCGCAGGCCGGTTGCGAAGGTTGGCGCGGCACCCGCCGAGACGCTCGAGACGCCGGTCGGCGACCGCCCTTCACCCCTCGCTGCGCTGGCCGCGGCCGCGCCCGATCTCGACGGCGACGACCGCGAAGGCCTCGCCGATACGCCGCTGCTGGGCTTCCTCGAGCAGCTCGCGCTGGTCGGCGACGCCGACGCCGCCGACGGAAACGACCGCGTCGGGCTGATGACCCTGCACGCGGCGAAGGGCCTCGAGTTCGACGCCGTCTGGCTCACCGGCTGCGAGGAGCGCGTCTTCCCCAGCTCCCGCGCGCTGGGAATGACCGGGCCGATGGCGTCGGGCGAGGAGGATCCGGACGAGCTCGCCGAGGAGCGCCGGCTCTGCTACGTCGGCATGACCCGCGCGCGCAAGAAGCTCACGCTGACCCTCGCGCGCTGCCGCTCGCTCTACGGCGAGCTGCGCTTCAACCCGCCCTCGCGCTTCGTCCGCGAGTTGCCGCCCGAGCTGGTCACCGGCCTCGACTCCTTGAGCGCCGCCGAGCCCCGCCGCCGCGGCGCGGTGGACCCGCGCCGCGGCGGCCTGGGACAGGGCCCGCAGCGCGGCGACGTGGTCTACGATACCGATTACGACCAGCGACTCACGCAGCCAGGCTCGGACTTCGAGTTCGGCCAGCGCTCCGGCAGCGGCCTGTCGGCGATGCCGGTGCGCAATAAAGCGCGCTTCGAATCGCGCATCGAGCCCTCGGCGCGCCCCGCGCCCAAGCCGCTCCCGCCCGGCGCGGAAGGCCTCGCGCCGGGCCGCCGCGTCCGCCATCCCTCGTTCGGAGTCGGCACCATCGAGGACGTCGATGGCATCGGTCTGAGTCTCAAGCTCACCGTTCGCTTTCCTCCGGGCGTCGGGCTCAAGAAAGTCCTCGCCCGCTTCGTCGAGCCGCTCTAGCTGCGCCCGGTTTGACGCCCGCTGCGGCCTCGCGCGGCCCGCGTCGGGTAGGCGCGCCGCGCAGGAACTCTCCCTTGCGTGCTCACTGCGGGCTGCGCAAGATCACGGCCCTCGGGTGCGGCTCGTGTCCTTCGCTGTAGGTGTGACCGATGAGCCTCCGCGGCAATCCTGCTGCCAGATGTCGCAATCACCAGCTGTTCCAATCAAAGGAGCTTTGTCTATGAAGAACCTGATTCCCGTTCTCGCCGTCGCCGTCATTGTCGCCGCGGGCTGTGGAAGCTCTGGCGCTCGCGTCCATGCCTCGCTGACCGACGCACCGATCAACATCGCCAACGTCGCGCACGTGAACATCACTGTCTCGGAGGTGCGCGTGCACACCGACGCCAGCGAAAACGAGAACGAAGGCGAGAAGAATGAATCTGACGCCGGCGTCAGCGACGGTGGTGTCGGCGACGACCACGGTCACCACGACGCAAACAACGACGGCGCGCGCGGCAAGGGCTGGGTGGTTCTCTGCTCGACGCCCGAGACGTTCGACCTGATGGCGCTGCGCAACGGCAACTTCGCCCCGCTCTGCGCCGGCAAGATCACCGACATCACCGCCGGCCACGTCTCGAAGATCTGGCTGGGCGTGACCTCGGCCCAGCTCGTCTTCACCAACGGCACCACCGCGAACCTGACCGTGCCGCGCGGCAAGGGCAACGGCCTCGTCATCGACGTGGACGACCTGCTCGAGAAGGACAAGGACGGCGAGCTCAAGATCGACTTCGTCGCCAGCGAGTCGGTGGACGACAACATGGACGGCACTTTCTCGTTCCACCCGCGGCTGAAGGAAGTGCACGGGCATTAGATTGGAATCGGCTTAACGCAAAGCCTCGCTGGCTCCGAGAGCAGCGAGGCTTTGCTATTTCCGGCGTCTACTCCGCGGTGTTGCGCGGCGATTCGGGTCAGCTCAAGAGAGCTGTTCCGACCTTCTTCTGGTCTTGCTCGCCGCCACCTCGTTCGAGCGCGCGCCATTTGGCGCATCATTGCTAGTCTTCCTTTGCGGTTCTTCACCACTCAAGCCCCGTACCATCGCGCTTCTTGCCTGCGGTTTTTGACATCATCTGATGATCGGCCGCACTACTCGCGTGCTCGAGCTTCCGCACGCACCAAGCCATGGGCCTCCGGGTGCGACGCCAAGTTGGGACCGGAGGATCTCTTCCGCTCAGCCGAGGCGGCGGTGGATGAGCAAGTGATCCACCAGCGCGCCGATGACGACCTGCAGGATACCGGCGCCGAAAGATTGCAGCGGGCCGATGCCGTAGGCGAGCCAGTAGACGAGCCACCAGGCGATCAGCGCGATCACCCCGGGGACGATCAGAAACCAGAAGAAGGCGAACGGCGTCACCAGCACCGCGACCATCAGCGTGACCAAGAGCGCGCGGCCAAGCGTGTTGGACTGGTTGCCGGAAGAGACGATGCCGACGGAGAGCATCACCACCGCGGCGTGGACGACCCAACGCAGGATCCAGAAGAGCATGGCGGGAGAATAGCCTCCCCCGCGCGGATCGGGTAGATCCCGGCAATGACGCCCGAGATCCCGATCACCGATGAGCTGCTGCACGCGCTCCCCAAGACCGACCTGCACTGTCACCTGGACGGCTCGCTGCGGCTGCAGACGATGCTGGAGCTCGCCGATCAGCAGGGGGTGAAGCTGCCCGCCGACACGGTGGACGGGCTCGGCAAGGCGATGAAGATCGGCCAGCGGCACTCGAGCCTGGAGGAGTACCTCAAGGGCTTCGAGATCACGCTCAGCGTGATGCAGACCGAGGACGCGCTCTACCGGACCGCCTACGAGCTGGCCATCGACGCGGCGGCCGAGAACTGCAAGCTGCTCGAGGTCCGCTATGCCCCGGTGCTGCACCTGAACAAGGGACTCAAGCCGACGGTGGTGGTCGAGAGCGTGCTGGAGGGCCTGCGCGCGGCGCAGCGCGAGACCGGCATCATCGCCGGCGTGTTGGTCTGCGGCATCCGCAACATGAGCCCCGAGACCAGCCTGCGGCTCGCCGAGCTGTCGGTCGCGTACAAGAACCGCGGCGTGCTCGGGTTCGATCTGGCGGGCGCCGAGCACGGCAATCCGGCCAAGGACCACCAGGAAGCCTTTCAGTTGATCCTCAACAACAACATCAATTGCACCGTGCACGCGGGCGAGTCGTA
>JAYWBT010000060.1:0-6586 GCA_043781235.1 Deltaproteobacteria bacterium
CCGAGGAGCGCCGCGCCGCAGAGCAGCGCTGCCACGGCGCCAAGCACCAGGCCGCGCGGGCGATAATGGAAGGAAACCCGATGCGCGCCAGGGGGGATCTCGACGCCCAGCGCAAGCGCATCCACCGCAAGCAGCTCTGCCGGCTGCCCGTCGAGCGAGGCCGACCAGCCCGGGTCATGATGCTCGGCGACGACCAGGAGCGCGCGTGCCTGCGTCTCGACCTGCGCGTCGATCTGCTCGGGGCTCGGGCGCGAGAGCGCGACGGACCGCAGCGCGCCCGAGCCGGCCTGTTGCGAGCGGCCGTAGGGCACCACCGCGGCCAAGTGCGGATCGAACGAAGACGAAGCGAACTCGCTGAGCGCAGCGTCGGCGTCGCGCGCGGGGTGCCAACTGCCGAGCAGGAACGCGCGTGGCTGCGGCGAGAGGGCCTGATAGGGGAAGCCCGTCTCGCTGCGCTGCGCGCCCGCCAGGTCGCCGGTCTGTTCCTCGGGCGAGAGCATCTGGAAGCGCGCCCCGAAGAGCCGCAAGAGCGCAGGCTGGGCGCGGTGGATGGCGTCTTCGTAGCTGCGGTCAGGCGCCGAAAAGTAGCTCGCGGCCGACTCGATCCCGTCGAGCTGCGTGAGCTGCGGCCACATCGCTTCGCGGGCCGCGATGGTGCGGGCCTCGCGCGGGTCGAGGCCGGATGGCGTGAAGAGCCGCTGGCCAGGCGTGGAGAAGACGCGCCAGCGGCCCTCGCTCGGCCCGGCGCTCGCGAACAGCGCAGCGGAGGTGAGCGAGGCGCCTCGGTACGCCTCGATCGGGATGGCGTGCAGTGCGCGCGGCGCGGTGAGCATGGCCGAGGCGAAGCAGGCAGCGGCAGCACCGGCGAGCGCGAACCGCGGGCTGCGCGCGCGAGCTGCCGCGAGCAGCGCGACCAATCCTGCCAGGCCCGCGCTGGCCAAGGCCCCCTGCGCGAGCGACTCGGCAAAGCGCTGGGCGAGGCCGTCGTCGTGCGAGCGGCCCAGCGCGACGAGCGATTGAATCAGTGGCCCCTGCGCGAGCGTCAGCGAGAGCCAAGCGGTCGCGGCGCAGATGGTGACGGCGGCGCTCGCGACCAGCAGCTTGCGCGGGCGCCCGCCTTCGCCCAGCGCGCGATCGGCGCCCACCGCCGCCGCGATGGCCAGAAAGCAGCAGGCCGGAGTGACCAGCTTTTCGGCATAGCGGAAGTAGCGCCAGAGTGGCACCACGCGCAGCAAAAGACCCTCTACGAAGAGCGCCTCGCCGCACGCCGCCGCGAGCAGCACCGCGCCCAAGGCCAAGAGGGTGCGGCCGGCAGAGGTCCCCAGCGCCGCGCCCGCCAGGAGCAGCGCAGGCAGGCCGAAGCAGAGCGAATCATAGAAGGGAGAGGCTCCCTCCCCGAGGTACTCGCTGGAGGTGTCGCGGCCGCGATCGTCCTCCTGGCTGTCGAGCGCGATGGGCACCGCGAGGCCGAGCATGCGCAAGGGGGTGGTTGAGAAGGAGCTGCGCTCCAGTCTGCTCGCGGCGCCCTGGCCGCGCGTGCTGCGCCCGAGTTGGACCGCGGCGGGCAGCGCCACCGGCAGCGCGAGCACCAGCGCCACCGCGCCCCACGCAAGGAGCCACGCCGAGCGCCGCAGCCGCCCTTGCTGCCAAGTCAGGACGAGCCCCGCGATCGCCGCGATCAACATCGATTGGGGATCGCCCGCATAGGCGCAGAGGGCGAGCGCTGTGGCTGCAACGAGTAGCCGCCGCGGGGACGGCTCGCGCAAAAGCCAGAGCAGCGCCGCGAGCGCGAGCGGCAGCGTGGCGGACCCGAGCGCAAAAGGCAGGTTGCTCGACGCCGCCGAGAGGAGCGCGCCCGAGCCGCCATAGGCGAAGGCGGCGGTGAGCGCCGCGACCCGCGACGCGCCCAGGTTGCGCGCGAGCAGGAAGGCGCTGAAGCCCGCGAGCGGCAGCGCGAGCAGGTGGTTCAGCTTGAAGGCGAGGTCGAAGGGCAGCGCGACATAGAGGAGCGTGAAGGGGTGCAAGAGCCCGGGCGTCATCTGGCCGAGGATCGAAACGCCCGACTCGCTCCAGGTGTCCCAGAAGAGCAGCCGTCCATGCACCAGCGCCTCCGCGATGGCGAGCTTGACTGGATAGTAGAGCCGGGAGGTGTCACGCCCCGCGAGCTGCACCGAGGGCGCGAAGAGCGGCCCCGCGAGCAGCAGGAACGCACCCAAAGACACCAGGGCGAGCAGGCCAACCGGCGGAGCCCAGGCTTTCGTTTCCGTTGCCTGGTCCTTGCGGAGCACGATACGGTTATCGACGCGCGTGCGGTTTTTCGCAATGAGGTTCGAGTGGATTCAGTGATCCGGGCCGAGCGGCTGAGCAAGATCTTCCGCGTTGGCTTCTGGGCGCGGCGCGTGCAAGCGGTGCAGGATCTCTCGCTCGAGGTGCGCCGCGGCGAGATCTTCGGCCTGCTCGGGCCCAACGGCGCGGGCAAGACGACGGCAATCAAGATGCTGCTCGGCTTCGTCCGGCCGACCTCTGGCGCGGCCTGGGTGGGCGGGGCGCCCGCGGGTTCGATCGCGGCGCGGCGCAAGCTCGGCTACCTGCCCGAGAACCCCGCGCTCTACGAGTTCCTGCGCGGCGACGAGTACCTGCGCTTCGCGGGCAAGTTGGCCGGGCTCTCCTCGGCCGAGGCGTCCAAGCAGGCCGACGCGCTCCTCGAGAAAGTGGGGCTCACCGGGCGCGCAGACCGGCCCATCCGGCGCTTCTCGAAGGGCATGGTGCAGCGGCTCGGGCTCGCGCAAGCGCTGGTGGGAAACCCCGAGACGGTGATCCTCGACGAGCCGATGAGCGGCCTCGATCCGATCGGCCGCAAGGACGTGCGTGACCTGATCCTCGCGCTCCGTGCAGAGGGCCGCACCGTGCTCTTCTCGACCCACATCCTCAGCGACGTCGAGGCGATCTGTGATCGGGTCGGCATCGTCGTCGAGGGCAAGCTCACCGACTGCGGCGCTCTCGCCGATCTGGTCGAGCCCGGCGCCCGAGCGGTCGAGCTGGTCGTCGAGGGCGCGCCCGCCGAGCTGCTCGCGCGCTTCCAGGGGGCCGGCGCCAGCGTGCTCTTGCGCGACCGCGCCAACGTGGTGACCTTCAGCGAGGAAGAGCCCGCGCAGCAGGCCGTGCGCGCAGTGCTCGCCGCCAACGCGCGGCTGGTCTCGTTCACGCCGCACCGTCCCAGCCTCGAGGAGCTCTTCGTCAAGCGCGCCCGGGGTACTGCGGTGACGTCCTGATCGATCAGCTCGCCGCACACGCGCCACGCCTTTTCCACCTCTGGGCGTTCACTTTTGGCGCCGTCGTCGGCAGCTTCCTCAACGTCGTCATCGCGCGCGTTCCCGCCGGCAAAAGCATCGTCTCGCCGGGCAGCCGCTGCCCGCGCTGCCAAAGCGACATCGCCTGGTTCGACAACGTCCCCATCGTCTCCTGGCTCTTGCTGCGCGCCCGCTGCCGCAGCTGCGGTGAGCCGATCAGCGCACGCTATCCGACGGTTGAATTGCTGGTGGGCGTGCTCGCGCTCGCGATTTCAGTTCGATTTGGTTTCACTGCAGCATCTGTCGGCTATTTCGCTCTGGCCGCGGCGCTGGTCGCATTGGCTTATATCGATTTGGATACTTGGCTGTTGCCCAACCAGATCACCTTTCCCCTGCTCGCCTTGGGCCTCCTCTCGCCTTTCTGGAACGGCGCGCGGGTCAGCTTCGCCGAGAGCGCGATCGGCGCCGCTGCGGGTCTCGCGTTCTTCGGGGCCATCGCCCTGGTCGGCGAGAAGCTCCTGCACCGCGAGACGATGGGCTGGGGCGATGTGGTGCTGCTCGGCGGAATCGGCGCCTGGCTTGGCTGGCAGCCGCTCCTGCCGGTGGTGATGTTGAGCGCGCTGCAGGGCTCGGTGGTGGGCCTGCTGATGCTCGCGGCCGGTCGCGATCTGGCGAAGCGCGGTCAAGAAGAGAGCGCGCAGAAGTCCGCCGGCGAGGACGACTGGACGCCGCCGCCGCACGCCGTGCCGTACGGACCCTTCCTCGCCCTCGCTGCGCTGCAGTGGCTCCTGCTCGGCGACCTGCTCACCCGCCTCTACGACGACTTCCTGCGCAGGCTTTGGTCATGAGCGAGCGCCGTGCCGGCTTGCGGCTGCGGCTCCTCGCAACCGTGCTCGCGGCGGGGCTGCTCGCGATGGCGCCGCTTGCTATCGTCCTGCTCCTGCAAGTGCGCGACTCGCTCTACTTTCGTCGGATCGCCGATGCACGCGAGCGGCTGCATGGCGCTGTCCTGGTGGCTGGGCAGCGCTGCGCGATGCAGCCCCCGCTCGGTCAAGCTTCCTGCGACGAGGGCGTGGTCGAGGCGGTCGGCGGTGAGCGGCTGACCGGCTCGGGCTCCATCTGCCCCGAGCCGCTCTTGCGCCAGGGCGACGAGGCCGTGCTCTGCGAGAGCCTGCCCAAGCGGAGCCACACCGCCTTCCTGCTCCACGTCGAGTTGGGCCCGGTGCGCGCGCAGCTCGACGCCCTGGTCGGCGACCTCTTGCTCGCGCTCGGGTCGGGGCTGCTGGTGCTGGTCGCGCTCGCGGTCTGGCTGCTCGAGCGCAGTGTGGTGGGCCGGCTGGCCACGCTCGATCTCGCGCTCGGCGCCATGGGCGCCGAGGAGAACGAGCCGGTGCCCGAAGGCGGGGACGCGCTAGGCCGGCTGGGCGCCGCGGTGAACCGGCTCGCCGGGCGGCTGCGCGAAGAGCGTGCGCGGACCCGGGCACAGATCGTCTCCCTCGAGCAGGCCAACCGCTCGCTGCGCGAGGCCCGAGAGGATCTGGCGCGCAGCGAGCGCCTCGCGGTGGTGGGCCGCCTTGCTGCCGGCGTCGCGCATGAGGTCGGCAACCCTATCTCCGCGGTGATCGGCTATGCCGCCCTGATGCGAGAGGGGATCGCGCAGGGCAAGGACGTGTCCGATCACGCCGAGCGGATCGAGCGCGAGGCGGCGCGGGTCGATCGCATCCTGCGCGACCTCCTCGATCTGGCGCGGCCTCGTTCGGCGCAGTTGGTGCGGGTCGATCTGCAGCGGGCGGTGGACGCGGCGAGGCAGCTGGTGTTGCCGCAGCCGGCCTGGAAGGAGATCACCCTCCAGACCGCGCTGCCGGAGGGTCTGCCGGCCGTGCCCGGCGAGGAGCACTATGTGGTGCAGGTGCTGGTGAACCTCTTCGTCAACGCGGCCAAGGCAGGCGCGCGGACGGTGCGGGTTTCGGCTCGCGCCGAGGAGGGCGCCGTGCTGCTCGAGGTGGCCGACGACGGGCGCGGCTTCGCTCCCGAGGTGCTGCCGCAGCTCTTCGAGCCTTTCTTCACCACCGCCGCGCCGGGCGAAGGGACGGGGCTCGGCCTGGCGCTCTGTCACGCAACCATGGAGCGGATCGGCGGCGTCATCTCCGCTCGCGCGGGGGCAGATCGAGGCGCCATCTTCGAGCTGCGCTTCCAGCGGCACGAGGCGCACCCGGGCCCAGGCCTATCAGGAGCGCCCGCACCGCCGTGACGCTGCGGCTGGAAGCAGAACAGCCGCCGCCCTGGCCCGCGCGCTATGCTGCCACCGTGACCCTGCGCTCCATCCTGATCGCCGACGACGAAGAGTCGATCCGCCACATGCTGACTTTGCTCCTCGCCGACCGCGGCTACGAGGTGCGCGCGGTCAAGGACGGTGAGGAGGCGCTGCGAGAGCTTTCTGCACGCGACTACGACGCGCTGCTCACCGACGTGCGGATGCCGCGCATGGACGGCCTCGCGCTGGTGCGAGCGGCGCAGGCTGCCTCGCCTGACACCACCCTGATCGTGATGAGCGCGTATGGCTCGCACGAGCTGGCCATCGAGGCGATGAAGGCCGGCGCCTACGACTACCTGCCCAAGCCGTTCCGCCCCGACGACGTGCTCTTGGTGCTTCGGAAGGCCGAGGAGCGCGAGCGGTTGCGCACCGAGAACCTGCGCCTGCGCCGCGAGATCGCGGCCTCCAGGCCGCTGCCCACGATCGTGGCCGAGAGCGTGGCGATGCGCGAGGTGCTGCGGCTCGCGCAGAAAGTCGCGAAGACGCCGACCACGGTGCTGATCATGGGCGAGAGCGGCACCGGCAAGGAGCTGGTCGCGCGGGCGCTGCACGAGCAGTCGCCGCGCGCCGATCGGCCCTTCGTCGCCGTAAACTGCGGCGCGATCCCGGCGACGCTGATCGAGAGCGAACTCTTCGGTCACGCCAAAGGTGCCTTCACCGACGCGAGGGCGGCGAGGCGCGGCCTCTTCGAGGAGGCCGACGGCGGGACGCTTTTGCTCGACGAAGTGGGCGAGCTGGCGCTGCCCTTGCAAGTCGCACTCTTGCGCGTGCTGCAGGAGGGGGAGGTGCGCCGCGTGGGCGATTCGCGGACCCTCAAGGTCGACGTGCGCGTCTTGGCGGCGACCAACCGCGACCTCGCGCAGGCGGTGGAGCAGGGGACCTTCCGCCAGGATCTCTACTACCGGCTCGCGGTGGTGAACCTGCACCTGCCTCCGCTGCGCGACCGTCCGGAGGAGATCCCCGCGCTCGCCGATCGCTTCCT
>JAYWBT010000061.1:0-46843 GCA_043781235.1 Deltaproteobacteria bacterium
GTCCTTGTTGACGAACTCCTTCAGGCCCTCGGTGTCGCCGGTCCCCCAGCCGTTGATCATGATCACCTTGTCGTCATTGACCATGCGCTTGTAGGCGGCGACGGCCTCGGGGATCTTGTAGCCGTAGTCGACCTCGACGAGCTTGATCGACTTCCCGTTGATGCCGCCGTTCGCATTGGTCCAGGAGACGCCGTCCCGGACCCCTTGCGCAAACGACTTGCCGACGTCGGAGGTGATGCCGGTCAGGACGAAGATGCCGCCCACCTTGATCTCACCCGGCGTCTGCGCTTCCACGCGGAACGCCAGCAGGCACATTGCGACCAGAACCATCGTTCGCTTCATGGGTGCTCCTTTTCAAACTGAGTCGGGCGGCAACTTCCACCAATTCCACAAAGAACGCCAGCGAGCCGCCAGCCCCGCGGGCTCGAAGACGAGAACCAGGATGATCACCAGGCCGAACACGCCCATCTTGACCGAGGCAAAGAGCTCCACCAATCCCGGGTAATGGCCCGCGAGCGAGGAGCTCCCCAGCCGCAGCAGCTCGGGCAGGAGCGTAATGACGCAGGCTCCGAGAATGGAGCCGAGCACGCTCCCGAGTCCGCCGACGATGATCATCCCGAGGTAATCGATGGCGAGCGTGACGGGAAAGTTCTCGGGGCTGATCAGCCGCGCCTGGTAGGCGAGCAGCGAGCCCGCCACGCCGACGTAGAACGAGCTGATGCCGAACGAGAGCAGCTTGAAGCGGAAGACGTCGATCCCCAGCACCGCGGCCGATACGTCCTGGTCGCGAATGGCGATGAAGGCGCGGCCAGGGCGCGTGCGGAAGAGGTTGCGCGCGAAGAAGAGGAGCAGCACGGCCACGGGATAGATCAAATAGAAAAGGTGTCGATCGTCCTCGAGCGCGAAGCCGAGGACGCGGGCCGTCGGCACCGCGACCCCGTTCACGCCACCGGTCACCGAGTCCCAGTGGGAGGCGATGAAGATCACGATGAAGTGCGCCGCCAGCGTGGCCATCGCGAGGTAGAGACCGCGCAGCCGCAACGAGGGGACGCCGAAGAGCATGCCGGTGACCGCCGCGATTGCGCCCGAGAGCGGGAGGACGACGAGCAGCGGCAACTCGAAGCGTCCGGCGAGGACCGCCGTGGCGTAGCCGCCGACTGCGAGGAAGGCCGCGTTTCCCAGCGAGATCTGTCCGGTGTAGCCGGTGAGGAGGTTCAGGCCCATCGCGCCGATGATCGCGATGCCGATCCGGCAGAGCACGTCGAGCCAGTACGCCGACGCGAACGGCGGCAGGCAGAAGAGCGCGACCAGGAACACGGCCAGCGCTGCCCGCGCGGCCCGGGTCTCGAAGATGGGGAGATCCAGGTCGCGCAGGCTTCGTGCTGCCGGGTCGCTCGCTGCAGGGAGCATCTTCAAGCCCTCCGCGCGTGCGCCGTGCCGAACAGCCCCTGCGGCCGGACCATTAGAATCAACACCAGAACCACGAACGGCGCCACGTCCTTGACCCCGCCGCCCAGCAGCGGATCGAGGTAGCCGCCGGAGAGGTTCTCGAGGACGCCGATGACGAGCCCGCCGACGATCGCTCCGGAGATGCTGTCGAGGCCTCCCAGGATGACGACCGGGATCACCTTGAGCCCGTAGAAGGCGAGCGAGCCGTCGACGCCGCCCCGCATCGCGCCGAGCAACATGCCGCCCGCCGCGGAGACGACCGCTGCGATGCTCCAGGAGAGCGCGAAGATGCGGCGGACCGAGATGCCCATCGAGAGCGCCACTTGCTGTGAGGAGGCGGTGGCGCGCATCGCGAGGCCGAGGCGCGTGTGGCGAAAGAAGAGAGTGAGCACGACCAAAAGAAGCGCGACGCAGGCGAGGCTCCACAGATAGCCCTGCGAAACCGGCAGCGGGCCGAGCATCACCGGCTCGGTGGGAAAGACCGACGGAAACGACCGCGTGTCGGTGCCCCAGATCCCCTGCACGATGGCCTTGAGCACGCTGGAGAGGCCGAGCGTCACCATGATCACGGAGATGATCGGCTGGCCGAGCAGCGGCCGCAGCACCACCCGCTCGAGCAGAAGCCCGAGCCCAACCGAGAAGAGCAGCGTCAGCACGAACGCCGCGGCGAACGGCACCCGGGCCTCGGCCATGATGGCGACGCAGACGTAGGCGCCGAGCATGAGGAACTCGCCCTGCGCGAAGTTCAGGATGCCGCTCGACTTGTAGATGATGACGAACCCGAGCGCGACGAGCCCATAGATGCCGCCCACCACCAGGCCGTTGAGCGTGAGCTGGAGAAAGTATTCCATTACCCGCTCGCCGGCTGTCCGAGGTACGCGGCCTGGACAGCGGGGTCGTCGCGGATCTCTTGCGGCGTTCCGTCGGCGATCTTCTGGCCGAAGTCGAGCACGCAGATGCGGTGCGAGAGGCCCATCACCATGCCCATGTCGTGCTCGATCATCGCGATGGTCGTGCCGCGGCGCTCATTGACCTCGACGATGAAGCGCGCCATCTCCTCCTTCTCGCCGGAGTTCATGCCGGCCATCGGCTCGTCGAGCAACAGCAGGCGGGGCTCGAGCGCGAGCGCGCGTCCCAGCTCGACGCGCTTCTGCAGGCCATAGGCGAGCGTGCCGACCAGCTTGCGGCGCAGGTGGCCGATCTCGAGGAACTCGGCGATCTGGAGGGCCGCTTCGCGGTGGGCGATCTCCTCGCGCCGGCCGAAGCCGAAGAAGATTCCGCCGCCCAGCAGGCCGGTTTTCTGATGCGTGTGGCGGCCCACCATCAAATTCTCGAGCACCGTCATTCCCTTGAACAGGCCGAGGTTCTGGAAGGTCCGCGCGAGACCGCGTCGCGCGCGCCGGTGGGGGCTCAACGGGGTGAGGTCCTCGCCGTCGAGCGCCACGCGACCCGCTTGGGGGCGGCAGAGGCCACTGATGCAATTGAGGAGGCTCGTCTTGCCCGCGCCGTTCGGGCCGATGATGGCCACGAGCGCCTGGTCGGCCACGGCGAAGCTCACGTCGCGCAGCGCGGTCACTCCCCCGAAGCGCAGGGACAGGGCGTTGACCTCGAGTCGAGCCATGGCTCCCCGCCCCTTCAGGATGCCGCCCGCTTGTAGCCTATCCCCCGCATGGAATGCCACTTCGCGATGAGCGGCCCAGTGCCGCAGCGCCATGAATCCCGCTGGCGTCAATGCCAGCTTGCGAATGAGCTCAATGCGATCTATATCGCTACCATGCCCCGTCCCCGACAGAATGCAGACCCATTGGAATTCTTTATCGCTACCCTCGCCGACGCTATCGCGGCGCGGGTGCAGCGAGCGACGCCTTCCGGCTCCTCGAGCGCCGGCGCCCCAGGTCGCGGTCCGAAGCGGCGCAAGGGTCAGAAGCGCTCCGGCGAGAACCTGGCCGAGCTGACGTCCGCCCTGCTCGGGCAAATCAAATCCAACCCCGGCCAGCGCATCGAGCAGATCGCGCTCGCGCTCAAGATGCCCACCAGCGAGCTCAAGCTGCCGGCGCAGAAGCTGTTGGCCGGCAAAGACATCAAGACGAAAGGGCAGCGCCGGGGAACGCATTACTTCGCTACCTAGCCGCTTTCAATCCTGCTGGACAGGACGGACAGGTAAAGCGACGCCTGCGCGCTCAGGCGTCGCTGGCGTCGAGCAGGATCAAGTCGTCGCGCAGCACCTTCTCGTTCATGAACTCGCGCTCCTCGAACTCCATGTCGGTGAGCAGGTCGTCGCAGAGCGAGAGCGTCCGGCCCGCGACGAGAGTGGCCGCCGGCCAGGCCGTCGGTCCGGTCAGGACCGCAAGAATCGCGCGCTGGTGCGCGTGCTCCGCGCGCAAGAGCCCGGCGCGGACCGGCCCCCACGCATCGACGTTGGCGAGAATGGGCTCCAGCAGCCGCTCCTCGTCGGCGAGGTGCGCCAACAGCTCGACGTTGAGCGCGATCACCGCCGCCTGCAGCTCGCCGGCCGAGGCGCGCGCCGCGAGAAGATTGCGGGCCGCGGTCTGCGCCACCTTGATCGTTTCGCGCAGGTGGGTGTGCTGCCCGCAAAGAATCTGCCGCAGTTCCTCGTTGGTGGTGTCCATTTCCGTCCCTCTCGATTCTCTGCCGTGAAGGGCGCCCTTCAGCGCTGAGCAAACAGATCGAGGATCCGCTCGCGCGGCAGCGCGTCGACGGCAAGCTTCTGCTGCCGCTCGCGCACCAGCGCCTCGAAGGTCGGCGGCGGGGCGGGGTTCCGGTAGAAGACGCCGGTGTGCAGCTCGCGGCCGTAGTGCTGCGCCAGGTCCATGGCGCGAATCCGGTCCGACGGATCGTGGCCGAGACTCTGCAGCGATTTCATCTTCGCCTTCTGCGCCTTGACCTGCTGATCGTCCTCGCCATAGGTCACGCAAGGCGACTGCACGTTGACGAAGGAAAAGCCTGGATAGCGGATGGCCTCTTCGATCATTGCCACGAGTCCGGGCATGTCGGCCGGCGTACCCTGCGCGACGAAGTTGCAGCCATAGGCGAGCACGTAGAGCAGCGGGTTCACCGCCTCTTCCAGGCTGCCGTACTCGCTGGTCACCGTCTCGAGTCCGCGCGGCGAGGTGGGCGAGAGCTGGCCTTTGGTAAGGCCGTAAATCTGATTGTCCATTACGATGTAAGTAATGTCGGGATTGCGCCGGATGGCGTGGGGCAGGTGGCCGCCGCCGATGGAGAAGCCGTCGCCGTCGCCGCCGGCAGCCAGCACCAGGAGGTCCGGACGAGCCACCTTGATCCCCTGCGCGATCGGGAGCGCGCGGCCGTGGAGGCTGTTGAACCCGTACGCCGTGGTGTAACCGGGGATGCGGCTCGAGCAGCCGATTCCCGAGACGAAAGCGATCTCGTGCGGCTGCCGGCCAATCGCGACCAGGGCGCGGTAGAGCGCCTGGAGCACGCCGAAGTCGCCGCAGCCCGGACACCAGATGGGCTTGAGATCGCTCTTGTAGTCCTTCACCTTGAAAAGTTCGGTCATCGCAGCTCCTGCAAGCGCGCCACGACTTCGCGCGGCTGGAAAGGGTTCGCGCCACTGCGCGCCAGCGAGCGCACCGAGGCGGGAACGTCGATGAAGCTGCGCAACAGCCGGTAGAGCTGTCCCTGGTGCGACAGCTCGACGACCAGTCCCGCGCGCACCGAGACGAAGAACTCGCGATACACCTCCTCGGGAATGGGATGGATAAGCCACGGGACCAGCAGCTTCACCTTCAGCCCCTGGCTGCGCAAAATCGCCAGCGCCTCGCGGCACACGCCCGCCGTCGAGCCCCAGCTGATCAGCGCCAGCGGCGCTTCCAGATCGCCCTCGATGGAAACCAGATCCCGCCGCTGCTTGAGCGACTCGAACTTGCGGAAGCGCTTCTCGTTCATCCGGGCGTGCACGGCGCCGCTCGAGGTCGGATCACCGTGCTCGTTGTGCTCGATTCCGGAGGCCAGGTAGTTGCCGCCCGGCATGCCGGGATGGCTGATGGGACTGATCCCCGACTCGGTGATGGCGAAGCGCTGATAGTTCTCGCGCTCGGCCTCGGTCGGAGCGCGCCGCTGCTCGATGGCGAAGCGCGCGGTGTCGATGGGACCGACCGTCTCCTTGCGCTGGGCGATCTCGCTGTCCGAAAGGATGATGACCGGCGTCTGGTACTGCTCCGCCAGGTTGAAGGCTGCGACCGTAACCGTGAAGGTGTCGGCGACGCAGGTGGGCGCGAGCACCGGGCGGAGCACGTCGCCGTGGGCCGAGAAAACGGCCTGGAAGAGGTCCGCTTGCTCCGGCTTGGTGGGCAACCCGGTCGCCGGCCCGCCGCGCTGCACGTTGAGCAGCACCAGGGGGAGCTCCGCGATGCTGGCGAGGCCAAGCATCTCCGTCTTCAGCGACATCCCGGGCCCGGAAGTGGCGGTCATCGCTTTCTTGCCGGAGTAGGAGGCCCCCACGGCCGCGCCGATGCCGGCGATCTCGTCCTCGGCCTGGATGACAGCGCCGCCATATTTCCAGATCTCGCGAGCGAGGAACTGCATCACCTCGGTGGAAGGCGTGATCGGGTAGCCGCTGAAGAACTGGCAGCCGGCAAAGATGGCCGCCGCGGCGCACATGTCGTTGCCGTCGGTGAGCAGCAGGCCGGAGGCCGCCGGCGTCGGCTGGTCGAGGCAGCGCGGCTCGCGCAAGGGGTGCGCCTGGGCGTAGGCCTCGCCCGCCGCGAAGGCCTTCTCGTTCGCTTCTGCCACCTCGGGCGACTTCTTGGCGAACTTCTTGCGGATGCCGCCCAGCAGCGCCCCGCGACTGATACCGAACCAGCCGGCGAGCAGCCCGAGCACCACCGCGTTCTTCGCCTTCTCGGTGCCCGCCGACTTGCGCGCCATCTCGCCGATGGGCACGGCAAAGATTTCGCGGGGCGCGATGCCCTCGAGCGGGATCGCGTCGGGCTTCACGCCGGTCTCGCTCTCGTAGAGCATCACCGTCTCGTTGCCGACCGGCAGCTCGGCGCCGAACTTGAGAAAGTCTTCCCAGTTGAGCGCGACCGCCACGTCGAGGTTGCCGCCCGGATTGAGCACCTCGCGCGTCGAGAGCCGCACGCGGCAGGAGGACTCGCCGCCGCGAATCTGCGAGCCGAAGCTCTTGGTCATGATCGCGTGGTAGCCCTCGTGGGCCGCGGCCGTGATCAGGGACTGTCCAGCGCTGACGATTCCGTCGCCGCCGGAGCCGGCCATGCCAATGACAAGATCGGTGATGGAGGTCATTCCGGCGACAGGTTGCAAGCAGCGCGCCGCCGCGCCGTCACGGCCACCACGTCACCGGCGGCAACGCCATGGTGCAAATCCTGCGCGCACTTGAGCGAGATCGCCGCGTTCGCGCAGCCGTTGCGGGCTTCCCGCGCGGCGCGCTCCCGGGAACCTATTGCGCCGTCCCGTCTCTGTTGCAACCGGGCGGCTGCCGCCCAGAGGAGCGTCGCCATGTCGATTCGCCACTTGTTGCTCTTTGCTGCAGCGTCCGGATTCGGGTTGGCCAGCTGCAAGGGATCAACTCCCCCTGCCGCGCCGCCGCCGCCCGTGGATCCGGTGACGCAGTCCGCGCAAAACATGCTCGAGGAGGGTCGCCAGACCTTCCGCCACGAGACCTTCGGCGACGAAGACTATTGGGGCGGTACGCTCAAGCTCCACACGGCCATCGAGGGAAGCGCCAAGGGCGGCGTTGGCGCCGGCGTGAGTCCGAAGACCGCGCTCGCCGTCGGGCTCAAGGTAGACGTGGACGTGCTTCCGCAGACGGTCAAGGACGGAATCAGCAAAGGAACGGTGAACCTGGACGACCCCGCCACCACCCTCGCGCTGCTGGATCTCGACGCGGTCGTCGGAGTGAAGGGCTTCTCCAATGGCGCCGGGGGTCTGAAGTCTCTCGGCATCTCGTGCGCGTTGTGCCACTCGACCGTCGACAATTCGTTCGCGCCCGGAATCGGCCATCGCCTCGATGGCTGGGCCAACCGCGACCTGAACGTGGGCGCCATCGTCGGCCTCTCTCCCGACCTGAGCACGGTTGCCTCGCTGCTGGGCGTGCCGCAGCCCACGGTCCGCGCGGTGCTGGCAAGCTGGGGTCCGGGCAAGTTCGACGCCGAGCTCCTCATCGATGGCAAGGCCTTCCGTCCCGACGGGGCGAGCGCCGCCACGTTGCTTCCTCCTGCCTTCGGGTTGGCGGGAGTCAATCTGCACACCTGGACCGGGTGGGGTTCGGCCACCAACTGGAACGCTTTTGTCGCCAATCTGGAGATGCACGGCAAGGGCACCTACTTCGATCCTCGCCTGGACGACGCGAATCAGTTCCCGGTAGCGGCGCGCGCACGCTTCGGGCACGTCGCCAACGCGACCGATTTAATCACTCCCAAGCTCGGGGCACTCCAGTTCTACGAGCTCGCGCTGGTAGCGCCGGCAGCGCCCGCGGGGAGCTTCGATTCCACCGCCGCGGCCCGGGGCCAGGCGGTATTCCAGGGCGCGGGCAAGTGCGCGGTGTGCCACGTGGCGCCGCTCTTTACCGAGCCGGGCTACAATATGCACTCGGGAGCCGAGATCGGTATCGACGACTTCCAGGCGATGCGCGCGCCGGATCACAAGTACCGGACCGCGCCGCTGCGCGGCCTGCAGACTCACGCGAAGGGCGGCTTCTATCACGACGGCCGCTTCGCGACCCTCGCCGATGTCGTCGCCCATTACGACGCGGCGCTAAGCCTCTCGCTATCTGCGGGTAGCCAAAGCGACCTCGTCGAATATCTGAAGTCGCTTTGAAGCTGAAGAAGCTGTCGCGTTATGGTGCCGCCTCGAGCTGCTGGGCGAGGTGGTCCAGCTCCCCGGCCTCCAGGTCCGAGACGAGCGCGTAGCCGAGGTCGCCCGCGCGCCAGACCACGACGTGGAACCCCCGCAGCATGAGCGCGCGTCGACTCCCGACCGCGGGCCAATCGAGCCCGTCGGGGCGCAGGACGAAGAGCGAGATCCGGTGCTCGCGCCGCTTGTAGACGAGCACCGCGGCCTTCCGGTCGAGAAACTGGGCGACCGCCCCGCCCTGCAGCGGGAGGTCGGGGCCGCCGGGGAAGACGTGCTCGGGTGCGAAGTCGAGCCGCCCCGCGAACCAGGGCTTCACTTCGTGGATGCCGCTGCTTACGACCTCGAGGCGCAGCTCGCCGTCGAGCAGGCGCAGGTGGTCGCTGACCGTCTCGGCCGCCACGGTGCGCAGGCCCGCGTCGCGCTGGCGCAGCGCGGGGACCGCGATCAGCGCGAACGCGGCGGCCGCGCCCATCAGGGGCATGGCGATGCGCGCGGCGCGCACCAGGCGCGAGCGGGGCGCGCCGCTCCCTGGCTGCTGTCCCAGCCGCACCGTCAGCTTGCGCCGCAGCGCCAGCGACGCGGGATAGCGCGGGAGATTCTCCTCCAGCGCGGCGGTGAGGGCGGCCTCGCGCGCGTCGTGCGCGCGGCAAGCGGGGCAGGCGTCCAGGTGCGCGCGCAGGTCGCGGTGTTGCGCGGGCGCGAGCCGGCCTCGGTGATCGTCGAGCAGGAGCTCTTGTGCGACGGCATGGTCCATACGTCTTCAGCCCTCCCTCTTCAAAGCCCGCCGCAGGTCGGCCCGCGCGCGCGACAGGCGCGACTTGACCGTCCCGGGTGCGCAGCCGATCACCTCCGCGATCTCGCCGTCCGCGAGGCCCTCCAGATCGAGCAGGATCACGGTGCGCCGGTCCTCGGTCAGCGCAAGCAATGCGGCCTCCAGATCGCGCGCCGCGCATTTGCGCAGCCAGGACGCCTCGGGATCTCCCTGCGAGCCCTCATCGACGGCAGCAGTCTCTTCGAGCGCGCCGTCGCGCTCCCCGGGCCGGGCGGGGTCGTGGCCCGCGCGACGCCGCTGATCCAGGTGTGCGTTGCGCAGGATGCGGAAGAGCCAGGCCCGGAGATTGGCTTCGGGGGACAGGCGGTCCGCGGCGGCGGTGGCCCGGGCGAAGGTCTCCTGGACCAGGTCCTCGGCTTCGACCCCGCTGCCGGTGAGGTAACGGGCGAGGTTGTGTAGCGCGTCCGCGTGCGTGAGGGCGTCGCGGAAGAATCGTGCGCGCGCGCCTTCCTTGAGCCCGAACATCCGGAATACATACTCCTCCATTCACTCTCCACCAACGCGCGACGCCACCAATCGTTCCCGCGTCGGGAACCATTCTTTGGCCCGACCGTCTGCACCGGCAACGTCGCCGTTCCCTTTTGACCCCTGAGGTAATCATGAGCTTCTCCGCACTGACCCGCTGGATCGCCCTTCCCCCTCGGACCGCGCCCGCGGCCACACTGGTACTCCGCCTGATGGCGGGCTCGGTCTTCCTCTGGGAGGGCCTGATGAAATTTGCCTTCGCCAATCAGGGAGTGGGGAGGTTCACCAAGCTGGGGATACCCATCCCCGCGCTGACCGCGCACTTCGTTGGCTCGCTCGAGATCGTCGGCGGGATCCTGCTCATCCTCGGCCTGGCAACGCGGGCCATCACCATTGCCTTCATCGTCGAGATGGTGGTCGCCATCCTCTCGACGAAGATCTCGCTCTTCCTTGGAAGGTCCCCGCTTGCGCCGCCGCCGGTACCGCCGATTTCCGGGATGTGGGCCGTGCTGCACGAGGTCCGCTCGGAGTGGGCGCAGCTCATGGTCAGCCTCTTCCTTCTCCTCGAGGGGCCGGGGCCCCTGTCCATGGACGCCCGGCTGACGAGGGCGGCCGAGTCGGGCCCCGCGAACGCCAGCGGATTCGCGCACGAGCCCGCAGCGCCGCGGAGCGCACGCCACGCCTGATCGGGCCTCGGACAATGCGTCGGCACGAACGGATGACCGCGCGGCGAAGCCCGGGTGTTCGGCGCCGCCGCGCGGATTCCCTTCAGAACGTGTGCTGCACGCGGCCGTACACGTAGCGGCCGAGGAAGTCGTAGATCGACGGGTCGGAGTTGGCGAGCGGCGCGCTGTACACGTACTGCGGCGCCTGGTCGAACACGTTGTTCAGCCCCACCACGAACGACGTCCTCCCGGCCGGGCTGGCCAGCGCGTAGCCGGCGTGGAGATCGACGACGACATTGTGTCCGACCTGCCGCTTATAGGCTTGGTCGGTGCCGGTGCAGATGCCGCCCGACGAGCTCAGGTCGGCCGGGTCGGGGTTCGCGCATTCCTTGAAGGTGCCCACGTATCGCATGAGCACGCCGGCGTTCAGACCGGCCAGCGCCCAGTTCACACCGGCGTTCGCCTTGATGGCCGGCAGCGCGCCGAGGTCGAAGTTGCCCACGCCGTGCGTGGTCTGCGCGCCGGTCGCGAGCAGCAGCGTACGATCGAACTTCGCCAGGTAGTTGCCGTCGAAGGAGAGCCCGAAGCGGCCGACCGGCGACGGGATCGCGTACCGCACCGCGAGGTCGATGCCGGAGGTCCGGTTCTGGCCGACGTTCTGGTTGATGTCGCTCACGAACCGGATGCGGCCGTTGCTGGCGCGCGTGATCAGGTCGCAGTACGGCTGGTAGGACGGCCCCGAATCGCCCGTGAAGCAGCCGGCGATGATGGCCGCGGTGCCGATGGTGCCGACGCCGTTGTCGATGGCGATGTTGTAGTAGTCGAGGGTAATCGAAAGATCGCGCACCATTGCCGGCGTCAGAACCACGCCTACCGTGAAGATGTTCGCGGTCTCGGCGTTGAGGCCTGGGTTGCCTCCGTTGCGGGTCAGCTCCTGGGCGCCGCCGTCGCCGGAGCCCGAGGCAGGGACGTGGTTCTTTGCGCACTGGGTCTTGAGCCCCGCCGAGGCGCCGGTGAGATCGTTGCAGGGGTCGGTCGCGGCGGGATCGGTCTCGCTCGCTCCGAGGTAGAGCTCGCTGATGGTCGGCGCGCGGAACGCGGTGGAGAAGGTGCCGCGCAGCGTGACGTCCGGAATGGGCGAGTAGCGGGCGCCGAGCTTGTAGGTGAAGTTGCCGCCGAAGGTGCTGTAGTTCACGTAGCGCCCGGCGACGCTGGCCTCGAGCTCGCGCACGAACGGGAGGTTGGAGAGCAGCGGCACCGAGAGCTCGGCGTAGGCCTCGTGCACCGTATAGAAGCCCTCGGTCGACTTGAAGTTGAAGTCGGCCGAGTCGCCCGACGCGGCGATGGGGTCGGCGATTTGCGCGCCCGACTGGCGGCGGAACTCGTAGCCGAGCGCCAGCGAGACGGGCCGGTCGGCCGCGAGCGTGAAGAGCGGACCGGTGGTGTTCAAGTCGACCGCGTACATCGCGTCGAACGCGCGCGAGGTGCCGGTGAAGCCGAGGTTATCGATCGCGGTTGGGTCGATGCTGCCATTGTTGGCGCCGCCAAAGAGGTTGATGGGACTGCAGCCGGGAATGACGTTGTTGGGGTCGAACACTGGCGTCTTCTGGGTCACGCAGCGCTGAACGCCCGCGGCATCCGGCTGGCTGGGACCGACCGCGTCGGCGATGCGCGAGTTGCGGATCGCCCCGCCGGTCGTGAAGGTGCCGGTGGTGCGGCCGTAGTTCATCGAGCCGTCCCAGAACCAGCCGCGGAGGGGGCCGAACGAGTCCGAGAGGGTGCCGTCGAGGCCGGTCACGATGCGGAAAGTCCCCAGGTCCTGCGTGTACGTGCGGTTGCCGAACTCGACCAGGCGGCGCCCGGCGAAGTCGAGCGGCACGCCAAACGGGTTGAACCCGTTGTCTCTGGACACCTGGATGGCCGTGCTGCCTCCGCCCACGGTGTAGTCGCCGGGGTTGAGCGGAAACGGCGCGGCGTTCTGCTGCGCGTTGCGCTGGACATAGGAGGCCTCGAAATAGCCGCGCGCGACGCTGCCGATATTGGTGTCGCCCGACGAGTAGACCTGCACGGCGGTGGACGGAATGGTCAGGTAGTTCACCGACGCGAAGTTGTACTTGTCGGCATTGGTCATCTTGCGGAAGCCGGTCGGAGCGGCCGGGTCGCGGATGTAATACTGGCTCTTCTTCCAGGTCGGGTCCTGGACAACGAGCTTGTTGCAGATCGGGTTCGCGATGCAGCCCGGGTCCGTCTTGGCGTCGGCCGGAAACTGCAGGGTGCCCTCGGGCGTGCGGCGGCTTCCACCCGGCGCCGTGGTGTCCGTCACGTAGTCGTAGGTCAGCGCATGCGCGCTCCAGTCCCGGTCGCGCAGGAACGAATCCTTCTGGTTGAAGTAGCCCACCGAGAAAAGGAAGCTGCCCAGCTCACCGCTGCGGCCGGTGGTGACGTGCGCGTCGAAGGTCTGCGCGTCGCCCGCGCCCGAGATGCCGTACTGCGCGGCCGCCTCGGTTCCGTTGAAGTTCCTCCGCGTGATGACGTTGACCACGCCGGCGATCGCGTCCGAGCCGTAGACCGCGGACGCGCCGTCCTTGAGCACCTCGACGCGCTCGATGGCCGCCGACGGAATGGAGTTCAGGTCCACAGAAGGAGACGCGCCGAGGCCGCCCGGCACGAAGCGCCGGCCGTTGAGGAGCACCAGGGTGCGGTTGACCCCGAGGCTGCGCAGGTTGATGCGCGTGGAACCGTCGGCGCCGTAGGTCGCGCCACCGTTATTGAGCTGGAAGTTGGGCGCATTGCCCTGCTCGGGCAGGCTCTGCAGGAAGTCGCCGATGGTCAGCTTGCCGCTCTCCTCGAACTGCGCGTGCGTCAGCACGGTCACCGGCGCGGCGGTGGTCAGGTCCTTGCGGCGGATGCGGGAGCCGGTGACGATGATCTGCTCCTCGACGGTGCGGCGCGAGATCGCCGCCTCGGGCGCGGCCGTAGATGCGGGCGAGGGCTCAGCCGCGACGGGTGGCGGCGTGGGCTGCTCGGTGGGCGGATTCGCTGGCTGCGCGCCGGGTTGCGCCGCGTCCTGGGCGGCGACGCCGCCGGCACAGAGGAGGGAAAACAGCAATGAGGTAGATATGGAGAGCTTTCGCACTGCGGTCATTTGAGCTCCTCGCGACGTGAAATTGATCGCTTCGTCAGCAGCGCCTGCTCGAATATGGCCGGCAGATTGCCAAGTTCCAGGGACGAATACAATCGTTGCCCGTGCAGGCGAGCGCTTGCCCTGGCGGACGAGGAGAATGCAGGGAAGGCGGTCGATGGCTAGCCTTCTTGCTGGAGGCGCTCAAAATGCGCGAATTCGGGGTTCGGAGATATGGCGATTTGCAGTACCACCACTGCATGGCTGCGTCCGAGGCGGACGCAGCGAGCTGGTTTGCGCACGCGCAAGCCGGGATCTCGGGCAAGGACTTTCAGGCGCTCGTGAAGGACGTGAGCAAGCCGGTCTCGGACGAGGCGGGCATGGGAGCGAACCCGATCGTCGTTGCGGTCCACCACGGCCCGCCGACCGCGGGCGCGCGCGCCGCGACGGATCTGAAGCGGACCAGCCCGCTGCGGTAGGCGGTCGGCGGGCGTCGCCGAACTCGGCGGCCCGCCCGCGCCTCAGGCCGCCGGAGCGACGTGCTCGGTGTAGCCGGGATTGCGATGGTTCTGGTCCGGATTGTGCGCATCCCAACACTCGTCGGAGCAGAAGTAGAGCTGGAAGCGCTTCCGGTTGCAGGTCGAGACGACACACTTCAGGTAGTTGCCGCGGAACGGGATCGGCTTCTTGCAGAGGCTGCACTTCTGCCAGAACGGCGCGGGCGCTGGGGCGTCGGGCATGCCTTGCAGCTTACTCGAACTCCGTTCGGGCGCGCGCGCGCGGCTACTTGCCGCCGACGAGCCACTGCGCGACGCCGCCGTGGCGCGAGCATGCGCCCGAGTGACCCTTCGAGTGCGAGAACGAGCCGTCCTTGCACTTCGCGGTCGCGCCGGCGGCGTTCGCGTCCACGCCCTCGGTCCCCTTCGTGCTGCTGCCCGACGAGGCGCGCGAGCGCGCGGGAACCGCGGGAGCGGGAGCCGCGTTCGCCGGCGCCGCGCTGCCCTTGTTGATGCCGCCGTGCCCGCGGCACGCGCCGCGACCGCCCTTGGAGGAGGAGCCGTCGGTGCAGGTGACGGTGGTCCCGGCGCCCTTCAGCTTGGACTTCGCGAACGCGGCCGGCGAGGCGAGGAAGAGGACGGCCAGAGCGCTTCCGAGGCGAAGGGCGAGCTTCATGGATCACCTTTCATCGTGGGCCGGTGAATCCGGCTCTCGACGCGTATAACCGCTTTGCGGAGGCGGCAAAAGAATCCGGCCAATCGGCGCTTCGCCTCCGGCCCGTGCGAGCGCCGCGAGGTGGCGACGGAAGGCGCCCATCACCCACGCATGAACGCGGGCCTGCGTCCAGCGATACAGATACCAAGGCAGGCGCGGGCCATAGTCGTGGATGGCGGTCAGCAGCGTCCGCCCGTCGAGCAGCTGGCGCAGCTCGAAGCGGCCGCGCTGCCCGGGCTTGGTGAGCAGGCCTCCGGTGACGAAGAAGAGCTGGCGATCGGGCGTTGCGTTCTCCGCCGGCGTCAGCACCAGCAGCGGCGCGCGCAACAGCGGCAGGCCGAACCGGCAGCTGCCCTGCGCGTCGATCTGCACGCGCAGCAGCTTGCGAAAAACGCGCGGCAGCCAGCGCACATACTCGGCGGCCGCCCAGCGAGCATCGCGCAGGGGCGGCAGCCGCATCCGCTGCACCGAGCGCACCAGCGCCGCTTTCGGTGCGCGCGGCGCGGAGAGTTGCACCGGCGCTACCGCGAGCGCGCGCTGCAGCGCCTCGCGCACCGGGGTGGGCTGCATCCCGGCCATCGCCGCGAGCCGCAGATCGCGCGCTACCATCTCGTGCCGCAGGCTCTCGACCAGCGGGCCCACCAGCTCGCCGGGCGCGCCGGTCACCAGCTGCACCCAGAGCTTCGACAGCCAGGGAGTGAAGAGGCGCACCGGGACCATCGCGCGGCGGATGCCGAGGAGGCCGGCGCACATCACCATCAGATCGCGATAGCTCAGCGCCTCGGGCGCGCCGACGTCGAAGGTCTCCCCGTAGCACTCCGGCCGCGCGACCGCGAAGGAGAGCAGCCGCACGACGTCGTCCACCGCCACCGGCTGCATGCGCGTCAACGTCCAGCGAGGGCAGACCATGGCCGGCAGGCGGCGCACCAGGCGGACCAGGATTTCGAAGGACGAGCCGCCGCCGCCGATGACCATCCCGGCGCGCAGGGTGGTGAGCGGGACACCGTAGCGGCCGAGGGTGCGCTCCACTTCGAGCCGGGACTCCAAATGGGGCGAAAGCGCCCTGCCCGCCTCGGGGATGAGTCCGCCCAGATAGACGATCTGCTCGACGCCTGCGAGCGATGCGGCGCGCGCGAAGTTGTCGGCGCAGATGAGATCGAGGTCCTGGAACGAGCCCTGCGTCAGCCGCGCCGACGGGAGCATGCTGTGCACGAGATAGAAGGCGAACTTCGCACCCTCGAGCGCGCTCTCAGCCTCGCGCAGGTTGAAGAGGTCGGCGCAGCGCCACTCGTCGAAGGGCGGCTCGGCCTGGCGCGGCGAACGGGAGAGACCGGCGACGCGGAAACGGGCAGAGAGGGCGCTCGCGAGCGTCTTGCCGACGAAGCCGCTGCCGCCACCGACGAGCACCAGTGGGCGTGAATCCATCCCGCAAAGGTCACCAGCGAGCGGCGCGAGGGCAAGGCCTTGCGAGGCGCGGGTTCTCTCGTGCAGCGAGCGCAGCGGCGGCTTGCGGCGGCAGGCCCGCGTCCGCCGGCGTCAGGGCGTGTTGCGCAGGAAGTCGGCGAGCTCGGAGAAGCGCGTGTCCAGAAAGCTTCGCAGCGCCCCCTGCACGCCGTGCGCATCCAGCGCCTTGCCCATCGAGCGCAGCCAGGCGTCGCGCGCATCTGCGTTCACCGGCACGCGGCCGTGCCGCATGCGCAGCCGCGGGTGCCCATGCTGCGCGACATAGTCCTGGGGCCCGCCCAGCCAGCCGGCGAGGAACAACGCGAACCGCTCGCGGGTGGCCTGCTCGACGCGGCCCGAGGCGTCGCACGCATGCAGCCGCGCCAGCCCCGGCTCGTCGCGCGCCATTGCCTCGTAGAAGCTCTCCGCGATGGCGCGGACCTGCTCTGCGCCGCCGAGCAAGGCGAAAGGAGTCTCTGCGGGATTCATCGGCGGCAGGTACTACGCCCGCGGGTGGGACGCGGTCCAGCGCCGGCTGCTGGCGGATGTGCGCGCCGATTGCCAAGCGCGCCGCTCGCACCGGCGGCAAGCTCTACCCGGAGCGGCGGTCGCAGGGCGAGGAGCAAGAGATGCGCGGCGCGCTGTCCATCGGCAAGCTCCACCTGCACTGGAGCCTCGCGCTCGGCGCGCTGCCCTTCTGCGCGCCGCGCTTCTCGCCGCTGCTGCTCGGCGCCTTTGCCGCCGTGGTCGCGGCGCACACGCTCGGCCACCTCGCCGCGATCCTCGCCTGCGGGCTGCGCCCCGGCGCGCTCGAGCTGCATGGCCTCGGCGGGGAATTCACCGCCGGGCGCGCGCAGGCCGGCGGAGCGCGCCAGCCGCACGGCCCGAGCCCCGTCGAAAGCTCGGTCATCGCCTGGGGCGGCGTGCTCGCGCAGGGCGCGCTGATCGTCGCCGCGCTGCTCGCGCCTCTACCGCACGATCTCGGCATCGCGCTGGTGCGCCTGAACGGCGTCGCGCTCGCGCTCAACCTGCTCCCGGTCGCGCCTCTCGACGGCGCCGAGGCGTGGCGCCTCTTCGGACGCCTGCGCCGCCGACCGCACCGCGCCGTCCTGCCCGATCCGCTGCGCGTACAGCACGACGTGCAGGAGCTGCTGAAGAAGCTCCGGAAGCCCGTTCAATAGGTAAGCGGAGGAGGCAGGATTCGAACCTGCGAGCCCTTGCGGGCCAGCGGTTTTCAAGACCGCCGCCTTCAGCCACTCGGCCACTCCTCCAGAGGCGCCGGCGGCCTGTTTAGCTGAGTTTGAGGGAACGCGCGAGCGTGAGCACCCTGGCTGGCTCCAACTGCACATCGCTGGCCCCGGATGGTGGCCAAGTTCAAGAGAGACCCGCCAGCCTGAGCCTGGTCATCCGGCACCGAGCGGGGTCAGGCGATCAAGGCCCCCGAGATAAGGGCGGATAGCCGGTGGCAGCACCACCGTGCCGTCCGACTGCTGGCCGTTCTCGAGCAGCGCGACGAGGGTGCGGCCAACGGCGAGGCCCGAGCCATTCAAAGTGTGCACGAAGCGAGGCTTGTCTCCCGCGGCCTTGCGGTGCCGGATCTGCGCGCGCCGCGCCTGGTAATCGCCAAAGGTCGAGCACGAGGAGATCTCGCGGTACGCGTTCTGCCCCGGGAGCCAGACCTCGAGGTCGTAGGTCTTCTCGGAGGAGAAGCCCATATCGCCCGAGCAGAGCAGCATCACCCGGTGGTGCAGGCCGAGCTGCTTCAAAGGCTCCTGCGCGTCCTCGACCAGCTCTTCCAGCGCGGCCTGCGACCGCTCCGCTTCCTCGAAGCGCACCAGCTCGACCTTATGGAACTGGTGCTGGCGGATGAGGCCCTTGGTGTCCTTGCCGTAGCTGCCCGCCTCGCTGCGGAAGCAGGGAGAAAATGCGTAATAGCGCTTCGGCGTCTCGATGATTTCATCGCGGTGATAATTGGTGACCGGCACTTCCGCGGTCGGGATCAGGTAATAGCCGTTGTCGGTCTTGAAAAGATCCGCCTCGAACTTGGGCAGCTGGCCGGTGCCGCGCATCGAGTCGGCATTGACCATATAAGGAGGCATCAATTCGAGATATCCGCGCGCCCGCGCCGAATCGCAGAAGAAGGAGATCACCGCGCGCTCCAGCCGCGCCAGATCTCCCTTCAAGAATACGAAGCGCGCGCCCGATACCTTGCCGGCGCGCTCGAAGTCGAGCAGGCCCAGCTTCTCGCCCAGCTCGGTGTGCTCGAGCGCCTTGAACGAGAGCTGCGGCTTCTCGCCCCACTGCCGCACCTCCTGGTTCTCCTTCTCCGAGTGCCCGGCGGGGACGCTCGCGTGCGGCAGGTTGGGCACGTTCAACAGCGCCGTCTCGATCTGCTGCTCGACGTCCTTGAGCCGGACCTCCTTCTCCTTGACCTCGTCGCTGAGGATCTTCAGCCGGGCGCGCAGCTGCGCCTGCTCGTCGCCCTTGAGCGTGCGCATCTGCTCGGAGGCCTTCTTCTGCTCTGCGCGCTGCGTTTCAGAAGCGAGAATCAGCTCCTTGCGCTCCTTGGCGAGCGCCTCGATGGGATTCAAAGCGGCGGCGGCGGCATCGCTGCGGGAAGTGAGGCGCGCCTTCGCCTCGTCCAGGTTTGCGACCACCCAGCGCAGATCGAGCAAGTTGCCTCCGGAAAAGTGCGAGGGCGATCTAGTCCTCACACCCGGGCGCGTCAATGCTAGGAATGGCGCCTCGTCCAATGATCGACGCCGACCTCAGCGACGCCGGGCTGCTCGACGCTTTTCGTGGCGGCGACGTGCGGGCCTTCGAGGTGCTGGTGCGCCGCTACCAGCGGCCGGTGCTGTCGATCGCGCGCCGCTTCAGCAAAGACTCCGACGACGCCGAGGACCTGGCGCAACGCGCCTTCATCAATGCCGCGCAGCGAGCCTCCGGCTGGCGCGGCGGCTCGTTCAAGTCGTGGCTCTTCCGCATCGTCGTCAACCTGGCCAAGAACCACGTCCGCGACACCGCGCGCTTCGACCGCAGCGAGGAGGCGCAGGAGCAGGAGGCCACGCCCACCGAGGCCGACGCGCACCAGCGCCTCGAAAACGCGGAGCAACAGCAAGAGCTGCGCGCCGCCATCGCCAAGCTGCCGCGGCGCCAGCGCGAGGTGCTGCTCCTGCGCATCGACGGCGACCTGCCCTTCGCCGAGATCGCGCAGACGCTCGGCATCACCGAGGTAAACGCGAAGGTGAACTTCCACCACGCGGTGAAGCGATTGAAGGCAGAGCTGGCTACGGCTCGCCCAGACTGACGGTCATGCCGAGGTAGCCGATCGAGCTCGCGCAGTGGGTGCCCGAAGCGCAGTCGGCGTCGCTCCCGCAGCCGCCGAAGCAGCGTCAGGACTTCTGCGGACCGTCGCCGGCGAGCTCGAGCAGCTCGCCCGCGGAGATGCGGTACGTGACCATGCAGAAGTCGCAGGTGGCCGAGGCGCCGCCGTCGCGCCCGGCCATGTCCTTGAGTTCCGCGGCGCCGAGCGTGCCGAGCGCGCGGACCACCCGCTCGCGGTTGCAGCGGCAGGCAAAGCGCGGCCGCACCTCGCTCAAGAGGCGCAGCGGGCCGAGCGACAGCTCCCGCCCGAGCTCCTGCGCGAGCGCGTGCGCGTTGGCGCCCGCGGCCTTCAGCATCGCCTGGTGCAGCCCCGCCTGCCGCAGCGGCTTGCCGAGCGCGCGCGCCCGCTCCTCCTCGTCCACCGAAGCCGGCCAGACGAGCGCGCCGGCCACCGACGCAAGCGGCTCGCCCCCGCGGTGCAGGACCTCCAGCGCGAGCTCGCCGCCGGGCGGGCGATCGCTGCGCAGGAAGAGCGTCAGCGCCGCGCCGAGGTTCGCGCCCGCGAAGGGAAACGCCGCCCGGTGGAGCGTGTCCGAGCCGGGCTGCGCGCGCAGTACCGAGAGCAGGCCCGCCTTCTCGTCGTGGCCGGTCGAGAGCACCGGCCGCGCGTCGAAGCGAAGCAGCCGCGCCGGCGGGTCCAGATCGGCGAAGGCCGGCTCGCTCTCGACGCGCGCGCCGGTGCGGTCGAGATCGTTGACGCGCACCAAGCCCCGCACGGCGCCCGAGCCGTCGGCGTCCACCAGCAGTCCGCGCAGCGGACCGCCGCACTCGAGCTGCACGTCCACGCGCGGCGCCTGCAGGTCGCCCGCGCGCTCGGTGCCGGCGAGCAGGAGCGCGCCCGCGAGCGCCTGGGCGAGCGCCGCCGCGCTGCCCGAAGCGAGGTGGTGGCGGACGCTCGCCTCCCGCGCCAGCAGCGAGGCGGTGCAGACGGCGAGGTTCAGCCTCGCGTCGTAGGCTTCGAGGACGAGGAGGAGGTCCATCTTCCAGAAGTGTAACGAGCGCCCCCGCTGGTTGACCAGCCGCGGCCCACCCTGCATCGTGCCGCCGTGCGCCGCTCGCGAATCGCGCTGCCCTTCGCCTGCGCGCTCGCTGTCGCCGGGCCGTGGATCTTCACCGCGCTCGAGGAGACCGATACCGGGTGGCACGTAGCGCTGGGCAGGCTGGTGCTCAAGAGCGGCATCCCGCGGACCAACGCCCTCTCGTGGAAATTCGGCGCGACTCGCTGGTACGACACCTCCTGGCTCTTCGACCTCCTCTGCGCGCTGGTGCAAGGCCACCGCGCCGACGCGCTCGGCCTGCAGCTCTTCACGCTGGCGCTTCTCGCGCTGGCGCTCCTCGCGCTTGCCGCCGCCTGCGCCCGCGACGGGAGCGCCTGGATCGTGCCGGCCGTCGCGCTCCTGCTGGTGCCGCGCACGGTGCCGCGGCCGCTGCTCGCGTCGTGGGTGGTGCTGGCGGTGGCGCTCTTCGCGCGCACGCGCCGGGAGCGCGCGCTGGCCATCGCTGTGGTTGCGCTCGGGAGCAACTTCCACACCGGCGCGGCGTTCGGCGCCTTCGTGCTCGGCCTCTCCTGTCTGGAGGCGTACTGGCGCGAGCGCAACCTGGCGGACCTGGGGCTCGCGGCGCTCGCGGGCCTCGCGCTGCTGGCGAACCCGGGCGGGCTGCAGACCCCGCAGATCCTGCTCGAGCACCTCTCGATCGGCGAGGTGGTCAAGCTGCGCGAGTTCGACCCGCCCTCGTGGGCCATCGAGCCTGCCCTCTTCGTGCTGCTGCCGATCGGCCTCTTGCTCGCGGCGGCGCGCTGGCGGACGCGGCCCGCGCTTTTGATCGCGACGCTCGTCTTCGGGGCCTTCGCGCTGCGCACCCAGCGCATGGTCTACGAGGCAGAGCTGGTGCTGGCGCCGACGCTCGCCTGGGGGCTGTCGCTGTGGTCGCTGCGGCTGGTGCGCGGCGCCATCGCGGTGGCGGCGGCCGTGCTCGCGCTCGGGTCGCATCGCCTGCCGCCGCCGCGCTTCTCGACCGCATGGGACGAGCACGCGCTGCCGGTGCGCGCCGCGCGCTTCATCGCCGCGCAGGGGCTTTCGGCGCCGTTCTTCAACGGGCTGCGCGATGGCGGCTATCTCGACCTCGCCATCGGCACCTCCTTCTTCGACGGCCGCGAGTTCGGCGTGCCACCCGAGGCACTGCGCGACTGGCAGGAGGCGGAGAAGTCGCGCGCGACGTTCCAGTCGTGGCTGCTTGGCATCGGCGCCGAGTGGGCGCTCACGACGCGCCACCGCGAGCGCCTGGGCGGATATCGATTGATGGGCGGGCCCGACTGGGCGCTCGTCTATTGGGACGAGACCAGCGAGCTCTATCTGCGCCGCGACGTGGCGCGCCTGCAGCGGCTATTGCCGCTCGAATACCGTTACTTCCAGCCAGAGACCTCGAATGTCGGCGCGGTGGGCATCTTCGAAGATCTCAATCGTTATGAGCAATCCTCGCCCGGCGATCCAACCGCCGCGCTGGTCCGCTGCGCGGCGGCTTCCCGGCAGGGCCACGCCGACGCGACCGCGGTCTGCGACCTGGCGATCTCCCGCGGCGCCGCGCCCGCGCTGGTCGCGAAGGCGCGCGCGCTGCGCCCTGATCGCTAGAGCCAGGGGTCCAGCCAGCTGCGTACCAGCTGGTCAACTACTCCGTCTTGGGCTTCTTCGCCGCCGCCGCCGACTTCTTCGCGGCGCTCTTGACCTCGACGAGGATGAAGCCCATCGGCGCGGTGCCGACGTTCTCCGAGATGTGCGGCCCCTCGGCGTCCATCCAGTTGGCCCATCCGGGCGTCCTTGTTGTCCGTCCGCACTTTGCAATGCGTGGGCGCGACCTGGACGGCATCCTGCGCAACGGCCGAGAGCGAGACGAGGCAGACAGCAATCACCACCCTCATTTGAATTCCCCCCTTCAGTTTACGCCACGGTCGTGCGCTGCACCCGCGGGGGCACTTCTCCGAGCACGCTACGGATGGTCTCCCGCAGCGTATAAGTCGGTCGATACCCCAATTCGCGCTCGGCCCGCCCGCCGTCTACCGTGCAGAGGAACTGCAGGTGGTCGAGCTCGTTACCGGGAAATCCCGCCAGACGATAATCGAAGAGCTTGTTCAATAAAGGCCGCGCGAACAGATGCGGCACCGGGATGGGCTGCCGCCCCAGCTCGCGCAGCACCGACGAGAGCGGCAGCTCGCCGGGTCCGACGATATTGTAAAGCCCGCGCACGCCGGGCTTGAGCGCGAGCGAGATCGCCAGCGCGACGTCCTCTTCGTGGATGAGCTGCACCATCGGATCGAAGCCGGCCAGCGTCCACGGATACTTGAGCCGCAGATAGGACGACGGCGCATTCTTCACATTGGGCCCCACGATATGGACCGGCCGCACGATGGCCGTCTCCACCTCGGGGTGCTTCCACATGTATTGCTGCGCGTACATATCGACCTCGACCAGGTCGCGGATCTCGGGGAAGCGCTGCGAGCCGAGCAGCGGCGACTCCTCGGTGAGGAAGTTGTCGTTGTCCGGCTGTGGCCCATAGACGTTGGTGGAGCTCAG
Source organism: Deltaproteobacteria bacterium (assembly GCA_043781235.1). Classification (GTDB taxonomy): domain Bacteria; phylum Myxococcota; class Myxococcia; order Myxococcales; family 40CM-4-68-19; genus JANYKT01. Next base: position 22,996 of record JAYWBT010000061.1, read on the forward strand.
CACCACCACCTTCTGCACGCCATACTTCGCCGCATATTCGAGCACGGCCTTGGTCCCCAGCACGTTGAAGCTGTGGTGCTCGGCCTGCGCCAGGCGCGGGTCGTGGACGATGGCCATATGAATGAGCGCCTTGATCTCACCCTTGCGAAAGAGGTCCTCGATCTTGCGCTTGCGGATATCGATACAATGGACCTCGAGGTCCTTGGGCTTTCCCGGAAAGGGACGCCGGTCGAGGCCGATGACGCGCTCGCTGCGGTGCAGCAGCTTGGCGAGCGTGCGGCCCAGGTTTCCGCTGATGCCGGTGATGAGAACGCCGTCGCGCATGTGTCCCTAGAAGATGCTCCGGCGGCTCTGAACGCCCCGGTCCAGCATCGATTGCAACGTCGTCTTCACCTCCTGCACCTTGCGCTCGAGCTCGGAGTCCTCGTCGTTGTGGCGGCCGCTGAAGCGCATCGGCGCGCCGAAGTGCAGGTGGTACTTCACCGGCAGCGGGAACGGCACCACGGTGGCGGTGATGGGCAGCGCCGGCAGGCCGAGCAGCTTCGCCGCCGACTTGAAATCCCAGAACGCCTGCGCCTGCTCCTCCGCGCCGATCACCGCGACCGGCACGATGGGCGTCTTTGTCTCGAGCGCGAGCCGCATGAAGCCGAGCCCGAACTCCTGCAATCGATACTTCTTTTCCCAGGTCTTGTTGAGGCCGCGCACGCCCTCGGGAAAGACCATGATGGTCTCGCCCGCCGCGAGCAGCCGGCGGCAGTTCTCGGGAGTGCCGACGACTTGACCGACGCGGGCGAAGAAGGGCGCGATGAACGGCAGCGTCGGCGCCCACTTCTCCACCATCGCGCGGCCGACGCGCGGCGGCTCGGCCTCGACCAGCATCGAGACGCCCAGCATCATCGCGTCGAGGGGAAGCTGGCCCGAGTGGTTCGCGATCAGCATCACGCGGCCCGCCGGGAGGTTCTCGATGCCGTGGCACTCGACGCGGAAGTAGTTCTTGTAAAGCCACAGCGCGGGTGCCAGCGCCGCCTTGGCGTACTCGAGCTCGAGACCGAAGGGATCGACGCCGTACTCGTTCTGCGGCGCGACCAGCCGCGCGAGGCGCGATTCCAGATCAGGGCCGCCCTGCCGGTAGGTCCACTTCTCCATCGCCGAGCGGACGCGGCCCAGGAGCCCGCGTGGGCGCTCGGGCTCATAGCGCGCGAGCGCTGTGGACTGCGGTGGGACCGCCATGGCGGTACGCCTAGCGTTTCGCCCGGTGGGGGTCAACCGGCGAGAGGAGGAGCGGCCGCTTCGTACCCGGCTGCTCCCTCACCGGCTGCAGCTCTCGGCCGAGACCTGCGTCCACTCCTTGTCGGTCAGCTCCAGCTCGAGAGTGACTTTCAGCCTGTCGCCGTGCGCCTCGAAGGTGCGGCGGAAGTTGACCGTGTCGTCGCCGTCGCGCAGCTGGCCGGAGAACACCAGCCTCGGGCCGTCCCAGCCTGGCGAGCCTGCCTGCTCGCTGAGGCCGTCATTGCTGGCGAGCGCCAGCACGAATCGCTGCTGATCCGCGCTGTAGCCGAGGTGACCTTTGGCTTTGGCCGGGCGGGGATTGGCGTCGCTGCGCTCCTGCTCCTGCTGCAGCGAGATCCAGAAACCGTCCAGGTCGGGCGCAAACGACCAGAGGCCTGCGGTGGGCGACGGCTTCGCGGAGGGAGAGAGTCGCTGCGTTCCGCGGCATTGCCAGGTGCCGAGCAACGCAGAGAGCTCCTGCAGCGCGGGCACGGGCCGCGGCGGCTCCGCGGCGACTGCCGTCACCAGCAGACAAGCGAGAATCAATCGGGCCATATCCTGCGCGCTGCCTCCTCGAGCGTCACCAGCGCGGCGCGCTCTTTCAATGAGACAATCAGCGCGCGCAATCTCTTCATCTTCAATGCCGCCGGCGTGCGCAGTCCCGGCTGCACGCTCGCCAGCGAAGGGGGCGCGTCGGACGCGTCCAGCGCGTCGATGCCGTGCAGCTCGAGGTTGAAGTGACCGCCGGCAAAGGCGCGCCGCGAAAGCGCCGCCGCCAGTCCCGGCGAGAGGCCCATGACCACGGTTCCAATCATGGGCGCGCGCAGGAGCGGCAGGGTCGCCACCGGTAGCTCATGCAGGCCGCCGCGCAGGTGGGGCCCCCGCTTGGCGAACAGCTGCGCGGGCGCGCCGAGGATGCTGTGGCTTCTGCGCCCGCGCAAGGACTGAAAGCCCATCACCAGAACCTTGGCCGCGTAGTAGGGCGGGGACGGCAGCAACGAGCTGTCATATCGATAAGCGCGCTCGCGAATCACCTCGAGCAATGATTGCGACAGGGTATATCCGGGCGCGCGAAAGCCACGCGGCCGCTCGCCCACCGCCGCAAAGATCGCCTCCTCGGCGAGCGAGAGGTCTCGGTCGATGGCCTCGGGTGGCAGGCGCGACAGGGCATAATCGTGGGCGAAGGAATGCGAGGCGATCTCGTGACCCGCTCCGGCCGCCGCCTTGATGCCCGCGGTGGAGATGGCGAGCTCCCGGCCGATGACGAAAAAGGTCGCCGGGATCTCGAGCTCGGCAAACAGCGCGCAGAGCCGCGACACCGCCACCTCGGGCACCGCCCGCAGCGCGGCATCGTCGAGCTGCAGCGGCAGCCCGTGAATCGCCGCATAGCAGCCGAGCCCATCGAGATCGACGCTGACCGAAGCGATCACGGCGCCCGGCGCGACTCTTCCTGCAGGTAATAGATGTCGTCCTGCACGGTCGAGAGATCGCCCGCGTCGGGGCGCAGATCGAGGTAGCGCCTGAACTCGAGGATGGCCTCCTTGCGGCGCCCGTCGTCCTTGTACATGTAGCCGAGCTCGTGGTGCGCGATGGCGTCGGTGGGGTCGATCTGCGCGCCGCGCCGGAGCGCGTCCATCGCCTTGGTCTTGCACCCCTTGCAGTCCTTGTCCTTGTAAGCGACGCCGAGCTTGCTCCAGACACCGGGCAGGCTCGAGTCCTGCGCCAGCGCCTTCTGGAAGTCGCGGATGGCGCCGTCGAGATCGCCCGATTCCTGCTCGGAGTCGCCCACCTCGGCCCAGACGCGCGCGCGCTTCGGGTCCAGCGCGGCCGCCTTCTTGAAGGCGCTCACCGCCTCGCCGAAGCGGTTCTCGACGTTGAGGTTCTGCCCCAGATGCTCCCAGGTGTCGGCGCTCTCCGGGTTCTTGTCGATGCTCTTCTGGAACGACTCGATCGCGTCCTGGATCTGCTGCCCCTGCTCGAAGATGAGGCCCAGGTGATAAAGGTATTCGGCATTATCGGGCTCGAGCTCGACCGCCTTCTTGATGGTATCGACCGCTTCGGCCAGCTTCTTCTGCCCGGCGAGCGCGCGCGAGAGGAAGAACTGGCCCTCCGCGTAGCGATCGTTCATCAGCACGGCCTGCCGCAGCTGCGCCTCGGCGCCCTCGAAGTCGCCGCGCTCGACCAGGATGGCGCCCAGCCGCGAGCGATAGCGCGGGTCCTTGCCGTCGAGCTTGACCGCCTTCTGCAGCACCGCGAGCGCAGGGTCCGATTCGCCCGCCCGACGCAGGAGCGAGCCGTATTCGTAATCAAGGGAAGCGTCGTTGTCGACCTCGGCGAGCGCCTTCTCCAGCTCGACGCGCGCCGCTTTGAGATCGCCCATGGCCGCCAGCGTCTTGCCCACGCCGGCGTGCGCCTGCGGATCCTCGGGATCCTTCCGCAGCGCGCTGGTGAAGGCGTCGCGCGCCTGCTGCTTTTGGCCGAGCGCGAGCGCGAAATCGCCCACCGCTTCGTCCTCCACCGAGGTGCGATCCGGCGACTTGAGCGCGGCCTCCAGCTTCTCGCGCGCCTTGTCCTTGTCGGCGCGGTTCAGGAAAATCTGGCCTTGCGCCACCAGCGCCTCAGCCAGATCCGGCTTGCGCGACAGGGCGCGCTCGTAACACTTGAGCGCCTCCTCGCCCTTGCCGATGGCCTCGGCGACGCGGCCTTGCAGGTAGATGAAGTGCGCGTTTTGATTGTCCCTGGCGACCGCCTCATTGATGCGCTTGTCGGCCTCGAGCAAACGGTTGGTGCCGAGATAGGCGCGCGCCGCGCCCGCCATCGCGGCCCCCGAGGCGTTGCCCGACGCGATGGCCGCGTCGAACTGCTTGGCCGCCTTTTCCCACTCGCGGCGCGAGTTGCGGAACTCGCCGTAGGCCTCGCGGATCTCAGCCGACGCCGGATCGAGCGCGACGGCCCGCTCGTAAGCGGCCTCGGCGTCCTTGTTCTGGTGGTTCACCGCCGCGAGCCGCCCGCGCAGCATGCTCGCGCGCGCCTCCTCGGTGGCGTCGAGCGACTTGCGCACGTCGGGCTGCAGGGCCTTGTCGAGCAGCTCCGCGGTGGTCCTGGTGTCGCCCTGCCGGAGCTTGACGTCGCCGAGCTCGATCAGCGCCCGGCCATTGCCCGGCGACTTTTGCAGCGCCTTCTCGAAGAAGGCCGCCGCCGCCGGCAGCTCGCCCTTCTGCCGCGCGACGAGCCCGCGCAACAGCAGCAGCTTGGTCGAGTCGGCGCCCCGGCCCTTGAGCACGTTGTCGAGCACCTGTGCGGCGCGCGGCTGCTCGCCGCCGAGGATGAGCGACTGCGCGAAGAGGTAGACCGACTCGAGGTCCGCGTTGGGCTGGTCGCCGAGGGGCGCGAGCAGCAGCTTGCCCCGTGCGACATCGCCGCTCGCCAGCGCATAGGCGCCGCGGGCGCGATTCTGCGCGGGGTTGTTCGACTTGATCTTCTCGAACACGTGCCTGGCCTGGTCCCAGTCGCCGCCGACCTGGTTGTAGGCGAGCTTCAGCTCCGAGGTCGAGAGCACGAAGAACGCCTTCACGTCCTCGTCGTCGGGCAGCACAAAGAGCAGCTGCGCCGCCATCCCCAGCGCCTCGCGCGCGGCGGCGAAGCTGCCGTCCGAGAGCCGCTCCATCCCCTTCTCGATCACCTTGGTCTCGGTTGCGGTGGCCGCCTTCTTCGAGGGGAGGTACTTGTTCAGCCAGAAGAGGCCCGCCGGCGTCTGGCGAGCGCGGAAGCCGGCCACCGCGAACAGCAGCAGCAAAAGCCCGAAGACGGTCGCCCCCAGCACGCGCGGGTTGCGCAGCTGCTCGCCCGCGGTGGAGACCCACGTCCCGAGGCGGTCGGGCCGGGCCGCCTTGCGGCGCTCGCGCTCCTCGCGGTCGCGCAGCTTGCGCTCCTCGCCCGCCTTCTCCTTCTCTTTCTTCTTGCGCTGTTTCTCCGCCTTCTTCGGACCTTCCGGCCCGGTCGCGTCCGCCGCAACCCCGCCGTCGTGGCTGCCGAGGTCGAGCGAGAGGTCCTCGTCGGGCCTCTCTGCGGGCGCCGAGGGCGCGATCATCGGGGGCGGTGGCCGCTTGGGCTTCTTCCCGGCGGGCCGGACCGCCGTCTCCTCGACGGGCCGGAGCGCCGTCTCCTCCTGGGGCTTGTCATCGACGAAGTCGAGCAGGTCCGCGCCGGACGCGGGCGGCGGCACAGAGGCCGGCGGAGGCGGCGGCGGGCGCGGCGGCGGCGCCTCGACGAAGTCGAAGGAGAGGCCGGGCTCGTCGATGGCCGACAGCCGCGCAGCTTGAGGCGGCGCGCCGCGAGGCAGCGGCTCGGGCACGTCCACCGCGAAGATGTCGTCCATCGCGGAGAATCCGGCCGCCGGCGGCGGAGCGGGCGGCGGCTCGACAGGGAAGTTCATCTCGAGATCGGCCGGCGCCGCGGCGGGCGGCTGGTCGGCGACGATGTCTGCAGGGCCGCCGAGATCGAGGCCGTACGGATCGCCGCCCGCAGGCGGAAGCGGCGCGCCTGGCTCGGGTGCCGGCTCGGGGTCCGACCTCGGGGCGAGTTTCGGACGCAAAGGCGCGGACGAGCGCACCACAGAGGGCGCCGGGCGCGCGGGCGCCGACGGGCCGTCGTCGAGACCCGGCAGCGGCACCGCGCCGAAGTCGAGCGCGGGCGGCGCCGACGCAGAAGGAGGCGGCGGGCGGAAATCGATCGAGGTCCTCCCGAGTGACGGGTCGTCGCCCCCGAGCCCCGGCAGGGGAACCGCGCCCGGCGTTGCCGCGCCTGGCGACGACCTGGCCACTGCCGGCTCGCCGCCGGGCAGGGGCACCGGCGTGGGGGGCGCCCGCGTCGCCGTGGGCCTGGGGGGCATGGACTTCGACCCGGCCTGCCCCGGCAGCGGCACCGGCGAACCTTTCACCACCCTGGTGGGGTCACCCGCCTTCGGCTTGTGGACGATGAACGGCGTCTTGCAGCGAGGGCACTTGATCGAGAGGCCGGCGGGCGGGATCCGCGAATCATCCAGCTCGTAAGCGGCGGGGCAGTTTGGGCAGCTGATCTTCAATCAATCCTCGGCGTACTCGAAGCGCTGCTTGAGGGCGAGATAAGTGGAATAGGGTTCGACGAAATTCTCGCCGGTCCCTTTGCGTGTCTCCGCCAGCCGGGCCGCCAGCACCCGCTTGACGATGGCGTGCGCCTCCTCGTCGGGCAGGCCGGCGAGCTCGGCGAGCTCGTGGACGTTCAGCGGATCGTATTGTTCCTGCAGCTCCACATACAAAAGGAAATCATTCAAAAGCTGTTCGGGCCCCACCGCCCAGCGGCCGCCCTCCACCGGCACCAGCAGGCCACACCGCTCGAAGCTCTTCTGGACCCTGCGCGCCTCGTCGCCGGTGAGACCAACCCGCGCGGTGAGCCTTGCGGGTGACAGCTCGGCGGCCAGCAGGCGCCGGCCGTTGCGGTCCGGCGCTTCGGCGAGCGTGCGCACGAGCGAGAGCGCCCGCGCCGCGCCCGACCGGCTCATCAGCGCCTGGATCTGCCGGTTGGCCTCGCGCAGCCGCGACGAGAGCCGCTTCATCAGCCGCACCGCGATCTCGCCGTTCTTGTGGACCAGCGTCTCGAAGGCGGGCTGCGCGACCTCGATCAGAAGCGCGTCCTCCACCACGGTGGCGCCGGCGCTGCGCGGCAGGCCCTCGAGCAGCGCCATCTCGCCGAAGAACTCGCCGGCCCCCAGCACCGCCAGGGTGATCTCGCTCTCCGAGATGTGCTTCCAGATGTTCACCTTGCCAGAGCGGATGACGTACATCTTCTCGCCGCGGTCTCCCTCGCGAAACAGCACCGTGCCCGCAGTGTGCCTGCGCACCAGCTGCTCGAGGTTGCCCGCCATACTCTCACTCATGACAAATTGCGCACGCTAGCACCGTGCTCGGGCCTACGGCAACGAAACGGCGCGCGTTTCCGTGGTAGAGGCGAGGCCGCATGCCTTCCCGCGCGCACACGCTCATCGTCGGCGGCGGCCTCTCTGGCCTTTCCTGCGCGCGGGAGCTCGGCGCGGACTTCACGCTCGTCGAAGCCGAGAATCGGCTGGGCGGCCTCTGCCGCACCGACGTGATCGACGGCTTCTCCTTCGACTGGACCGGCCACTGGCTGCACGCGCGCGATCCAGAGATGCGCCGGCTGGTGCAGGAGCGCTGGCTCGCGGGCAATCTGCTCGAGGTGCAGCGGCGCGCCGTAATCTACAGCGAGAACGCCTGGACGAAGTTTCCCTACCAGTTCAACCTCCACGGGCTGCCGCCGCAGACCATCGCCGACTGCCTGATCGGCTTCGCCAGCCGCGACGCAACCCGCCCGCTCCAGAACGCCGATGACTTCATCCTCGCCCACCTCGGCGAAGGCTTCGCCCGCCACTTCATGCGGCCGTACAACGAGAAGCTCTTCACCGTCCCCTGCGAGGAGCTGTCGCCAGAGTGGGGTGGGCGCTTCATCCCGCGGCCCTCGCTCGAGGAGGTGGTGCGCGGCGCGGTCGGGCTCTCGAAAGGAGACGCCGGATACAATGCCAGCTTCTGGTATCCGAAGCAGGGAGGGATCGAGTCGCTGGTCCACGGAATGGAGCGCGACGTGCTCGGCAAGGGCCAGGTGCGCCTCGGCGCGCGCGTCGAAGCGCTCGACCTGCGCGGCCGCCACGTTCGCCTTTCGGACGGCGCGGATCTCGCGTACGAGCGGCTGGTGTGGACCGCGCCGCTCTCCTCGCTCTCGAAGCTACTCGCCAACGCGCCGCCGCACGTCGCGCAGGCCGTCGCGCGCTTGCGCTCGGTGAGCGTCACCGTGGTCGAGATCGGCGCCGCCGATCTGCCGGCCGCGCCCCGCTTCCACTGGGCCTACTTTCCCGAGACCAAAATCGGCTTCTACCGGGTCGGCTCGCCGAGCGAGGTCAACCCCGCGCTCGCGCCGGCGGGCTGCCGCAGCTTCGCCGTCGAGTTCGCGCACCGCGGACCCATCGATCTAGAGCTCGTGATCGAATCCGCGCTCGCCGGCCTCGAAGGCTGCGGGCTCCTCGATCGCGCGAGCGTCCGCGTCGCCCGCGCGCGCACCATCCCTGTCGCTTACGTCCTCTTCGATCACGCCCACGCCGGCGCGCGCGCCCTGGTCCTTGCGCACCTCGACGCCGCGGGCGTGCAGGTGGCGGGCCGCTACGGTCGCTGGGAGTACAGCTCGATGGAGGACGCTCTCCTCTCAGGCCGCGAGGCCGCCCGCAGGCTCTCATGATCTCGATCGTCATCCCCGTCTACAACGAGGCCCTCATCGTGCGCGAAGCGGTCGAGGAGCTATGCCGCAAGCTCGACGGGCTCGGCTTCGACTACGAGCTCCTGCTGGCGGAGAACGGCTCGAAGGACGCGACGCCGCAGGTCCTTCGCGCGCTGTCCGAAGCCAACCCGCGCGTCCGCTTCCTCCACGAGGACGAGCCCAACTACGGCCGCGCCTTGAAGCGCGGGATTCTCGCCGCCCGCGGCGAGCGTGTGATCTGCGACGAGATCGATCTCTGCGACACCAACTTCTACCTGCGCGCGCTGCCGCTCCTCGACGCCGGCGCCGACCTGGTGGTCGGCTCCAAGGCGATGAAGGGTTCGGACGACGCGCGGCCTTTGCTCCGCCGGCTGGCGACGCGCGTGATCACGCTGCTCCTGCGCGCCATCACCGGCTTTCGCGGCACCGACACGCACGGTCTCAAGGCCTTCCGGCGGGACCGGCTGCTGCCGGTCGCAGAAGCGTGCGTGGTCGAGCGCGACCTGTTCGCGAGCGAGCTGGTCATTCGCGCGCAGCGCATGGGCCGCGACGTGCGCGAGATCCCGATCACGCTAGCCGAAAGGCGGCCACCCTCGATCCAGCTGCTTCGGCGGGTGCCGCGTGTCCTGAAGGGACTGCTGCAACTGGGCTGGACCATCCGGGTCCGCCACCGCTGAGGCTGCGTGAACCGCGCCAAGTTGGTTCCTCACGCAGCCCTGCTCGAGGCCGGCCAATAGGAAACTCAGAAATCCTTGGTATAGAGAATCGAGACGTCTTTGGTCTTATCGCCGACCGTGGCCTGCGCCTCGACCCCGCGGCTGATCTCGTACTCGATCCGCCCCTCGCTGGTGTTCTGGAACTGGTCGTTGGTGAAGCTCTGCCGGTAGCCGATGAAGACCCGGTCCCCGATGTACTTGCCCACGCTCGCCTGAGCCACGCCGCCGCCGGAGCCGGTCTCGATGGTCAGCACGTCCACCGGCAGCACGCTCGCGAGCGACTTTCGCACCTCGCCGAAGAGTAGACCGCCGAGCACGCTGGTGGCCGCCGACGAGAGATCGACGCCGCTGCCCGACTGCGCCGCGCGGCCCTGCACGCGGCCGGTGGCGAGGAAGAAGGCGATCGCGTCCTGGTCCATCGGCGGCGTCGAGGTCATGGTGATCTCGGGATCCTTGGCGCTGCCCGACACGTTGATGATCACCGCCGCCGACGAGTTCTCGAATTGCGCCTTGACCTCCAGCTCGGGGTCGGTGATGTCGCCACCGGTCTCGGTGATCAGCGCGTTCTCGATGGTGAAGCGGCGGCCGAGCGCCGAGAACGATCCTTGCGGAACGTGCACCGTGCCGTCGGCGGTGGGCGCGTCGGGGTGCTTGGCGTCGTAGTCGAAGTTCAGGTCGCTCTCGACGGGAAACTCGAAATCGGGCGCCTTGACGTAGAGGTGCTGCAGCTCCAGGTGCGCGTGCAGCCGGAAGGTCGCCTCCTTGATCGCCTTGTTCTCCGCGTCGACCTCCTCGGGCTCGCGGCCCGGTGGGTGCGGCCGCTCTCCGGGGTGCAGCAGCAGCACGTCGGGGTTGGGGCCGAGGCCCGGCAGCTTCTTGTCAGGCAGCTGGCGGATCACCACCCGCGACTCGGGGATCTTGGCGTTCAGATCGAGCAGGCCGTCGGAGTAGCTGCCGAACACGTCGAGCTCCGCCGTCACGTCGGCGCGGTGATCGCCGGCCTGCCGCACCGGCAGCGGCCCGGCGCGCAAAGGGCGGCCGTCGGGCGCCTTGCGATCGCGCACCGATTCGGCGTCGCCCAGGTGCACCTCGCCGCTCAGCTCGATCTTGTCGGGATTGGTGTCGTTGCCCTGACGAACCGCCGCCACCAGCACGGCGGCGAAGGTGCCTTCGCCGGTGGAGCCGGTCAGCCGGTCCACCACCAGCTCCTTCGGCGAGAAGGTCGCGTCGAGCCCGACGTCCTGGAACACGCCCTGCCCCACCACGTCGAAGACGCCGCGGCGCAGGTGAGCGTCGCCGGTGGCCTTCGGACGGCGGAGCGCGCCCTCGAGCGCGACGTGGGCGTCGAGCGTGCCGCCGGTCTTGCGCAAGTCGGGCGCGAGCCCGGAGAGAAAACCGAGGTCCAGCTTCGCCGCGTCCAGGCGGCCCGAGATCTGGCCGTCGAGCACCGAGGCGATTCCCTTGCTCAGCAGCGTGCGCGCGCCCAGATCGGCCTTGAGCTGCGCGTGGCCGAGCAGGTTGCCGCCGCCCGGCGGATCGATCCCGAGGCGGATCAGCGCGCCCGCCGAATCTCCCTCGACGTAGAGGTCGGCCTCGCCAAGCTTGCGCTTGCCCGCGGCCAGGTCGCGCACTGCCAGCTTGCCCACCAGCCGGGGCCGCGCCGCCGAGCCGGTCAGCGTCACGCGGCCTTCGAGCCGCCCTTCGGCGGGCAACTCCTTGCGACCCGCCAGCTGCGCCACGCGGCCGATGATCAGCCCGGGAATGTCGAGCGCGACGTTGATGGGCCGATCGAGCAGCGGCGCAAGACTGGCCTCGTCTCCCTTCTGCTGCACCAGCTCGACGAATTCGGCGCCGGAGACACCCACCGTCGCCTCGAGCCGCGCGAGGTCAGTGCCCTTCGCCTGTGCCCCCAGCTTGAGCTGCACGCTCTTTCCCAGCGAAAGGTCGGTCTGGAAGTCGAGGCCCTGCAGCTTGCCCACGGTGACGTCGGTGCCGCTCGCGGTGAGCTTCACCTCGGGCGAGAGCGGCGTTCCGGCGAGGCGCAGCGAAAGATTGACCGCGCCGCCGCTGCCTTCCGGCAGCAGGCCCGCCTTCGAGAGCCGCCCGAGCTCCAGGTTCGTCACCGCGATCTCCGCGGCGATGGCCCGGCGCAGTGCGTTCCCGAGGTAAGCGGGATCCTTCAGCGCGCGCGAGAGATCGAAAGGAGCGGTGGCGGTGAGGCCCAGCGCCTGCGCGCCCTCGACCGAGATGGCGCCGTCGAGCGCGGCCTTGCCCTTCTCGACCAGCACGCCCGCCTTGAGGTCGACATGCTGGATCTTCGCGGTGCCCAACTCGCGCGCCTTGAGCGAGACGGCCAGCCGCGGCGCGCCCAGGCTGCCCGACCCGACCAGCCGCACCTCCGCGAACCCGTGCGCAGAGAGCTTCTGCAGCACGGCGAGCTTCGCCTTGTCCGCCAGCTGCGCGAGATCCACGTCGCTGACCACCAGCTCGATCCTGATTGGCGCCGACGGCGAGGCGGTCTTGGGCGACTCGGCCGGCAGGTCCGCATCGAAGCGCAGCTTGGCCACCTGCGCGACTCCGGCCGAGCCGGTCGCGGTCAGGCGCCCGGCGTGGAGATGCGCGTGCGCCTGCGCATCGACAACCATGGCCGCCAGCCGCTTGAACCCGCCGTTCTGGTAGGTGAGCTTGACATCCACGTCGGGTAGCGGGAGCGCGCCGGACACCTCCGCGTCAGCATCGATGATTCCGTGCAATCCCAAATCCGGCGGCAGCGCGAACGCGGGCAGGTGCTCGAGGTCGAACTTCTGCAGCAGCAGCGCGGCTTCGATGTGGCCCGCGTGCTTCGGCGTCCTCGGCGCGATCTGCGCCGACAGCCGCAGCCCTCCGTGAGGGCCGGTCAGCTCGAACGGCTCGATGATGGTGTCGTCGCGGAAGTGCACGTTGGCGTTGCGCGCCAGCCGCAGCTCGTTGCCGGGATACGAGACGGTGAAGCGCGACAGCACCAGCCCGTCCTTGTCGTCGTCGATGGTGGCGTCGCCGGCCAGCGCGAGCCGACCCTGCGCCACTCCCGCGTCAACGCGCAGATGCGCGATCGGCCACTGCAGATCCATGTCGATGCTGGGTGCGCCGAGCGCGATCTGCCCGAGCGCGAAGTTGGTCGCGGTGATGGAGAGCTGGCCACTCGGCTCGCGGAGAATGTTCGCAAGGCTGCCATCCACCGCGAGCCCGTTCGCCACCAGGGCGGGCCCGTACCGCACGCGCGGCGCGCGCAGGTGCACCTGCGCCTGGGGAGAGACGGGCGAGCCGGTCACCCGCGCGACCAGGTGCAACGCACCATCGAGCGGCGGCGCCGGCTTTCGGGTGAGCGCGCCCACCGCGCGCGCGACCGCCTTGAGATCGGGCGCGTCGAGCTGCACGTCCATCGCCAGCGCATCGAGCGTAGCGTGCCCGTGCGCGTTCAGCTTGAGGCCCAGCGCCGTGGCGGTGAACGCCTTGACGTCACCGTTGCGCCCGTCGATGTCCACCTTGAAGTCGGCGACGATGGGACCGACGCGGTCGAGGTGTGCGGGCCCGATGTGCACGTCGAGCTCGAGGTCTCCGAGTACGCCGTGCCGATCGAGCTGCGGGATTCCGTTGCCCTTGCCGTCGATCCGCGCGGTCACCTCTCCGTGCGGAGCCTTCGGCGAGAGCGCGCCGGGATCGATGTGGTCGATGTCGAGGTCGATCGCCCAGACCGGCTTGTTGAAATCCATCGTCGAGCTGGCGTTCACCTGCACGCGCCCACCGGCGCCGTCGAGATGCGCGACCGCGGTGACCTTGGTGCCGTCGCTGGTCAGGTCGGCGTCGCCCTTGAGCGTTGCGGAGACGGGCCGCTGTTTGGTGAGAGCCTCGACGTCGTCCGGCTGGACCACCAGATCGCGCACGTGCAGCTGCCCCGCATTCTTCGCCAGGTCCCATTGGCCGGTCGCGGTCAAGCCGCTCTTGCCGAGCTGCACGCGCAGCTTCTTGACTTCAGCCGCGCCGGTCTTCGCGGCGCCGTTGAGTGCGGCGTCGAGCTCGATCCCGATGGGCAACCTGCCGGGAGAGACCAGCTGCGCCGAGAGCTCCAGCCCCGCCGCCGCTCCGTCGGCCGCGTACTGCGCATGGGCGTTGGCGAGGTTCAGCTGGTCGAGCTCGAAGGTGGTGGGGGCCTTGAGCGCCGGCCGCAGGGCCACCGCGCCGCGGCTGATCGTCACGTCGGCCACGTTGACGATCCACTTGAGCGGACCCGACGACGGCGCGGACTCCGTCTTCACCTTCGCCTCCAGCGCGCGCGAGAGGGTGGTGGTGGTCGCTCCGGGCTTTTCCGGATCGGGCACGGTGGCGAGGTCGATCCACGGATCGTCGAGCCGCACCTTCGAGAGTAGGATCTTGTTCACCCGCAGCGCGAGAGGGTTGACGTGCAGACAGAGCCGCGACGCCTTGATCACCGGGTTGCCGTCGGGATCGCGCAACTCGACGCCGTCCACGCACAGGTTGAGGAAGCCGGTGACGCGAATCGCGCCCACCCGCAGGTCACCCTTGATGGCGTTGCGCGCCTTCAGCGTGACCAGCTTTCCCAGCTGGTCGCGCCCGCCGCCGGTGTGCAGCCAGACGAGCCCTCCCCCGATGGTGAGCATGAGGAGCGCGATCAGCGTGCCGAAGGCGATGAACAGGAGGCGGCCTGCCTTGCGCCAGCCCGGCTTCAGCAGGACGCGTGGCGGTGGCGGAGGAGGCCTCATCGGCTCGAAGACCGGCTCTGGCGGGTGCTCGCTCACGCGCGTTTGAATGTTGGCACAGGGATCGCTTCCGGCATCAGAAGGCCTCGCCGAGCGTGAGGTGATAGGCGAAGCGCGACTGCCGCAGGCAGCCTTCCACCTGGTGGCAGGCGCCAGCGATGCGGGTGTCCTTGATCAGCACGCCGCCGGATTTGTCGGTGGTGCCGGTGGCGATGACCTCCTTCGGGTTGAGCAGGTAGGCGACGTCGAGGCGCAGCGGGCCGAAGGGAGTGATGTAGCGCAGGCCCAGGCCAGGCGCGACCTCGAGCCCTCCAATCCACGGCTGCGTCGGGTTGTTGGCGATGCGGCTCGCGTCCAGGAACGGCACCACCCCGAGGTGATTCAGCACATAGTCGATGCGGATGCGCAGCTCGGCGGAGAGGAGGATCGAGCTGGTGCCGCCGTTGGGCACGGTGGACTGCCCGAACTTGTCGGCGTCGGGATTGGCCGCCCGCTTGGGCCCCTGCTGCAGCGGCGCGTAGCCGCGCTGAAAGCTCTGGCCGCCGCCGAAGAAGCGCTGGGTGAAGAGGCTCCCGCTGTCGCCCACGGGAAAGAGGCCGCCGTACTCGACGCGGGTGGCGAGGGTGAGGTAGCGGAAGAGACCGCGATAGAAGCGCACCTCGGGCTCGACGCGGAAATAGGTGAAGTTGCCCGGCTGCAAGGTCTGCTGCAGATCGAGGGTGGCGTAGAAGCCCTCGAGCGTCTCGATCACGTTGTCGCGCGCGTCGTAGGTGTAACGAAGCTCGGGATAGGTGAGCGTGCACGCGCCCTTCGGGCAGTCGTTGCCGAGGCTGCCCTTGTCGGTCCGGGCCAGGTTGGCGAGGCCGGTGTTCACCTGGATGCTGAAGTAACGGACGAAGTTGAGCGACGGGGAGATCGAGTGGCGCCCGCGGCGGTAGAGCAGCGAGAAGCGCGCCGCGACCTCGTCGTACGAGAAGCCCTGCTGGAACTCGCGGTCAAACTCGCCGCGCACCACCGCGTCCAGGCCCGGGTAGTAGAAATTGGGAACGATGAGCTGCGCGCTCGACTGGGTGACGATGCCCGACTCGCTCTTCACATAGGTGAAGATGTCGGGGACGAAGGCGTAGCCGACATCGCTCGCCAGCTCCAGCCGGCGGAGGCCGCCGAAGAGGCTGCGGTTGGTGTACTCGCCGTGCAGCTTGGGCAGCACGTAGCGCGTCTGCTCCGCGGTGCCGCCGATGCCGAAGCGCACCGTCTCGAAAGGCGCCTCGCGGACGTTGACCCGCACGGTGGCGACCGGAGTGTCGCCCAGCGGCTCGAGTCCGACGCGCACGCCGGAGAAGGTGCCGAGGTTGTAGACGCGCTGCTGTGCGAGCTCCAGGGTCACCGGCGAGTAGCGATCGCCCTGGTCGATGCCGGAGGCGAGCGCGATCTGGTCGGCGGGGATCTGCCGGTTGCCGCTGACGATCACCTTGCCGAACTTGTAGCGCTTGCCCGTGGCGGCGGTGAGGACGATGGCGGCCGCGCCGTCCTCGGGGGCGACCTTGACCGCGCCGGTCACCTGCGCCTCGGCGAAGCCGTGCTCCTTCAGGCCCTGCTGGAGCTCGCTCTTGGCCTTTTCGTAGCCGTCCTCGTCGAAGCTGTCGCCTTTGTGGATGGAGAGCGTCTCGTTGATCGAGCCCAGCTCGTCCTTGCCGAGCGCGTCCATGCCCTGGAAGTCCATCTGGCGGACGACCGCGCGGCGGCCCTCGTCGATCCTGACCTGCATCGTGACCCGGCCCCGATCGTCCTTCTGCTCCTGGACGTCGGCGATCTTCGCCTCGTAAAAGCCCTTCTCGTTGTACCAGCGGACGATGCGCTTCAGATCGACGGCAAAGAGATCCGCGTCGTAGTAGTGGGCCTCCTTGCTGAAGATACCGCTGGTCGGGGCGGTGGCGATCTTCTGCAGCAGGTCGCCGCTGCCGATGGAATGGTTGCCCTCGAACTTGATCGCGGTCAGGACCGGGTGGCCCTCGAACGGCTTCGACGGGGTCGCGCAACCGGCCGACAAAGCCACGGCGACCCCAGAGACCCAGAGCGCGCGGAGGTTCACCGAGACCACTTTTGGCGGGCTGCCCGTTGCGAACCTGCGAGCCCGGTGCGGCTCTGCGGCTGAAATTTCTCTCGGCAAGGTCCGGGAACTTAGCGTCGGCGCGGCGGGGCTGCAGCTTTTTGGAATCAGTCGCGTCGGCGGAGCAACAGATGGAGGTTCGCCTTCTCCCACGCGCGCGCCCGCTCGTAGTCGGGGAAGCGCCGCTCCGCCGCGCGGAACTCGCGGCCGTGCACCGTGCGCCGCCCGCTCGCGCCAGTGGTCGGCGGCACCACCTGGTGCAGCATCTCGTGGAACACCACCAGCCGCACGAAGTGGCGCGGCACCTGCTCATCGTCGAGCGCCGGGTGGATGCGGATGAGCTTCTGATCGTGGAAGTAGACGCCCATCTTGATCGACCGGCGCCGGCCGTCGGGCGGCCTCCTTCCCCAGCCGATTCGCGCAGCGACCCGGCGGTCGAAGTGCTGCGCGTTCAGCTCGCCGTAGATGTCGGCGAGGTCATGCACCCGGCCGCGCGCGGCGAGCGGCAGGTCGACCTTCGCCGGCGAGGTCTTGATCAGGTGCCGATGGGTGCGGACGAACTCGTCGATGGCGCGTCCGTGCTGGCGGCGGTTGTTGCCGGTGAAGCCGGCGAGCGCGCGCAGCACCGGCTCCGCGGCGCCGCAGAACATACTGTGGAGGCGAAACTGCAGCCGGCCGGCGACACGCTTCCAGCTCACCATCGTCCAGGCGTTGTCGGTCAGCTCGATCTCGACGGGCTCGCGCAGCAGCGTGCCCAGGCGCGCCGCGAGGATCAGGCTCGCGCCGGCCTGCGGCTCCGGGCGCGGCGTCTCGCCTGGCGGCCGATCGCGGACCTCGGTCCGGTCGGTCGTCGTCCAGAGCGGGAGAGAGAGCTGGCTCATGCGGGCTCCACTCTAGGGGCAGGCTGATCCCGCTTCAAGCAGGGCGGCGAGAACGCGGCGCTGCGTCGCGGGAAGGAGCTCCCGGGGTCGGGCCTCGGCGGCCCGCCGGTGCAGGTCTTGGGCATGCCCGCGCGAGAGGGGCAGTTCCTCGCGCGCGTGCGGGATGGCCGACGAGGGCCAGCCGAACGCGCGTGAGACGTCGATGGCGAAGGCAACGCCGCCTCCGCAAGCGCCGGAAGCGTCACGACGGCGGTGCCGGCGAAGGGCGCTTCGGGGTGCGCCGGCGACCCGCTGGTCGAAAAGTGGCACCACGACATCGAGGCCTGCGACATTTTCGTGGGGACCGGACCGATCCGCAGAATCGTCATCGCGATGCGTCTCCTCGAGGGTCCGAAGAGCTTCCAGGCCGCGCCCCGCGCGGTCCGGAGTTATGTTCACTAAGAGTGAAATCGATTTTACAGAAAAATTGCGCGGCTTCGTGCGCGGGCGATTCCTTGACGGGTATGATCCGCGTCTATATCGTGCCTTTCGCTGTGCACGGCCCACTTTTCAGGAGGTAAAACGATGGCGGCAAAGAAGAAGGCGGCGGCAAAGAAGCCCGCGGCGAAGAGCGCTGCAAAGAAGACTGGCGCTGCAAAGAAGAAGACCTCGAAGAAGAAGTAGCCCGGCGTGACCGGGCGGCCTCCGTAGCGGAGGAGGTCGCCCGCGGGTTCTGGAAGCTTCCGCTTTGGGCGTGAGTCCGAGCCGCCCGGTAGTAAGAAGTAGCTCGTGAATCCCTCGCACATTCCGATCGAGCAGCGAGTGCGCCTCCTCGGCGAGGTGCGCTCGCTCTTTGGCGCCACGGTGCAGAAGCTGTGGCTGCCGTCGGCGCACCTCTGCGTGCTGCAGCTGCGCGTGCCCGGCAAGACCGCGCTTGCGGTGGTGGACGCGCGGCTCGCGATCGTGGCGGTCGCGCCCGAGCGGCCCACGGCGCCCGACACGTCTCCGCGCTCGCAGGCGACGCTGCGTGCGGCGCTCACCGGCGCGCGGCTCGACGGTGCGCGCCTCGAGCTCGTCGATCGCGTGCCGCTCGTGCGCGTGCTCTTCACCACGCCCCACGGCGCTCGCGCGCTGGTCGCTGAGCAGGGCGGCGCGCTGCTGCTGCTCGGTGACGCGGACCGCATCGTCTGGGCGGCCGCGAGCGCTGGCGAGAAGCGCCGGCCGGGGGCGCGCCATCCGGCGACCGTCGAGGACCCGGGCGCGGCGGCCGGCACGTCCGGGGCGGCGCGCGGCGCTCCCGACGCAGCGGCGCGCGGCGGCGACGACGACCTGAGCGCGGCGGATGGCGGAAGCGCGCCGTTTGATTCAGCAGAGATCGTCCGGCGCGCGGTGGCGCAGGAGGAAGCGCGCGGCCTCGCGGCGCGGAGGCGCGAGGTCGTGGCCCGGCTCAGGGCGCGCGCGCAGAAGCTGCGGCGAACCTTGGCCGCGGTCGAGGAGGACGCGGCGCGCGCGGCGCGGGCGGAGGACGACCGCTGGAAGGCCGAGCTGCTCCTCCCCCACCAGGGCCGCGTCGCTCGCGGCGCGAAGGAAGCGCGCGTGCCCGACTGGTCGCAGCTCGACGACCAGGGCCAGCCGCGCGAGGTCGCGCTCGCGCTCGACCCGGCGCTGTCAGCGGCGGAGAACGCGGCGCGCTGGCTCAAGCGATCGAAGCGCTACCAGGCCGCCGGAGGCCGCATCGCCGCGCGGCGCGCCGAGGTGGCCGCCGAGCTCGCTCACGCCGAATCGATCTGCGCGCGCGCAGTCGCGGCCCCCGACGCCTCCGCGCTGTTGCTCCTCGAAGCAGAGGTGGGCGTGGCCCAGCCCGAGCGTGGCCCGCGCGCCGGTGCCACGCGACCGCGACTGCCCTACCGCAGCTTCCGCTCCTCTTCCGGCGCGCCCATCCTCGTCGGCCGCGGCGCGCGCGACAACGACACGCTCACGCTGCGCATCGCCCGCGGCAACGATGTCTGGCTCCACGCGCGCGGCGTGCAGGGCGCGCACGTGATCCTGCCGGGGGCCGGCGAGGCACCCGACGCCCGCGCGCTCGGCGACGCTGCCCTGCTCGCCGCTCACTTCTCCTCGGCGCGCGGCGCGGACTTCGCCGAGGTCGCCTGGACGCGCCGCAAGTACGTGCGCAAGCCCAAGGGCGCCGCGCCGGGCGCGGTCGTGTTCTCACAGGAGAAGACGGTGCGGGTACGGCTCGACGAGGGGCAGCTTTCGACCTTGCTGAAAGGCGAGGAGCTTGCCTGAGTCTTGTTTCGTGAGCGACTGAACGCCGGCGGGGCCGAGTCCCCGGCCGTCGGGGACCCGACGCGCTCCTCGAGAAGGGCAGCTCCGCCGCCGCAGCTCGCATTGAACCGCGGGGCCGGTCGCGGCATCTTCTGGAGGATGTCGAGAACGCTGTCCTTCCTCCTCTTCCTCGCCATCGCGCTCAGCCTGGTCGCAGGCATGCACTATTACGTCTGGGCACGGCTGGTACGGGACCCGCAGCTGCCGCAGGGATGGGCGCGCGTGGGCACGGGGGCGCTGGTGGCGCTCGCCATCGCGCTGCCGCTCGCGCTCTGGCTGAGCCGCGTCGCGCCCGGCGTCCGGCCGCTGCTCTGGCTCGCGTTCGTGTGGATGGGAGTTGGCTTCCTGCTGGTCGCCTTCCTCGGCATCGCCGACGCGGGCCGGCTCGCCGCGTGGGCCGTGCGCAGACTCGGCGGGCCCGAGACACCGGCCGATCCGCAGAAGCGTGTGCTGCTCGCGCGCACCGTCGCCGCGGGCGTGGGCGGCGTGGTCGCCGGGTTGAGCGCGTTCGGCGTTCGCTCGGCGCTGGGCGCGGTGGACGTGAAGGCGCTGACCGTCCGCCTGCGCGGCCTGCCGCAGACGCTGGCCGGGTTCAAGCTGGTGCAGATCTCCGATGTCCATGTCGGCCCGCTCCTGCGCAAGGAGTGGCTGCGCGGCGTGGTGGCGCAAATCAGCTCGCTCGCGCCCGACGCGGTGGTCATCACCGGCGACCTGGTCGACGGCTCGGTGGCCGAGCTGCGCGAGCACGTCGAGCCGCTCGGCGAGCTGAAGCCGCCGCGCGGCGTGTTCTTCAGCACCGGCAACCATGAGTACTACTCGGGCGTCGCGCAGTGGATGGCGCACCTGCCCACGCTCGGCATCCAGCCCTTGTCGAACCGGCATGTGGAGCTCGCGCCCGGACTCGATCTCGCGGGCATCGACGACCCTTCGGGCGAACCCGATCTCGCGCTCGCGCTCGAGGGCCGCGACGGGCGCAAGCCGGTCATCCTGCTCGCGCACCAACCGCGCCAGTTCGCCGAGGCGGTGCGGCGCGAGGTCGACCTCACGCTCTCCGGCCACACGCACGGCGGGCAGATCTGGCCGTTCAGCTGGGTGGTCGCCTTGACCCAGCCTTACCTCGCGGGGCTGCACGTGCGCGGCGGCTCGCAGCTCTACGTCAGCCGTGGCACCGGCTTCTGGGGACCGCCCTTGCGCGTCTTCGCTCCGGCGGAGATCACGCTGCTCACGCTGCAGCCAGCGTAGCGAGAGCGGCTCCGCTTCCCGCTGCTGTCGCCGCAGAAGGGATCGCCGCGACCATGGTAGTGATCCCCTCGCCCGGCCCGAGCTCCTGCTCGAAGGAGGCCCCATGGAACAAGTGGATCTGGAAGGTCTGACCGGCCTCTTGCGCACGCAGCTCCAGCGCGCCCCGTTGCGCATGCGCGAGCAGCAGAACACCCTCTCCGCGTGGCGCCTGGAGACGGCCAGCACGCAGGGTCCGGGCGCCATCGTGCTGGTCGAGCTTCCGTCCGGCCAGCGCACCTTCCGGGGCGAAGGCGTCTATCTCGGCTGGGAGCAGGTAAGGCTCGACAAGGTCTGGACCGCGCTCGCCGTCGCCGACGCCGGCGAGCCGCTCTTCGAGCCGCTGCAGCTCGGCTAGATCCCGACCAGCCCCGGCTCGATGCGCGAGAAGCCCTGCTCGGCGGCCCAGAGATCGAGGGCAATCGAGCACAGGTCATCGACGTCGGGGACGAGCCGTCCGTCGCTGGAGAGGTCGATCGACTTGAGATAGCGGCGGCAGGTCTCGCACGCCTCGATGCGGGCGAAGGGATGCGCCTCGCTCTGGTAGTGCGGCAGCTTGACCGGATCTTCTTCGCCGCAGGACGGACAGTGGATCCGGTTGACCTGCCACTCGCCGCCGCAGAGCGCGCAGCAAAGGAGCCTGCGGGTGGAATCCGACTCCGGGCGGCGCACGGCGACCGCCGGCGGGCCTCCGCAGAAGGGACAGCCCTGCGGCGAGCGCGGGCGATCGGGAGGGAGCGCGCGCGCCGCGAGCGTGGCCGCGTAAGGGCGCAGAATGGCGCGCGACAGGTAATCGGCCAAATCCCCGCGCCAATGCACCTGGAGCCGCGCGACGAAGCGTTCGACGCTCTCGGAGCGGCGCTCCCGGGCCGCTTGCGCGAGCGGCAAAGGCCCGCTCTCCTCGATGGCAAGGAGCAGCGCGCGGGCGGGCTCGAGGAGCGCGCTGGCGTCAGCCTCGAGGCTGCCGGTCAGCGGCGCGTCCCAGAGCGCATCGGCTGCTCGCGCCTGGGCGCGGAAGAGGGCCGCGGCGAAGCGGAGCGGACCCGCGGCCGAGGGCGCTTGTGATTCCAGCAGGGCGGCGCGCTCGGCTCGTAGCAGCAGCGCCGCCGCGGGCTTACTTGCGCTCGTCACCGTCTCCGGTCACTTCCCGATACCAGGCCGGGTGGTGCAGCTTTGCCCAGGGCTTCGTCACCGTGCCGCGCGTCATCGCGCTGAAGGTTCCCGGCTCGGCCGCCGTGCCCAGGTAGACGTGCCCGATCATCACCACCACGAAAGCGATGAAGGACATGTCGTGGATGAGGATGCCGGCCTCGCGCAGCAACTGCGGCAAGGAGTCCGGAAACCAGAGCACGAGCCCGGACAGACCGAGGCCCACCGCGCCCAACGACGTCAGCCAGAAGAGGATCTTCTGGCCGCCGTTGTACTTGCCGACGGTGGGGTCGTCGCCGGCAAAGCTCAGGTATGCAACCATCTTTGGCCCGAGCCATTCCTTCTCCCTGCCCTTCAGCACCATCTCTTTCGCCCAGTGCACGAACATGCCCGCGCTGGCAATGAAGAAGAAAGCGCCGGCCCAGGGATGCAGCCAGCGGCAGACGGAGAGGCCGCCGAAGAGAAACGCCATCCAGCCGAACACCGGCGTCCAGATGGGGAGCCCCGAGAGCAGGGAGACGATGAACGCGACCGCGGCCGACCAATGGATGAAGCGCGACAGAAAACGATGGCGGACGATCACTCCGCCGACCATCACGTCCTCGCGGTGGCGCGCGACGGCGACCGCGTCGTCGCCGTGCGTGTGAGCCGGGAATGCCTCTGACATGGGAGCTCCCTCAGGCCTTGGGGCCGGGTTCCTTCGGCTGCTTGGGGCCAACCGCCATGTAATGGCCAACCGCCCCGATCAACGTGCCGACGATGGCGACGAAACCCGCCGGCCGGAGGAGCTTCTTCCAGATGCTCACCGCCACCGGGATGTGCGGATCGCGCGGCAGCCCGTACCATTCGGGCTTGTCGCCGTGCGCCAGCACCGTGACCACGCCGGTGCCGCCGACGCCGGGCGGATCGTAGAGCGCGGCATTGGGGAACCCATTGGCCCGGAGCTGATCGACCCGGGCATTGCCCAGCCCAACCATGTCCTCTTTCACGCCGAAGTGGAGGCAGCCCGTGGGACACGCCTTCACGCATGCCGGCTCCAGCGAGACCGAGACGCGATCGACGCAGAGCGTGCACTTCGACATCTTGCTGGTTTCGACATGATACTTCGGGATATCGAACGGACACCCGGTCTCGCACAGCTTGCAGCCGATGCAGGCCTCGGGGTTCACATCGACGATGCCGTTTTCGTATTGCACGATGGCGCCGGGCGCCGGGCAGGCGGCGAGGCAGCCCGGATCGGCGCAGTGCATGCACTGATCCTTGCGCATCAGCCAGGCGACCGAATCGCCCAGCGCGCGCTCGTCGAACTTGATCAGGTTCCAGAAGTTGGCTTCCGTCTTCGGCATCGTCTGGTAGGTGCCCACCTGCACGGTGTTGACCACCGGCAGGTCGTTCCATTCCTGGCAGGCCACCTCGCAGGCCTTGCAGCCGATGCAGGTCGAGGTGTCGATGAGCTTGGAGACGACAGGCATGCTGCGCAGGCCCGTCGCGCCGCCGCGGAGCGAGGCGGACGAGCGCCGGATCTCGAGGCTCTGGCCGCTCATCAGGCCTTCTCCAGCTTGACGAGGAAGGTCTTGAACTCCGGCGTCCAGGTGTTGGGGTCCATCGCCGTGGGCGTGAGGAAATTGGCCAGCGGGCCGATGTGATTGGGATCGCCGCTATATCCCCAATGCAGGGGAAAGCCGATATGCCAGATGCGCTTTCCGTCCACCAGCAGCGCGGGCATTCGCCGGGTCACCATCGCCAGGCCCTGGATCGAGCCGCGCGCCGAGGTGATGCGCGCCTGCCCGCCATTGACGATGCCCTTCTCCTGCGCGAGCGCCTCGGGGATCTCGATGAAGAAGCCCGGCTGGAGCTGGTTCAGGATCTTCGTATGGTGGGTCCAGTAATGGTAATGCTCGGTCAATCGATAGGTGGTGCAGACGATGGGAAACTCTTCCTTCTTCCCGTAGACGTCCTTGTCCGAGGAGAACCGTGTCGCGACCGGGTTCGAGGTCACCTTGGGATGGAGCGGATTGTCCACCGCCGCCTCGCTGGCCTCGTAATGCTCGGGGAACGGCCCGTCGTTGAGCGTGGGAGTGA
>JAYWBT010000062.1:0-6490 GCA_043781235.1 Deltaproteobacteria bacterium
GGGCCAGTCGATGCGACGCAAGAGCCGCAGCGCCAGAGCGAAGGCCGCCAGTACGACCCCGCAGTGCAGCACGAGGTTCACCAGGTGGTACGGCCGCACGGCCAGTCCTCCGGCCTGGTAGTTCAGCGCGATGCTGAGGTCGGTGAGCACGCGGATCCGCGACAGCATGCCCGGCTGCAGGAAGAGGCGCAGGTCGCGAAGCAGCCCGTTCTCCGCGATGCCGCGCAAGTCGTCGAACTGCAGCTCGCCGTCGAGGGCGCGCGCATAGCCGAGGTAGATGGCTGCGAGCAGCACGACGATCAGCAGCGTCCGCGCGCCGCGGGGGCCCGCTTTCGCAAGAGCGGTGGGAACGTCGCTCACGGGTGCCGGCACCCGCCGAAGCTAGCACGTTGGAAGCGCGGCTCCGGCGGGAGTGTGGCAGATTGCCGGCATGAGGTGGCCGCGCATCTCCGTCGTCATGGCTCCGTCGTTCAACCGGGTGCAGTTCCTCGAGCGCACGCTCGACTCGGTGCTCTCGCGGGGCTACCCGGACCTTGAGCACCCGGCGTACCCTTCGGCTCCCCCGTGAGCACCGGCCCTCGCCGCATCTGCGTGGTCACTGGCAGCCGTGCCGACTACGGCCTCTTGCGCTGGCTGATGGAAGAGATCCGCGCCGACCCCTCCCTCCGCCTGCAGATCCTCGCGACCGGAGCGCACCTCTCGCCGCGGTTCGGCTTGACGGTGGAGGCGATCGAGGCGGATGGTTTCACCGTGGACGAAAAAGTCGTCCTCGAGATGGACTCCGATCATCCCCTTGCCATCTCGCGTTCGATGGGCGCGGCGCTCGCAGGGATTGCGGCGGCGCTCGATCGGCTGGCGCCGGAGATCCTGGTCGTGCTCGGCGACCGCACCGAGATCCTCGCAGCAGCCGCGGCGGCGTTGCCCTTCCGGATTCCGGTCGCGCACGTTCACGGCGGCGAGTTGAGCACGGGCGCGATCGACGACGCCATCCGCCACGCGGTCACCAAGCTCTCCCACCTGCACTTCGTCGCGGCGGAGCCGTATCGGGCCCGGGTCATCCAGCTGGGCGAGCAACCGGACCGCGTCTGGACGGTGGGGGCGGTCGGGCTCGACCCGCTGCGAAGACTCTCGCTGCTTTCGCGCGCGGAGCTCGAACGGCAGGTCGGCTTTCTCCCCGGCGAGCGGTTCCTCCTGGTGACCTGTCATCCGGCGACGCTCTCGACTCCGGACCCGGCTGCCGCGACGGAGGCGCTGCTCGCCGCGCTCGACGAGTTTCCCGACCTGCGCATCCTCTTCACCCAGGCGAACGCCGACGCCGGGGGCAGCCGCATCGACGCGCAGGTCGGGGACTATTGCGCCCGTCATCCCCAACGCGCGCGTCGCCACGGTACGCTCGGGCAGCTGCGGTACCTGAGCGCGGTCCGCTGGGCGGAGGCGGTGGTGGGCAATTCGTCGAGCGGCCTCATCGAAGCGCCCGCGCTCAGGACCCCGACGGTCAACGTCGGAGATCGCCAGCGCGGAAGGCTCCAGGCGGCCTCGGTCATCCAGTGCAGCGAGGACCGTTCCCAGATCAGCGGCGCCATCCGGCGTGCGCTCTCCGCAGAGTTCCGCGCCACCCTCGCGCAGGTGCGCCCTCCCTACGGCGACGGCGACGCCTCGCGCAGGATCAAGGATCACCTTGCGCGGGTGCCACTCGAGGGGCTCGCGCTCAAGGTGTTCCAGGACGCACCGCAAGGACCCGCATGACCACCAGCAAGGAAAGCCGCATCCGGCCCGTCGCAGAGACCACCGGATTGTCGAGGTCCTCCATCCGAAGGCCGTCGAGACCTTTCTCGCCGAGGCCGACCGCACCCGGTGAACCACCCACCAGCGCTGCCCCATCTGCGGGGCGGCCATCCAGCAGCTCTTCGTCAAGAGCGGCTTTCACCATGACGAGTGCCTTGGCTGCGGCCACCAGTTCGTCAACCCGATGCCCGCGGGCTCGGTGAGCGCCTGGTACGAAAAGAGCGAGAGCCAGAAGGCCTTCAACTGGCTGGTGAACGGCAGCGCCGCCGATCGGGCGGAACTTCTCCACAAGAAGCGGCTCGACCAGCTGCTCGCGATCGCCCCCTTCTCCTCGCTGCTGGAGATCTCCTGCGGATAGATGAGGGCACTTGTGACGCCGTAGTCGTCGTCCTTGCCCCGAATGAAATGCACGAGGCCGTGGTCGTCCTTGTGCCAGCTGCTGGTGCCCTCGGCATAGAGGCCCAGCTCGCCGAGGAACGAGACGGGCGATGCGGCGATCTCCCCGAGCGCGGCGAGGGCGGGATGCGCCGCGAGGCTCGCGAGCTCGTCGCGCTCGCAGGCAAACACGTCGCGCTTGAAGCGGCCCTCGTAGAGACGGAGGTAGTGCTGCGGGTCGCGCAGATAGGTGAGGATCGTCTGGCGCAGGAGCGACACCTCGGCGGGCTGCAGCAGGCCGCGCAGGACGGTGTAGCCGTCTTCCGCGATCTGCCGGTGATCGGTCGCGCTCATAGTTCGCCCTTCGGAAAGAGGGTCGCGTAGTCGACGCGCTCGAAGGCGTCGAGCAGCCCGCCTGCCCCGGCGTTGTAGATCCGGGTCCCGCCACGCCGGTCGCGCAGGATGCGGTAGCCGGCCAGCATCCGGACGACCGCGCGGCAGAAGCCTTCGTAGTCGAAGGGGCTCGAGACGATGCCGTCCCCCTCGTCTTCGTAGAAGTGACGCACCCGCACGCGCAAGGGTCCGGTCGCGACCACGTCGCCCAGAAAGTCCATGTCGCAACCGATGAGGTAGATGGGGGAGAAGCCCAGGTCCATGGCGACAGCCAGCGCGGCGAGCGTCACCGTCTGCAAGCGCGGCAAGGTGCGGGAGATGTCGAGGTTGCGGTTCCACTCCAGCTTGCCGCTGAAGAAGAGATAGTTCGAGCCCGGAGCGTTCTCCTCGACCACGCGCTGGAATTCGAGCGGCGCGAAGAGCAGCGTCCCGTCCCTGCGGGCCTCGCCGGCTCGCCGCAGGGTCCGCAAGCCGTCATGGGCGGGGTCGAAATAGAGAGGGTCGATGAGCAGGTGGCAGAAGGAGCGCAGGCCGTACTGGTCTTGGTGGTCGAGGAAGGTGTTGACGGTGAAGATCGACTCCCCACGAAGCAGCGTGAGATCGAGCTTGAGCAGCGAGGTTCCGTTGCCGACGACGAAGCAGCGCTGGCCACCGTGGGTTGCCCGGAGCGCACGGTTGCGGTGGAGTTCGCGCGCTCCGCCCTGCAGCCCGAGGTGCACGGCGCTGCGCAAGAGATAGCCCTTGCCCAGGAGCAGGGGAGGGACGACCGGAGCGAGCCAGCGCGCGAGGCCCGCGGCGCTGTCGATCGCCCAGGAGATTTTGCGGTGCCCGCTCATCGGCCGCGTCTCCCGCGGAGGAGCGCGATGAGCGCCTGCTTTTCGGCGGGAAGCAGGAACCCGAGCGCGACTAGAACCAGCGGGAAGAGGACCAGCACGACGGCACACCGCAGAGCGGCTTCCGCGAGAAGCGACGCGGGGGAAAAGACCACGCCGGCACCATAGCAGAGCGCGGCGGCGCAGAGGATCCGCGCCCAGCGCGCGTACTCCCAGGGAATCGGATGCAGCTTGTGCGCGAGCGCGCCGTGGAGAAGGGCGAGCGCTCCATATCCGATGGCCATGTTCACGGCGGCAGCGCGCGCGCCGTAGCGCGGCACCAGCCAGAGGTTGAGTCCCAGGTTCAGCGCGCCCGCGAGACCGGTGAGCAGGGGCACGAGCGAGGTCCGCATCGAGAACCAGGTGCCCAGCGACCAGATGAAGTAGGCGCCGAGAAATCCGTAGCCCAGGGCAAGCCAGGGCAAAAAGCTGGCCGCGCCGTGGAAGCGCTCCGGCGTGAAGGCGCGGATGGCGTCTCCCCCGAGCAGGCTGACGCAGAGGCTGGCTGCGGCCATCGCCAGAAAGGCGTAGGTGCCGAGGGGCGGAATGTGCTCGTGGTCCCCTGCCTTGAGCAGCTTCAGGAGCGTCGCGCCCGAGGCCGAGTTCACCGCCGTGACGGCCGCGGCGACTGCGAACGCGACCTGCCCGGCGAGCGAATAGAGCCCCAGCACGCCGACCGGGATGAAGCGCTGGAGTACGAAGCGATCCGACTGGCTGATGACCAGGTTCGCGAAGGCGTGGGGGACGAAGGGCAGCGCGTACAGAAGCGCTCCGCGCAGGATCCCCCCGGAGAAGCGGAGCGGCGCCATCTGCCAGAGGAGTGCGATGGAGATCACCGCCGAAATGCCGTTGCCGATCAGGCTGCCCTTCAGGTTGCCGATGGCGCCCTCGCCGCGCCCGACGACGTAATAGAGCGTAAACCCAATAGTGGCCGCCGCGCTTGCGACGGTGACCAGGAGCACCGCGAGCGGCCGCTGCGCGCTGGTGTAGATGCCGATGGGAAGGGTGACGAAGAGCGAGAGATACGCCGACCAGAGCACCAGCCGCAGGTAGGGATGGAACGGGACCTCGGCAAAGATCTCCAGCGCCCCGTGCATGCCGGCGCGATCGAGCGCGAACACGCACGCCCCCGGCACGAGCAGAAGGAAGAAGAGCAACGTGCCGCAGAGGGTTCCCAGCTCGGCGCGCGTCTTCGCGTCGTAATAGAACCGGCCCACCGCCGAGGTGAGGCCCAGTCCGAGCACGATTCCGATCAGGAGCTGGACGGTGGCGGCGACGGCGAGGATGCCGTAGTCGGCGGTCTTGAGATAGCGCGTGTAGAGGGGAACCAGCAAAAACTGCAGGCCGCCGGTGAGCAGTGTCGTCAGCGCGTAGATACCGGAGTTGATCCCGACGCGCAGCACCCGTGCGGGCAGGGTCTCGGGAGCCGGGGCGGCGAGGAACTCGCTCACGCGCGGGCGCGCTGCAAAATCGCGCCGATCACGCGATCCTGCTCCTTTTGCGAGAGCCCGACAGAGGAGGGAAGCGTGAGGCCGCGCCGGTGCAGCCGCTCGGCGATCTCGCCGGCCAGACGGGGCGCGTCGCGGTACATCGGCATCTGGTGCAGGGGCGTCCACAGCGGGCGCGTCTCGATCCCTTGCTTCGCGAGGGCATCGCAGAGCTGGCCGCTGCTCGACCCGAAGCGCCCGGTGTCGACCAGGATGGAGGAGAGCCAGTGCGAGGGCAGGGCCCAGTCGCAGTGCGGGGCCAGCGAGAGGCCGGGAACTTCGCGAAGCGCCTCCGCATAGCGCAGGGCGATGCGCCGCTTCTTCTCCAGAAATGCGGGCAGCTGCTCGAGCTGGGAGAGGCCCAAAGCTGCCGCCAGGTTCGAGAGCCGGTAGTTGTAGCCGACCTCGTCATGGCGGTAGGCGAGGCCCGGCAGGCGCGCCTGGGTGGTGAGGTGCCGCGCGCGGCGGGCGAGCGCTTCGTCGTCGGTGACCAGCATGCCGCCGCCGCCGGTGGTCAGGATCTTGTTGCCGTTGAAGGAGAAGCAGCCGACCCAGCCCACCGTCCCGACTTGGCGCGCGGCGAAGCGGCCCGTGGTGTACGCCGCACCCAGCGCCTCCGCCGCATCTTCGACCAGGGCCACGCCGTGATGCTCGCAGGCGGAAGCGATGGGCTCGAGGTCGACGGGATGGCCGAGCAGGTGCACCACCTCGATGGCACGCGGCAATTTCAGACCGCCGCGCGCGCGCCGTGCGAGCTCGTCGACGACCAGCGCCGGGTCGAGGTTCCAGGTGCGCGGCTCGGCGTCGATGAGGAGTGGCTGGGCCCGCTCGTAGAGCACCGGGTTGGCGGAGGCGACGAAGGTCAGCGTCGGCACCCAGACCTCGTCGCCGTCGCTGACGCCGACGATCTTCAAGGCGACGTGGATGGCCGCGGTCCCGCTTGCGCAGGCGATGGCGTAGCGGCTTCCCACCGCGGCAGCGAAGGCCTCCTCGAATCGGGAGACGAGCGGTCCCGCCGAGGAGACGAAGTTGCTGGCGATGCATTCGTCGAGGTAGCCCCGCGCGCTCTGGGTCAGCGTCGGCACGCAGAGCGGGATCTTCGCGCCCTCAGACATGCAGGTGCCCGTCCCGGAAGGTGGCCAGGTTCTCCCGCATCCACGCCGCGGTCCGGGCGATCCCCTGCTCGAGCGAGACGCGGGCCTCCCAGCCGAGCAGCTGGCGGGCGCGCGACGGGTCCGACTGGAGCAGCAGGACCTCGCTGGCGTCGGGGCGCAGCCGCCGCTCGTCCTGCAGCACGCTCGCCTCGACGCCCAGGGTGGCGCAGGCGATCGCGAAGAGCTCGCCGATGGAGACCGCGCGTCCGGTTCCGAGTTGGATGGTCTCGCCTTCGATCTGTTCCGCCGTGGCGGCGGCGATGAAGCCCTCGACCGTGTCGGAGACGAAGGTGAGATCGCGGCGGGTATCGAGCCGTCCCAGTTCCACCTCGCGCCTTCCGGCCAGCAGCTGCGACAAAATGGAGGGAAGGACGGCGCGCGCCGACTGCCGCGGGCCGTAGGTATTGAACGGCCGCACGATCAC
>JAYWBT010000063.1:0-6479 GCA_043781235.1 Deltaproteobacteria bacterium
GCGCCGGCGCGACGGCATCTACGGCCTGGTCGCCGACGTGCTGCGCGCCGACCCGCGCTACGAGCGCAGCATCGAGGCGGTGCTGGGCGATCGCCTCCAGCTCATCCTGGTCGAGAGCCACGCGGCCGGCCTGCGCGCGACCGAGTACCTGCGCCAGGCGGCGCAGGGCCGCGCGTCGTTCGTGCCCCTCACCGAGATGGAGCAGTTGCCGCTGGTGCCCCTTGATCTCGCGGCGCCCGAGGGCTGCGTGCGCGCCGTCGACGTGGTGGACTGTGCGCCCGAGCACGACCGGCTCAAGCGCTTCCTGCTCGCCGACGTCTTCATCTGCGGCACCATGGCCACCGCGCTCGCGCTCTGGTCGCGCAACCCCGGCGAGCGCACCTTCGTCAGCACCGACGGCGAGGTGGTGGACAAGGAGGGCATCGTCTCCGGCGGGCAGCTCGACGGCGTCGCCGACGGACTGCTGCACAAGCGCCGCGAGCTGCAGGAATTGGCCGAGGTGGTGCAGGAGCTGGAGGCGAAGCTCCAGCTCGCCAACGCGCAGGTGGCGCAGATCGCCGCGCGGGTGCAGACGGCGGACACCGCGGTCAAGCGGCTCATCCACGAGGAGCGCGAGGAGGAGCTGTCGCAGCTGCGGCTGGAGCGCGACGTGTCGCGGCTGCAGGACGAGCTGTTGCGGCTGGGCCAGCGCGAGCAGGTGCTGAAGACCGAGCAGCGAGCGCTCGAGAACGCCATCGGCGAGGTCTTGCGCGAGGAGACCGCCAGCCGCGAGGCGGTCGCCACCGGCGAGGGCGAGCAAGCCGACCGCGAGGCGCGGCTGCGCTCGCTGCAGTCCGAGCTCCTGAAGGCCCGCGAGCGCGCCGAATCGGTGCAGGCCGAGGTGACCAGACACAAAGTCTCTGCCGCGGCGGTGGCCGAGCGGCGCGAGGGCGTGGGCCGGTCGCTGCAGCGCCTCACCGAGCAGCGGCAGGAGGTCGAGGGGCGCCGCGCGAAGCTGTCCGCCGAGATCGCGCAGGGCAAGGAGCGCGCGGCGGCGCTCGAGGCGAAGGTCGAGATCACCCGGGCCGACGTGACCCGGCTGCTGGGCGAGAGCGAGCGGCTGCGCGGGGAGCTGGGCCGCGCGCGCTCTCTCTATGACACTGCGCAGACGAAGCTGCGCGGCGGCGACGAGGAGGTGCACGCGGCCCGCGCCGAGGTGCGCGAGGCGAGCGAGCGGCGCAACCGCGCCGAGCTCGCCCTGCAGGGCACGCGCCTGACGCTGACGCACCTCGAGCAGAGCGTGCGTGAGCGCAATCTGATGGAGCTCGCCGACGTCGCGGCGGCGCGCCACGAGGCGGCGGCGCTGGTGGACGCAGCCGAAGCGGAAGCCGAGATGTTGAAGCTGCGCGAGAAGATCGAGGCGCTTGGCGAGGTCTCGCTGACGGCCATCGACGAGGCGCGCGAGGTCTCCGCGCGCTACACCTTTCTCACCACGCAGAAGCAGGATCTCGAGGAGTCGCTGGCAAAGCTGCGCTCTGCCATCACGCGCATCGATCGCGCGTCGAAGGAGCGCTTCAAGGAGACCTTCGGCCTCGTCAACGAGCGCTTCACGCAGGTCTTTCCGCGGCTCTTCCGCGGCGGCATGGCCGAGCTGCAGCTGGTCGAGGACCCGGCCAATCCGGGCGCCGAGCCGGGGGTCGAGATCGTCGCCCAGCCGCCGGGCAAGAAGCTCACCAGCGTCGGCCTGCTCTCCGGCGGAGAGAAGGCGCTCACGGCCGTCTCGCTGATCTTTGCCATCTTCCTGATCAAGCCGACGCCGTTCTGCCTGCTCGACGAGGTGGACGCGCCGCTCGACGAGGCCAACGTCGGCCGCTACAACGAGATGGTGCGCGAGATGTCGCGGCAGTCGCAGTTCATCGTCATCACCCACAACAAGCGCACCATGGAGGTCGCCGACTCGCTCTACGGCGTGACCATGGAGGAGCCGGGCATCTCCAAGATCGTCAGCGTCAAGCTCTCGAAGCAGGACGCGACGGTGGCCGCATAGAGTTCCGGGCGCCAGACCCAGGCACCAATCGTTGCGTCTTCTTTCGATAGGGGTAATCTCCGCGCCATGCGTACTGCCATCTTCGCCGCCCTGCTTCTGGTCACTTCCGCAGCGCTCGCCGAAGACACCAAGCCGCCTGCCATCATGGACGTGAAGGCAACCGTCAAGGGCGGCACCGTCGCGGTGGAAGCGAAGATCACCGACGAGACGGGCGTCCTCGACGCCATCTGCCACCACCGCAGCAGGGGCGGGAAGATCGAGGACTCGCCGATGGTCAAGAACGAATACGACGACCTGTTCAAGGTCAGCTTCCCGGGCAGCGGCGACAGCGAGTACTGGATCGAGTCGAGCGATCTGCTCGGCAACGGCCCCGCCACCTATGGCACCCCCTCGAAGCCGATGACCGCGAACGGAAAGTCGGTCAAGTCTTCGACGGCGGTGGCGGCGAAGGAGCCCGCGCCGGCGGCTGAGCCCGAGCCGGAAACCAGGCAGAAGCACCACCGCGAGAAGCCGGCGCAGGAGACCGCCTCGGCCGAGCCCGCGCCGCACCACGGCCGCCACGGCTCGAAGGGCGTCGAGGCGCCGGTGGTCGAGCACCGCAAGCCGGCCGCGCAGCCGCCCGAAGGCCAGGACTTCACCGTGCGGATCAAGATCCACTCCGGGTCGCCGGTGGCCGTGGCCGTCCTGCTATTGAAGGCGGCCGGCACTTCCACTTTTGGCAACACGCCCCTGCACCACACCGACGGCGACAACTACGAAGCGAAGATCCCTGCCTCGGACGCCAAGGGAACGGTGGAGTACTTCGTCGCCGCCAAGAACGAGGCGGGGATGATGACCCACCAGGGCGACGGCGACACGAAGACGCCGTACACCGTGACCTTCAAGAGTGCAGACGCCGGAGCGACCGCCCTGGCCGACAACAAGGGCGGCTACTCCTTCACGCACTGGGCGGTCGTCCGCCTCGATCCGAACCAGCCGCTGCTGGTGCGCGCGCAGATCGCGCCAGCCAGCGACGACGGCCAGGTCCCGGACAAGGCGATGGTGCTCTTCCGCGGCAACGACGGCCAGGACCAGCAAGCAGACATGCTGCCCGACGCGAACGGCGGCTTTGGCGGCTTCAGGGCCGAGTTGCCGGGGCAGGCCGACGGCGCGGTCTATTACCAGATCGTCGCCTGCGACGACGCCGCCAAGAAGTGCGCGATCGATACGGGCAGCAAGAAGAAATGGCACGGCGCGACGGTGGGCATGAAGGGCGCGGAGCCGCCGCTGCCGCTCACCGCGACTTCTTCGAAGGCGCCGGCGGGGCTCGCGGACTAACTCGATCGGTGGCCGCCTGTGACTTCGAGCGGTGCCGCTGTCGCCGCCGCGGATCCGGGCACCCCGCGCGCCCTCCCTCGATCGGTGCCGCTGTCTCCGCCGCGGATCCGGGCACCCCGCGCGCCCTCCGGTGCGCGTCCGCGGATGGCTCACCCGTTCTGCCTTGCAGCGCGGCGGGTGGCGGCCGTGCAATGTCGGGCTTGCAGGGCGCCCGGCCTCCGCGGCTTGCGCGGCGCCCCCGAGAGAGCCCGCGCTGCATCGCGCGCCGTTCGCGGGCGCCGCAGCTCTCGATTGCTGGATCTCGGGGGTCGGGGCGTCGCCGAGGGCCTCTCCGTCTGCCGCCGCTCCGCGCGATCAAGGGCTGGGCGCAAAGAGAGCTTATGAGAATCGATCGCGATCCGCGGAGCGAGCTCGCCGCGAACGGGCGTTTAGACCTGCGGGGAATTCGCCCGGCGCGAGGCGACCCGGCCGGCGACGCTGGCTTATGACTGCAGCGGACGAAGCGATCGCGAGGTGCGGCGCCCGCTAACAGCGCGCGATGCAGCGCCGGGTCTCTCGGGGGCGCCGCGCAAGCCGCGGAGGCCGGGCGCCCTGCAAGCCCGACATTGCGCGACCGCCGTGCGCACCGCTGAAGGCAGAACGGGTGAGCCATCCGCGGACGCGCACAGGAGGGCGCGCGGGGTGCCCGGATCCGCGGCGGAGACAGAGTGCACCCATCGAGAGCGCGCGACTGCACCGATCGAAGGTTCGCGTAGCGCTTGAACGGCTCGTGCGCGCACCCTATGGTGCGCGGCTCCATGCTCCTCGCCGTCACCGCTCAACAGATCGCGTTTGTCGTCGCTCTGCTCGTCGCGCTCGCGATCGTCTTCGCCCTGCTCTCGCGCTTCTTCGTCCGCCCCGCTGGAAAACCACCGCCTCCGGGGCTGCCGGAGGCCGCGCCGAAGGAGCAGCTCGAGATCGCGGTGCCAGAAGTGCACACGCCGGCCGAGCGCCTTGCGCGCGAGGAGAAGGCGCGGGCCGCAGTTGATGCCGCCGAGAGGTCGCTGGTGGCGGCGCAGGCAGAAGCCGCCGGAGCGCCCGGCTCCGCGGCGGCGCGCGCCGAGATCGCGCGCTACGAGCGTGAGCTGTCGGACGCCCGCCGCAAGCTCGAGTACGAGCAGCGCAAGAGCCAGGAAACGGTCGAGAAGCTGCGCAGGCAGGCCGGGGCCGCGGCGCGCGAGGAGGCTGAAGCGCACGCCCGCGCGCTCGAGCAGGCGCAGGAGGAGGAGACGCGGCGTACCGAGGCCGAGCGGCGCCAGAAGCTGGCCGAGCTCGAGACCGGCCGCACGCTGTCCGAAGGGCTCGCCAAGACGCGGGGCGGTTTCATGGCGCGGCTCAACGCGCTGCTCGGCACCGGCAAGGAACTCGACGAGGCCGCGCTCGGCGAGCTGGAGGAGATCCTCTTCTCCGCCGACGTCGGCGTGCGCACCGCCACATCGCTGCTCGAGTCGGTGCGAGAGCGGCTCAAGCGCAAGGAGCTGTCGGACCTTTCGAAGGTCAAGGGGGCGCTGCGCGAGGAGATCGAGCGCATCTTGTCCCTGGGCGGAGCTCCCGAAAAGGCGGGCCACGGCGGGCTGCCGGAGCTTGCGGCCGACGTCGCGCCGCCGCAGGTCGTCATGGTGGTCGGCGTCAATGGAACGGGAAAGACCACCACCATCGGCAAGCTCGCGGCGCGGGTGAAGGGAGCGGGACGCAGCGTGCTGCTCGGCGCGGGCGATACCTTCCGCGCCGCCGCGGGCGAGCAGCTCGACATCTGGGCCGAGCGCGCGCAGGTGCCGATCGTGCGCGGCAAGGACGGCAGCGACCCCGGCGCGGTGCTCTTCGATGCCGTCACGAAAGCCAAAGCCGACGGCGTGCAGGTGGTGCTCTGCGATACCGCGGGCCGGCTGCACACCAAGACTACGTTGATGGATGAATTGAAAGGCTTGAAGCGCACGCTCGGGAAAGCGCATACGGGCGCGCCGCACGAGGTGCTGCTGGTGGTCGACGCCACCAATGGGCAGAACGCCATCCAGCAGGCGCGCCAGTTCCACGAGGCGCTCGGCGTGACCGGCTTCGTCCTCACCAAGCTCGACGGCACCGCCAAGGGCGGCGTCATCATCGGCATCTGCGATGAATTGAAGATCCCGGTCCGCTATGTCGGCGTCGGCGAGAAGGTGGCCGATCTGAAGCCGTTCGATCCACACGAGTTCGTCGAGGCGCTGTTCGGCTGAGGTCTACCGGCCCGATCGCCTCAGATCGCCCGGCTTACGTGCTGCAAGGCACGCTCGACGCGCGCGGCGTTGCCGCCGTCGGGCGAGGCTTTCATCTCGATCGAGACGTAATGAGCGTAATGGATTCCGCGCAACCCAATGCCGATGGCCTGCACATCGGCGGTGCCGCCCGCGGCGACGGGCGCGAGCTCCGGTTCGGAGAGGTGGAGGTGGCGCAGGACGGCGGCCGATGCGGCGATGCGTGCGGGGAAGTCCTCGCCGGCGAGCAGCGCGCAGGCGCTGTCGAGGTGCAGTCCGAAGCCCGTCGAACCGACGGCCTCGACCAGCGCCAGAGCCTGCGCCGAGTCGGTGCAGAAGTCGGCGCCGTATTGAGCTGGATTGGGCTCGATGCAGAAGCAGGTGCCCGCGGCCCGCGCCTCTTCGCCGATGGCGCCGAAGAAATTGAGGGCTATATTCCACGCCTCGGCTGCTGGCAGCGCGCCGCGCGCACGATTCTTCGGCGCCCCGAACACCAGCGCCCGCGCCCCCAGCGCGCCGCCGAGGCGGATGATGGCTTTCAAATACTCGAGCGTTTGCGGTCGCGACTCGTCGAAGAGGCGCAGCTCCGGATGGCCAAAGAGCAGCGCCTGCAGCGCCACGATCTCCATTCCGCGCGATCCCCAGAAAGCGCGCACCGCGGCCACCTGCGCCGGCGTGGCCTCGAGCGGGCTTCCGGCAAAGAGCTTTCCGGGCGCGAGCTCGACGCCGGTCAGGCCGTGCGCCGCCAGGACCTCGACGACCGCGGGCTCCTCGGGCGGGTTCCAGGCGATGCTCGAGACGGCGAGCTTCACAGCGCACGCTCCCGCGCAATGAACTGCTGCAGTTCCCGCAGGACGGTTGCCTGA
>JAYWBT010000064.1:0-6452 GCA_043781235.1 Deltaproteobacteria bacterium
CTTCATCTGCATGCGGACGACCCTCGACATCGATGAGCGCCTTCTCGAAGACGCCCGCCGCGTCACCGGCGAGAAGAGCAAGACGGCGGTCATCGAGCGCGGCCTGCAGGCGCTCATCGAACAGGCAGCCCGGCGGCGCCTCGCCGCCCTGGCTGGCGCCTTCCCCAAGGCCAAGGTTCCCCACCGGCGAAGGCCGGAGGGCAGTTGATTCTGGTCGACAGCGCTTGCCGGCCGCCCGCGGCCAGCACCGCGAGGCCTCGCATCGAGGCGTCGAGGCCGGCGCGATCGCAGGTGTTTTCGCGGGAACTTTGAACACTCACGATTATTGAGTGGGCCAGCCTGAAAAGCAGTAGCATCCGCGCATCGCGATTGGGGGAACCATGCGCGTCACCTGCAGCATCCTGTGCGCCGTTGCGTTTCTGTCCTGTGGCAAGAGCTCACCCTGCGACGGCGTCGCGGGGAAGTGCACCGCCTTCAACGCGGGCGCGAAGGAGAGCGATATCTCCGCCGCGTTCGCCACCGCGCAGCCCAACTCGTCCATCGCCTTCGGCACCGGCACCTTCGCCTTTACCAATACGCTGAGCCTCGCCGCCGCCGGCGTGACCATCAAGGGAGCGGGCCTCGACAAGACCACGCTCGACTTCACCGGGCAGGTCGCGGGCAGCGACGCGGTCTACGTGGCCGACCACTCCGACGGGTTCGTCCTGCGCGACCTCACCGTGCAGAACAGCAAGGGCAATGCGGTCAAGATCATCGGCTCGACCGGCGTCACCATCCGCAACGTGCATGTCCTCTGGACGGCCGCCGACAACACCACGCACGGCGCCTACGGCCTCTATCCCGTCGCCTGCAAGAACGTGCTCATCGAGAACAGCACCGTCGAGGGGGCGTCGGACGCCGGCTTCTATGTCGGGCAATCGCAGAACATCGTGGTGCGCAACAACGTCTCGCAGGGCAACGTAGCCGGCATCGAGATCGAGAACTCCTTCAATGCCGACGTCACCGGCAATACCGCGACCCACAACACCGCTGGCATCCTGGTCTTCGACCTGCCCGGCCTGCCGCAGAAGGGCGGGCACAACGTGCGCGTCTTCAACAATCAAATCATCTCCAACAATACGAAGAACTTTGCCGCCGCGGGAGACATCGTGGCCGTGGTCCCTTCCGGCACCGGCTCGTTCGTGATGGCGAACCACGACGTCGAGTTCTTCGGCAATACCGTCCAGGGCAACAACACCGCGGGCTTTTCCGTGGTGAGCTACCTCATCACCGGCCTGGATCCCAACGACGCCAGCTACTATCCCTATCCCGCGCGCGTCTATGCGCACGACAATACCTTCTCCAACGGCGGGCTCGGGCCCGATCCGTTCACCCAGCTGGGGCTCCTGCTCGCGTCGGGCCTGGGCAAGTTTCCCGGCGGCGCGGTCCCGTCCATCCTCTACGACGACATCATCGATCACGGCGGCACGCCCGGCGGGCCGGCGAACAATCCAATGCAGATCTGCTTCAAGAACAATACCGGCGCGACCTTCTCCGACCTCCACCTCGAGCAGCTGAAGCCCGACGGCAGCAACCTGGCCGCCATCGTCACCTTCGACACCGCGGCGACCACTTGCGAGCTGCCCGCGCTGCCGGCCGTCACGCTCCCTTGAGGGCGCTGCTGGGAGCCTGCGCGCTCTGCCTCGCGTGCGGGCATGCCGCCGGGCCGTGCGTGCCCGGCGGCACGCCGTCACAACCTTATCCGACGCTGGCCGAGTGGTGCCTGGACAGCGCCACGCCCTACGACCTCAACACCCCGCTCTTCTCCGACGGCGCGGTCAAGCAACGCTCGATGCTGCTGCCGGCGGGAAAGCCGGCGGCCTACCAGGCCACCAGCGCGCTCGACTTTCCCCAAGGGACCATCCTGATCAAGAGGTTCGGCTTCCGCGACGACCTGCGCAAGCCGCAGCCGCTGGTGCGCTGGATCGAGACGCGCCTGCTCGTCCGCCAGGACGACGGCCTCTGGCACGGCTACGCCTATGTCTGGGATGCCGCGCAGAAGGGCGCCGCGCTCAGCCAGGGCGGCGAGGTGCAGAGCATCTCGTGGCTCGACGAGACCGGCGCCACCGTCACCGCCAACTACCTGGTGCCGAGCGCGACGCAGTGCCGCGAATGCCACGACGCCAGCGGCGTCACCCTTCCGCTCGGGCCCAAGGCGCGCAACCTGAACAAGGGCGATCAGCTCGCGCGCCTTTCGAGCGCGGGGCTCCTCTCCGGGCTGCCTTCCTCGGGCGTGCCGCGGATGCCGGTGTGGAACGATCCCGCGACGGGCTCGCTGGACGAGCGCGCCCGCGCTTATCTCGAGGTCAACTGCGCGCACTGCCACAGCACCGAAGGCGCGGCGCGCACCACCGGCCTCCTGCTCCCGGCCAGCGAGACCATCCCCGCGCATTATGGAGTCTGCAAATCGCCGGTCGCGGCCGGCGAGGCGACGGGCGGGTTCTCCTGGGATGTCGTCCCAGGAGATCCCGATCATTCAATCCTCTCCTATCGGCTGGCGGCGACGAAGTCGTCCATCGCCATGCCCCTCATCGGCCGCAGCGTGGTCGACAAGGAGGGCCTCGCCCTGGTGCGGCAGTGGATCGCGGGGCTTCCGGGAAGCTGCCCATAGGACGACGCGGCTCCCGCACCATCGGGATGGGCAGGGCTCCCTGCGCCACGAAGGCATCGTGGAACTGCTTCAGCGTGGCGTGCTTCTGCTCCTGGTAATCGCGCGCGAGCTCCTGGATCTCGAGCTTTCCCAGCGTGTAATAGAGATAGGTCGGATTGTAGGATCCGCGGCGTGATTCCTCAACTCATAGGACTTTCAAAGCCCTTTCCCGAGGTTGGCGGAAGCAGCGGGAGCGCAGGCGGCCGCCGCTGCGAAGCCGTTCGGGCGCGAATCGTGCGGGCCGAGCCGCCAGGGTGGCCGGAATTCCTGGCAGCGGGCGGAGCACGCCCCTTCCGTCGGGGAGACGGCGCGGTGAGGGTGCCGTTCGGGGGTCTGACGCTGGAGGTGAGCCGGGCTACGCGCCGAGGTCGAGCTGCGGTGACCTGCGCGGCGGGGCCAGCGTCGGGCCGGTGGTGGCAGGCCGAGGTGGTCGAGGATCTGGGCGACGACGGGCGGGTCGGTGATGAAGGCCAGCACCCGCATCCGGCTGTGGCAGCGGGGGCACTGTAGGACGTCGATTGCGAAGGTGCGGCGGAGCAGCTCTGCCCAGGGGACGCGCTCGCGCGGGGCCGCGGGGGCGTGCGCGGTGGGGCCGAGCAGCGGGGCGAGCGCGGGAGGGGACGCCTCGTTGGCGGGCGCGGCGCAAGTGATCGCCTCGCTTGCCGGGGGAGCCGGAACGACGCGGCTGCGGGCGGCAGCGTTCGGGGCGAAGACGCCATGGAAGCGAGTGAGGTGAACCCGCGGCGGCGGGATGAGCGCGGCGAGCTTGGCGATCAGCTCCAGCGGGGAGAGCCTGCGCCGCCGCGTGCCGCACGTTGACCTGCGCCACGGTCAGCGGCCGATAGCCGTGCTCGGCGCCGGCGTGCAGGAGCGCGACCTCGGCGTCGTCCTCGACCACCCCGTCGCGCACCCAGCGGAAGATCTGCCCGACGCCGATCATGCCGCGCGCCTGCAGCTCGGCGGCGCGGAGGGCACCCATGCTGGCGCTACCGAAGACGGCCACGCCCTCGTCGAGCGCGTCGAGCAGCTCGTGGTGCCAGACCGACGGCTGCGATTCGAAGACGCCGTCCACCAGCGCGATGGCGCGCGGCCGCAGCTCGAGCGCGCGCCAGATGTCGCCCTGCCGCGCCGGCCCGCGCACCACCTCCGCGCCGAGCGCGCGCGCCTCGGCGTGCGGCAAGGAGGGTCCGACGAAGGCGACCACCGGCCGCTGATTCACCGCAGCTCCGGGACGGCGGCTCTTCACAGCAGCTCCGAGACGGCGAGGCCGGGCACGATCACCTTGACGACGAAGAGCGGCGCGCGCGCGAGCCGCACCTCGGCCGCCCGGCGGAAGCCCGCGCGCCACAGCCTCCGCAGCACGTCGCCCGGGCGACCCGACAGCCGCGCGCGCCGGCCCCGGATGCGCAGGCACGCTTCGCGCAGCGCCGCCGCGTCCCCGCGGTCCATCGGCGAGACGTCCTCGCGGGCGCCGTGCACGTCGGTCAGCCGCGACTCCGCCGCCTCCAGCAGCGCGCGCTCCAGCGCGTCGTCCCCGCACGCATAGCCCGCCGCGATGGGCACCGGCCCGTCCTCGCGATCGATCAGGAGCGCCGCCGCGACCGGCAGCCCGAGGTTGCCGCCCAGATCGAAGAAGTGCGCCTCGAGGCCCTCGCCGATGACGCGCACCTCGCGCAGCTTGCGCTCCCGCATCGCCCGCGGAGTCCAGCCGCCGGGCAGCGCGCGGGCCAGCTGGTCGCGCTCGGCCGCCTCGTGCAGCGCGTGCCGCAGCGCCAGCGCGCGCGTGCGGTGCGCGCCCATTCCGTTGGTGCTCCAACGAACGACCGCGGGGCCGAGCTGCGCCGAGCCGGGCGGCGGGCAATGCACCGCCTGCGCCGGGACGTGGACGGTCTCCTCCGAGAAGAGCTCGCGGGCCTCGACCCAGGCGATGCGCGTCCGGTCGCTCCACAAGAGCGGCGCGACCAACTCTCCGGCCGAGCCGAGGTCGGCCGCGTCCCACGCCCCCGGCAGCTCGCGCAGCGAAGCGAAGCGGCACGCAGCAGGATCGATGCGCTCGGCCGCCCAGAGCTCCGCCGCCTCGGAGAGCGCGCCCCGCGCCGCCTGCGCGAAGGTGCGGCCCTTGCCGTTGGTGATCTGCAGAACGTGCCCGCCGGGGCGGATGGCGCAGGCCACCTCGATGCCGGCTCGGTCGAGCCCGGTCACGCGCGCCACCCGCGTCACACCCAGCGCTCTGGCGATGCGGTCCACGGAACTCCCGGGCGGCGGACGGCCGCTCACCTGGCCTTTCGTCATTCTATCTATGCCTTTTCCCTGCCTATGCCGCGAAGGCCGCCGGAAGGAGGTAGCCGTTTTCGACCCGCCTTCCCGCTACTCGCGCAATGCCTCGGTCGGGCCGCCAATTCAATGGCATCTTGCCTCAGCTCCCAGCCTGCGGAAAGGCGCGGAGCCACTGCGCGAGCGTCGATCGATGCCTCCGAGCAATCATTCACCTATTTGGAAATCTGAGAGTAAAGAACTTTCCGCGTATCTGCAGCGTCAACAAAAGCCCACAAACCACCATCATTCGACACGACGCCAACCTCTCGGCTCGGGGGTATTCGCAACTGCACGAACCAGAATCGTCGTGTGCCTACCGCGGGAGCTACCGCCGGATCATGAACCACACTTCTTCCATATCGCTTTATGCATTCTTGCAAATCCATGGGCCCTACCACGGAGCGCCGTATATAGAGGCCTGCGTCTACTCCTCGCCGACTTGCCTCCTGGACCGCCGTGGCGATCGCGCGCCTCATGCCTGAAGCGCGGCGGGACAACTCGCGACGAGATTTCGAATCAGGCACAACACCTTCGCTTGCGAAAGCGATAGACCGATACGCCCCCGCGACAGGATGCGGTGGGTACGATGGATTCGAAGTATAGCCTTCGCTTTGTGCGCCCACCTCACCAGCGGCACAGAGCACGATAAAGAGGCTCGTTGTCAGCATACGCCTGGTTTCTTGATGGTTGCCGTAAACAGCTTCTCCGCTGTCTCAGGCGTAATTCCGCACACAGTCAGTGCAATGATAGGGGTTGGAAACCCCGGTCGAGGACGGTGCCCGGGCCGCCATTGTTCCAGACGGCGCCGGGCGGTGCTGCGGTCCTCGAGCGCCGATTACTTCTTGTCGTCCGCCTTCTTCTCGTCACCCTTGGCGGCGTCCGCCGGCTTGGCGCCATCGGCGCCGCCGGCCGGCATCATGTCGAACTTCGCGTGCCCCTCCTGGAAGATGAGGCACTCGGCGCCGTCGCGGCAGCCGCTGACGTGCTTCATGCCGCCGGGCACGAGGACGAACGAGCCGGGGCCGAAGTCCTTGGCCGTGGCGTCGTCGGGGCCCGAATACCAGGTGCCGCTGATCACCACCGCCTCGACGCCGTTGGTGTGCGTGTGCAAGGGGTGCTTGGTGCCGGCGGCGAACTTGACCATGCTCTCGTAGGCGCCCTTGGTCGCGTCGCCGGAGATGGGGGCGATCTGGACGCCCGTCATGTTGGGAGGGG
Organism: Deltaproteobacteria bacterium; assembly: GCA_043781235.1. Lineage (GTDB taxonomy): Bacteria > Myxococcota > Myxococcia > Myxococcales > 40CM-4-68-19 > JANYKT01. Next base: position 6,221 of record JAYWBT010000064.1, read on the forward strand.
CGGCGAACTTCATCTCGGCGGCGGTGAGCGCGCGTGCCGCCCTGGACTTCTTCGCGGGCTTGGCGGCGTCCGGCGCCTTGGCGGCATCGGGCGTCTTCGCCGCGTCGTCGGCGAGCGCGGCGGTGGACAGGAGCAGGGCTGCCATCGCAACGAGGATATTCTTCATTCTTGGACTCCAGGCATTCGCGGCGGCGCGGAGAGCGTCGCGGCAGGCCGTTGGACCTTATCCGAG